>NZ_JABXFD010000415.1 GCF_013372625.1 Actinomadura sp. BRA 177
TCGGTGGTTTTGGCGAAGGGGAAACACCCGGTCCCATCCCGAACCCGGAAGTTAAGCCCTTCAGCGCCGATGGTACTGCATGGGAGACTGTGTGGGAGAGTAGGACACCGCCGGACACATATTGCAGGAAGGGCCCCGCCGGCAACGGCGGGGCCCTTCCTCATTTCTGCCACCGCATCCCCGCAGAGGCCGCCGATCGGCCATTGTCGTCACAAGTTTTGCTGGAAGAAGCCGCGCACGTACGGGTCGGCCAGGCCGACCAACTCGGCCGTGCCGCCCATGGCCGTGACCGTCCCGTCCCGCATGAGCACCATTCGCTCAGCGACCTTGGTGGCGGTGAGCATCGCTACGTCGTGTGTGATCACCAGGATGGCGGCTCCGGCGTCCGCGTACCTGCGAAGGGTGGTCCACACCGCGTAGGCCGTTTCGATGTCCAGAGAGCCGGCGGGCTCGTCGGCGATGAGGACGGCGGGTGAGGGCAGGAGTGCGGCGGCGAGCGCGGCCCGCTGGATCTGGCCGCCGGAGTGCTGGTCCGGGAGCAGATCGAGCAGCTCGGCGGGATAGCGGGCCGCGGTGCACGCGCGGTCGAGGCTCCACTGCCGGTGCCGGCGTTCCAGCTCGCGTAGCTGAGCGCCCACAGTCTCCGAGGGGTTGAATGCCGTGACCCCCTCCTGTGGGACGAAGCCGACAGTCCGGCCCCGGAGGCGCCGCCACTGAGGCCGGCCGTCCACGGGGTCGCCGTTGATGAGAATCTGCCCGGCGCACCGTGCCGACTCCGGCAGCAGACCGGTGAGCGCTGCGGCGACCATCGACTTGCCGCAGCCCGACTCGCCGAGCAGAGCGGTGATCTTCCCCTCCGGCACGACCAGGTCCATCCCGTTGAGGACCGTCTCGTTCCAGCGCCCGGTATCGATGTGAACCGTCAAGCCCCGTAGTTCGGCAGTCGCCATGCGGTCAACTCTCTCGGATAGCGGCCACGTCCGGCACCTCCTGCGACGTCGAGCGTCATCCGCAACTGCCGTCGAGGCTGGGCACCTCGACACGTGTGGTGGCTCGGCCTTGCCGATGATGTCTGCGGCTTGGGAGGTTGAGACGGAGAGTCCTTGGCGACGGGTCAGCGGGTCACCTTGTCGAGGAACGAGTGCAGGTTGGTGAGGAGGCGTGCGGTCTTCTCGTCCAGGCTGAGGGATTCGTCGAGGCCGCCGCCCGCGACGGACTGCTTCTTGCCGCGAACGTAAAGGGAGCAGTCCAGGTCGCCGCACAGGTACTGCCCGACGGAATTGCCCTGGCGGCCGGCCTCGCCGGTTCGGCGCGCGGTCATCAGGGCGACACCGCCGCTGGTGCGCGTGGTCAGGCACAGCGAGCACATGGCGCGCGCGGTGAAGCCGCGGGACGCCCCGCCGGAGGCCACCCGCAGCGAGATGCCGGCAAGGCGGTCGTCGCGCTCGGCGACGAGATACGCCCGTTGGGGCGCGCCCGGATCTTGCCAGCCGAGGAAGTCCAGGTCGTCCCAGGGGAGGTCGGCGAAGCCCTTGGGCAGGTCCAGGCGCTTGGCCTCGCCCTTGGAGCAGTTGATGAAGGACGCACGTAGGTCGCGTTCGGTTAGGGGTCTCATGAACGGCGAGGCTATGTCTTCCTAAGGGCCCTAGGCAAATGCTTTAGTATCGTAGGTAAGTGGGAGGGGAGCCATGGTACGTGCGGGAGTGACCGTCGAACGTCTGGCCCGGGCGGCGGCAGAACTGGCCGATGAGGTCGGCTTTGACAAGGTGACCGTTGCCGCGATGGCGCGCCGGTTCGGGGTCAAGGAAGCCAGCCTGTACTCGCATATCAAGAACGCGCACGACCTGAAGACGCAGGTGGCCCTGCTCGCGCTGGCCGAGCTTGCCGACGAGGTCGCCGCCGCGATCGCCGGACGTGCGGGCAAGGACGCGCTGGTGGCCTTCGCCGGCGCGTACCGGGGCTATGCGAAGCGGCATCCGGGCAGATACGCGGCGGCTCGGATGGAGCTGGACCTTGAGACGGCGCTCGCGAGCGCGGCGGGACGGCACGCGGAGATGACCCGGGCGATCCTGCGCGGCTACGAGTTGGCCGAGCCCGACCAGACGGACGCGGTCCGGATGCTGGGCGGCATGTTCCACGGCTTCGTAAGCCTGGAGACCGCAGGTGCCTTCCAGCACCACCCACGCGACGTGGAGGCGTCTTGGGAACGGACCTTGGACGCCCTCGACACCGCCCTAAGAAACTGGCCAGACGCCTGAAAACGCGATGTGGCCGCCCCCATGGCCGCCAGGAGACCCGGTGTTGAGCGCATGAACGGCAGCACCGTACGCGCGCGCTGGGTCCTGGCCTGAGGAGGGAGAGTGTGGCCGTTCCGCTGGCCGCTCAGGCACACGGTTGCGTTGGCGTGGCGCGGTTGGGGCGCCGTGGCAGCGCCGGGGCTGAAGGTCGGTCAGTGATTCTCGTGGTGGTGGCGGTGTGTTTAGAAGTCGTTGCCGGAGAGGACGGTGTCGGCGTCGACTATGCGGTAGGCGTAGCCCTGTTCGGCTAGGAAGCGTTGGCGGTGGGCGGCGTAGTCCTGGTCGAGGGTGTCGCGGGCTACGACGGCGTAGAAGCGGGCGCCGGCGCCGGAGGCCTTGGGGCGTAGGAGGCGGCCGAGGCGTTGGGCTTCTTCCTGGCGGGAGCCGTAGGCGCCTGATACTTGGACGGCGACGGACGCCTCGGGGAGGTCGATGGAGAAGTTCGCCACCTTGGAGACGACCAGGACGTTGATCTCGCCGGAGCGGAACGCGTCGAAGAGGCGTTCGCGTTCGCGGATGCGGGTTTCGCCCTTGATGACCGGCGCGTCCAGGAGGGCGCCCAGTTCGTCCAGCTGGTCGATGTACTGGCCGATGACGAGGGTCTGCTCGCCGCGGTGCCGGTCGACCAGGGCCTTGATGAGCTTGGTCTTGGTGTCGGTGGTGGCGCAGAAGCGGTAGCGCTCCTCGGGTTCGGCGGTCGCGTAGGCGAGGCGTTCGGAGTCGGTGAGGGTGACGCGGACCTCGACGCAGTCGGCGGGGGCGATCCAGCCCTGGGACTCCATGTCCTTCCAGGGTGCGTCGTAGCGCTTGGGGCCGATCAGGGAGAACACGTCGCCTTCGCGGCCGTCCTCGCGGACGAGGGTGGCGGTGAGGCCGAGCCGGCGGCGGGCCTGCAGGTCGGCGGTCATCCGGAAGATCGGCGCGGGCAGCAGGTGCACCTCGTCGTAGACGACCAGGCCCCAGTCGCGGGCGTCGAAGAGCTCCAGGTGCGTGTAGACGCCCTTCCGGCGCGTCGTCATGATCTGGTAGGTGGCGATGGTGACCGGCCGGATCTCCTTCTTCGTGCCGGTGTACTCGCCGATCTCGTCCTCGGTGAGGGACGTGCGGCGGAGCAGTTCCTGCTTCCACTGGTGCGCCGACACGGTGTTGGTCACGAGGATCAGCGTGGTCGCCTCGGCGCGGGCCATGGCGGCGGCGCCGACGATGGTCTTGCCGGCGCCGCAGGGCAGGACGACGACGCCGGAGCCGCCGTGCCAGAACGCCGATGTGGCCTCGTCCTGGTAGGAGCGCAGTTCCCAGCCGTCCTGGACGAGGGAGATGGCGTGGGCCTCGCCGTCCACGTAGCCGGCGAGGTCCTCGGCGGGCCAGCCGAGCTTGAGCAGGGCCTGCTTGAGGGCGCCTCGCTCGCTCGGGTGGACGGCGACGGCGTCGTCGCCGACCCGGTCGCCGATCATGCCCTTGACCTTCTTGGCCCGCAGGACCTCCTCCAGCACCGACCGGTCGGAGGACGACAGGACGAGCCCGTGCACGGGGTCCTTCTCCAGCCGCAGCCGCCCGTACCGCGCCATCGTGTCGGCGACGTCCACGAGGAGGGCGTGCGGGACTGGGTAGCGGGAGTACCTGATCAGCGTGTCGACGACCTGCTCGGCGTCGTGGCCGGCGGCGCGGGCGTTCCACAGCGCGAGCGGCGTCACCCGGTAGGTGTGGACGTGCTCGGGCGCCCGTTCCAGCTCGGCGAACGGGGCGATCTCCTTGCGGCAGGCGTCGGCCAGCGCGTGGTCGACCTCCAGCAGCAGCGTCTTGTCGGACTGGACGATGAGCGGACCGTCGGTCAAAGCAGAAGCCCCCGTCGCGATGTCGATGATCGATGCCACGTCCGGACACCCGCACGCTACCCCAGGCACGGGTGCGCGTCGTGCGGTCCGGACGGGAACGCCTCCTACAACGGCGGCGGGCGCCCCGCTCTTCCCGCGCGCTAGATGCCGGAGCCGGAGTCGTAGCCCGAATCGGAGTTGATCACGACGAAGGCGTAGATGACGGCGATGATGATGCCGCAGACCATCGACAGGCCGAACAGGATCCAGCCGGCGATCGTCAGCTTGCGGGCCGACTCGGGGTCGGTGTGGACGCGGCCCATCGCGATCGCGGACACGATGGCGCCCGGAATCCCGAGGACGCCGCAGCACAGCAGCACGCTGGCGATGTTGCAGACGAGGCAGGCGGTGGTGGAGCCGCTGCTCGTCTGCCGGACGGGCACGCCGGGGGGCCCGTAGGCGTATCCGGGCGGCTGCGGGGCGCCCGGATACGGTGATCCGCCGTAGCCCTGCGGCCCGTAGGGGTCCTGCCAGCCGGGCGGGGTGCCGCCGTATCCGCTCACGGGCGGGCCTCCTCCACTCGCCGATCGGTCCTCCAGACTAGGACCTCCGGAGGGCGGCGCGGGTTCCTTCAACTTCGAAAGATCACGAAACAAGCGCCTACTGGCCGGCGTCGTCCAGCTCGGAGACTCCGGTGATGCGGTGCAGCGCGAAGCGGTGCACGGCGGCGCGGGTGGCGTCGTAGCCGGTGAGGAAGCCGCCCTCGACGCGGACGGGTTCCACGATGCGGCTGGACGCCTGGCCCTGCTGGTCGAGGTAGCCGATCCAGACGCGGCCGCCGCGGTCGACGGCGGCGCGGAGCCGTTCGATGGTGGCCATCGCGGGGGAGCGGGGCGGTTCCCCGGCCGGTGCCTGCCGGGCGTGCTCGGCGCCGTGCCGGGACGCCTCGTCGCCCGCCCGCAGCGCGCGCACCGCGGCGGAGATCATCGAGGTGTCGGTGCGGGTGTCGGGGCGCAGCCGGACGATCTCGGCGGTCGGCGGCGGGTCGGCGCGCTGCGCGTCCGGCCGGGTCACGATCACGCCGCCGCCGGGGGCCTCGGCGACCGGGGCGAGCCCCATGGCGCGCAGCCCGTCCAGCAGGTCGGCGCGCTGCAGCCCGGACGCGAGGACGGTCGGCGCGAGCCGGTACAGCCGCAGCGGCTCGGCGCGGCGGTCGGCGAGGATCTCGTCGAGGGTGGCGGCGGAGTCGGTGCGGACGTAGGAGGAGAGCGCCCCGACGCGCAGGTGCCCGTGCCGGCGCGCCACGTCGTCGATGAGGTAGGTGAGCGGCTGCGGCAGCGGGGTCGCGGAGTGCCGGGTCAGCAGGTCGGTGATGTCGGCGGCGGACCGTCCGGCGTCCAGGGCGCGGCGGACGGACTCGGGCGTGAACCGGTAGACGGTGGCGCCGCCGGTGGACTCGACGTCGGCGGCGAGCGCGAGTTCGCGGGCGAGGTCGGTGACGAGCGGGCCGGGCGCGATCGCGGTCAGGTCGGCCTGGATGAGGATCTCGTCGACGGGCGCCGGAAGGTACTTCTCCAGCGCGGGTTCGGGGTCGTCGCCGGCGAGCAGGTCGCGGGCGAACGGGGCCAGCTCGCCGAACCCGGTGAGGCCGAGCGCGGCGGCCTCGCGGAGCGTCCAGCCGAGCAGCCGTTCGCGGGTGGCGCCGCCGCGGCGGGGCCGCAGCCAGCCGAGCCGGGTGCGCAGCGCGTCCGTGTCGACGGCGGCGCCGCGCCCGGCGCCGGAGAGGACCTCCAGGACCTCCCGGCGGGTGCCGGGGGCGCTGGAGCGCACCATCGCCTCGCTGAGCGCGTTGATCAGCCGGTCCCGGTCGTCGCGCTCCCCGGCGAGCCCGGCGGCGCGGTCGGACTTCAGCCAGCCGCGCGCCAGCTCCGTCCAGCGGCCGGCGGTGTCGCGCATCAGCCACAGGTCGTAGGCGGGGGTGGGCAGCCATTCGCCGTCGAGGTCGCCGCTGCGGGTGAGCAGCCCGGCGGCGTAGGCGACCTCGACGAGCAGCGCCGCCTTCCACTCCGGGACGTCCAGCAGGGTCGAGGCGGTGCGCAGGTCGCGGACGGCGAGGCCGCCGCTGCGCAGGACGGGCGGCGGTTCGAGGCCCCAGCGTTCGAGGAGGTCCTCGATGAGCCGGACGGCGCCCGCCGCCTCGCCCGCGGCGGCGCGGACCACGATGTCCTCGGCGCGCGGTTCCCCGGCGCGGGCCGGGAGCGGCGGCGGTTCGGCGGGGACGTCCCGGAAGAGCCGCCCGGCGCGCAGGTGCAGGGCGACCTCGCGGGGCAGGGTGACCGTGCGGTCGTCCTCGGCGGCGAGGAGGCCGCGGGCGAGGAGCCGCTCGATCGGGGTGGTGGCCGTGTCGAGCCGGACGGGACGGCGCGCGTCGGCGACCCGTCCGACGGGCGGACCCCAGGCCAGCTGGTCGAGGGCGGCCCGCGCCTCGGGCCCGGCGTCCTCGATGAGCGCGGCCGGCTCCGCGAGCAGTTCGGTGAGCCGGTCCAGGAGGCGCGGAGCGTCGGGGAACCCGCGCGGCGCCTCGCCCTCCAGGTCGGTGATCAGATCGGTGAGCCGCTCGGGCGGGTAGCCGGCGAAGACCTCCCGGACGGGCGGGCCGAGCCCCGCCGGATGCGGCAGCCCCTGCCGGACGCCGGGCGCCGTGGCCGGCGTCCCGTCGCCCCAGGCCAGCCCGTAGCGGCGCAGCGTGCCGAGCGCCTCCGCGACCTGCGCCGGCGCCGCGCCGAGGCCGGCCGCGAGCGCGTCGAGATCGGGGGACGGCAGGACGAGGAGGGATTCGAGGACGGCGAGCGTGAACCGGTCCAGCCGGTCGAGGGCGCGGGCCACCGCGGCGGGCGTCGCAGCGCGGGCGGCGAGCGCGGTCAGGTCGGCGGGGACGGGGGCGAGCAGTTCCGGACGCGCGGACAGCAGCGCGCGAAGTTCGTCGTCGCCTCGCGCGCGAAGCCAGTCCGCATACGTTTCCATGCCGTTCCCCAACCTTATGCCGCGGGCGCGCCGCGGTACGCGAAGTCTCCAGGGTAGGAGCCCGCGGGGCGTGCCCGGGGTCGGCGGGGCCGGGACACCGCAGGTCAGGTGGCGGGTGTGCGCTCCAGGTGCACCAGCCCGAGACCGAGCCGCGCCCAGCTCTCCACGAACCGCTCCTCGTCGATGCGGGTCGGCGGCTCGTACATCGACTCGTTCGCCAGCCAGTAGTTCACCACGGCGCCGCCGAGGATGGAGGCGATCGCGGGCCAGTCCTCGTCCGACCCCTCGAACTCGGGCTGCGCCGACAGCCAGGTCGAGATGCCGTCGTACAGCGGGTTGACGATGCCCTCGCGCATCTCCGCGACCAGGTTCGGGAACTGGTCGAGGTCGCGGAACAGCACCCGGATGAGGTCCTGCTCCTCGCGCATCTTGGCGAGGCCGGCCTGGCACGTCATCCGCAGCCGGATTTCCAGCGGCCGGCCCTCGAAGACGCTCGCCTGGTCGAGGACGTCGCTGATCTGCCGGCGGGTCCGGTCGATGTGCTCGCGGATGGCGGAGGCGAGCACCTCCTCCTTGGACCGGAAGTGCCGGTAGAGGCCGCCCGCGCCCGGGGACAGCCCCGCCGCGGCCTCGATCTCCGCGACGGACGTGGCCGCGTAGCCCCGGTCGGCGAACAGCCGGAGCGACTCGGACACTATGCGGTCGCGCGTGGATGGCGTCATGGTGATGAATTCCTCCGCAAGAACACTAAGGCATGTGAGCCCGCGCCGCCGCCCCGCGCGCCGCCTCGTCCGCGGCACGCCCGAATTCGTGATGCGCCTCCCCGGGCGGCCGGGAGGACTAGAGTTCGATGCCGCACGCCCCGTCGCCGGAAGGGGCGTCGCCGGAAAGGTCGACGATGTTCAAGTCTCCGCGGAAGGCGGCGGGCGGGGCGTTCCTCCCCGAGGACTTCGTGGTGCCCACGCTGGTGGCGGGGCCCGACTTCCAGATCCGCCCGATCACCGTGCACGACGTGGTCAAGGACTACGGCGCCGTGCTCGGCAGCCTGGACCGGCTGGCCGGCCGGTTCGGGCCCGAATGGGGGTGGCCCGACAGCGAGTTCACCTTCGAGCAGGCGCTGATCGACGTCGCGTGGCTGCAGAAGCAGGGGCAGCTGCGGCGCTCGTTCAGCTACGTGGTGACCACGCCGGACGGGGAGCGGCAGCTCGGCCGCATCCACGTCGCCCCGTCGGACGAGCCGGGCGCGGACGCTGTCGTGGTGTTCTGGGTCCGCGCGGACGAGGAGAACTCCGTCCTGGAGAAGGAGCTGGAGACGTTCGTCCGCCAGTGGGTGACGACGGCCTGGCCGTTCGACGACGTTCGCTTCCCCGGCCGCGACTAGGCCAGGCGGCGGACGAGGCCGACGATGATGCGGCCGATCACCAGGTAGACGAGGGCTGCCAGGCCGTAGTTGACGGCGACCTCCGTTTTGTGGCTCGCGGGCTGGAAGACGTCCTTGAACTGCCAGCACAGGTCGGTGGCCCTGTCCCCGAACCAGCGGACGAGGTCGTTCGCCGTGTTCGCCTCGAACGCGACGAACACGATGTGCACGGCCAGGATCAGCACGACGACCGTGGTCACGACGGAGATCACGGTGGCGAGCGCGCCGACGGCACGGCGGCGGGCCCCGGCGGCGCGGGCCGTCCACGGGCGC
>NZ_JABXFD010000203.1 GCF_013372625.1 Actinomadura sp. BRA 177
CGCGAACACCGTGTCGCTGACCGTGGCCGAGGCCATCCGTGTGCAGGGCCCGGAGCTGTACGGGTTCGTGCTGTTCGGGTGGTGGACGTCCGGCGGGGGCATTGAGGGCACCTTCCTGTGGACGGGGACGCACCCGCCGCTGCTGAACGCGATGCCGGAGCGGGCGGCGCGGGAACTCGCGGACGTGCTGGCCGCACGGGGCCCGGCGATCGCGGGTGTCAACGGGACACCAGTGACCGCCGCGGCGTTCGCGGAGGCGTGGCGGCGGCGGACGGGGGCGCCGAGCCGGATCGGGATGCGGCAGCGGCTGCACCGGCTGGCGCGGCTCGAACCGCCCGACCCGGCACCGGACGGCGCCGCGCGCGTCGCCGGGGGCGCCGACCTGGACCTGGTGCTGGAGTGGTCCGCGCAGTTCCACCGGGACGCCGGCGGCGGCGCGCCGAACGCGGCGGTCACCCGCGGCAGGCTCGCGGAGGGCGGCATCACGCTGTGGGAGGCCGGCGGGCGGCCGGTGGCGATGGCGGGCCGAACCCCGGCCGTCGCGGGCGTGGCCAGGATCGCGCCCGTCTACACACCGGCCGAGTACCGGCGCCGGGGGTACGGCGCCGCCGTCACCGCCGCCGCGACGCAGGGCGCGCTGGACGCGGGGGCCGGCGGCGTCGTGCTGTTCACCGACCTCGCCAACCCGACGAGCAACGGCGTGTACCGGCGGATCGGCTACCGTCCGGTCGAGGACCGGGTCGTGCTCGCCTTCGGCTGAGGCGGGCACCGGCTACTTGACGCCGGCCTCCTTCATGTCGCGGAGTTCGCGCTTGAGTTCCTTGATCTCGTCGCGGAGGCGGGCGGCGAGCTCGAACTGCAGGTCGGTGGCGGCCTGGTGCATCTGGTCGGTCATCTGCTCGATGAGGCCCTCCAGCTCTTCGCGGGGGCGGTCGCCGACGAGGTCGGCGGCGTGCCGGCCGACCTCCTTCGTCCGGGACGCGAGGCCGGGGACGGGGGCCTTGCCGCGGGACTGCTGGC
Organism: Actinomadura sp. BRA 177; assembly: GCF_013372625.1. Lineage (GTDB taxonomy): Bacteria > Actinomycetota > Actinomycetes > Streptosporangiales > Streptosporangiaceae > Spirillospora. The sequence continues at coordinate 1,021 of NZ_JABXFD010000203.1, forward strand.
GTCCGGCGCCGCCGATCAGGGTCTCGGTGTCGGCGTCCTCGCGGGCGAGGGAGTCGAGGATGTCGGCGATGCGCTTGCGGAGGGCCTGCGGCTCGATGCCGTGCTCGGTGTTGTAGGCCTGCTGCTTGGCGCGGCGCCGGTTGGTCTCGTCGATCGCGCGCTCCATCGACGGGGTGACCGTGTCGGCGTACATGTGGACCTGGCCGGAGACGTTGCGGGCCGCGCGGCCGATCGTCTGGATGAGGGACGTCTCGGAGCGCAGGAAGCCCTCCTTGTCGGCGTCCAGGATCGCCACGAGGGACACCTCGGGCAGGTCGAGGCCCTCGCGGAGCAGGTTGATGCCGACGAGGACGTCGAACTCGCCGGCGCGCAGCTCGCGGAGCAGCTCGATGCGGCGCAGCGTGTCGACCTCGCTGTGCAGGTAGCGGACCTGGATGCCGAGTTCGAGGAGGTAGTCGGTGAGGTCCTCGGACATCTTCTTGGTGAGGGTGGTGACGAGGACGCGCTCGTCGCGTTCGGTGCGCTCGCGGATCTCGTGGATGAGGTCGTCGATCTGGCCCTTGGTGGGCTTGACGACGATCTCCGGGTCGATCAGGCCGGTGGGGCGGATGACCTGCTCGACGACGTCGCCCTTGACGCGGTTCATCTCGTAGGTGCCGGGCGTCGCGGACAGGTAGACGGTCTGGCCGATGCGGTCGAGGAACTCCTCCCACTTCAGCGGACGGTTGTCCATCGCGGACGGCAGCCGGAACCCGTGCTCGACCAGCATCCGCTTGCGGGACGCGTCGCCCTCGTACATGGCGCCGATCTGCGGGACGGTCTGGTGCGACTCGTCGATGACGAGGAGGAAGTCCTCCGGGAAGTAGTCGAGGAGGGTGTTCGGCGCGGTGCCGGCGCCGCGGCCGTCGATGTGCCGGGAGTAGTTCTCGATGCCGGAGCAGCTGCCGACCTGGCGCATCATCTCGATGTCGTAGGCGGTGCGCATGCGCAGCCGCTGCGCCTCCAGCATCTTGCCCTGCCGCTCCATCACGGCGAGGGTCTCCTCCAGCTCGGCCTCGATGTCGCGGATGGCCCGCTCCATGCGCTCGGGGCCGGCGACGTAGTGCGAGGCGGGGAAGACGTACAGCTCCTCGTCCTCGGTGATCAGCTCGCCGGTGAGCGGGTGCAGGGTGGCGAGCTTCTCGATCTCGTCGCCGAACATCTCGATGCGGACGGCGAGTTCCTCGTACTGCGGGATGATCTCGATGGTGTCGCCGCGGACCCGGAACGTGCCGCGGGTGAACGCGAGGTCGTTGCGGCTGTACTGCATGCCGACGAGCTGGCGGAGCAGGTCGTCGCGGTCGATCTCCTGGCCGACGTGCAGCCGGACCATCCGGTCGACGTACTCCTGCGGCGTGCCGAGGCCGTAGATGCAGGACACCGACGCGACGACGACGGTGTCGCGGCGGGTGAGCAGCGAGTTGGTCGCCGAGTGCCGGAGCCTGTCGACCTCGTCGTTGATCGAGGAGTCCTTCTCGATGTAGGTGTCGGTCTGCGGGATGTACGCCTCGGGCTGGTAGTAGTCGTAGTACGACACGAAGTACTCGACGGCGTTGTGCGGCATCATCTCGCGCAGCTCGTTGGCGAACTGCGCCGCGAGCGTCTTGTTCGGCTGCATGACGAGGACGGGACGCTGCAGCTTCTCCACCAGCCACGCGATCGTGGCGGTCTTGCCGGTGCCGGTGGCGCCGAGCAGCACCGCGTCCCGGTCGCCGCCCTCGACGCGGGCGGCGAGCTCGGCGATCGCCGCCGGCTGGTCGCCGGACGGCGTCATCTCGGTGACGACCTCGAACGGCGCGACGCGGCGCCGCAGGTCGGTGACTGGGCGCATCGGCACTCCCCTGCTCCGGCACAATCCCTGCTTTGACAACTGTATGCAGGGCCTCCGACATTCCGCGCCCGTGCCGGTCAGCCCGCGCCGGTCAGGAGGCGGGCAGCGGGAGCCGGGCCCGGACGGCGTAGCCGCCCTCGCGGGGCCCGGCCTCGAAGCTGCCGCCGAGGGCGTGCACGCGCTCGCGCAGCCCGACCAGGCCGTTCCCGCCGCTCGGCAGCCGGTGCTCGGGCCGGGCGGTGGGCGCGGCGTTGACGATCTCCACCTCGATGGCCTCGGGCAGCAGGCCGAGGGACACCCGGGTGTCGGCGGCCCCGGCGTGCTTGTGGACGTTGGTGAGGGCCTCCTGGACGAGGCGGTAGACCGTCCGTCCGACGGCGTAGGTCATGGGCCGCTCCTCGCCGCGGACCGCCAGGTCGACGCGGAGGCCGGCGGCACCGGACTGGCCGACCAGCTCGCGGACGTGGGCGAGCGTGACCGCCTCCTGGGGAAGGACCTCCTCGCCCTGCCGCAGGACCCCGATGACGTGCCGCAGCTCCTCCAGCGCCTGGCGTCCCATGTCCCCGATGACGGCCGCGGTCTCGGCGGCCCGGACGGGGTCGCGGCTGGCGATCGCCTTGAGTGCGCCCGAGTGCACGACCATGACGCTGATCCGGTTGGCGACCACGTCGTGCATCTCCCGCGCGATGCGCGTGCGTTCCTCTCCCCGCGCGCGCTCTGCGAGAAGGTGCTGTTCGCGTTCGAGCCTCGCCGCGCGCTCCTGGAGCGATGCGAGGAGCTGCTTGCGCGCGCCCATGTAGAGGCCCAGCAGCACGGGGACGGCGATGAACGCGATGCCGAAGATGGCCTGCACGGCGAAGTTGTCGGTCGTCGCCGTCGGGGACGGGAACGCCAGCCCGGCGATGTAGGTGGCGACGGCGATCGTCAGCACCGTCCGCCGGGACGAGGTGTACGCGGCGAGCGAGTACAGGACGACCAGTGCGGCGAAGACGCCCGCGCCGGTGACCGTCCCGAACACGAGCGAGAACAAGGCGAGGCCGACGGGGTGGACGCGCCGCACGACCAGCGCCAGCCCGAGCACGACGCTGCACGCCGACACCACGGACGGCGGCAGCCAGAACCGCTGGTCGGTGAACCACAGGAACACGGCGTCGCCGGAGGCCAGCGTCACGGCGAGGAAGATGTCGAGCGCGCGCGAACGGCGGGTCGGCCAAGCCCCCATGACCGCACCCGTCCACCGGCCCCGCACGTGCATGCGAAGAGTCTATGGCTAGCGGAAGCACACCCGGTTGCGCAAGTCTACGAACCCCTTACCTGCAGGGCTTTTCCGGGGTCCGGACGCTGTGGTTACGATGACGGCGCCGACCATGCCGTTCACGGGGACGAGTCCGCGCGTCCCTTGAACGTCTCCGGCGCCGACCAGGACGCCGACCAGGACGGGGTGCCAGCCGACCATGACCCGCTTCACCAACTGGCTCGGGAAGAACGCCGACGCCGTGATCGCGCTGGTCCTGGCGATCGTCGTCGCGGTGCTGGGCCTCGGGGTGAACCTCCCGAACGAGGACGAGATCACCAACAGCGGCATCCTCGCGGTGATCGGCCTGCTGGCGACGTCGGTGCTGCGGGACCGGGGGCGGCGCATCCCCGTCGAGGCGGAGGTCCGCGACACGCTGCGGTCGTCGTCGGCCACGCTCGGTGAGCTGGACGCCAAGCTGGCCCACATCGAGACGTTCGAGAACGTCCTGTCCGACACCCAGCGCGCCCTGGACGAGACCACGGTCGTTCGCGTGATCAGCGGCGGGCAGGTCGCGCACGTCCTGGAGGAGGCGCGCCGCGACACCGACCGGTGGTTCTTCAAGGGCGGGACCGGCACCTATATACGCGCGCGGACGCTGCCGGAGTGCGTGGCGGCGGCGCGTAGGGAGCGGCGCACGCTGCTGTTCAGGCTGGAGATCCTCGACCCCACGAACGTGGAGGTGTGCGAGGCGTACGCGCGTCACCGCCGTTCGGTGTCGGACGGCCCGGACGCGACGGGCGAGCCGTGGACGCTGGAACGCACCCGCAAAGAGGCGTACGCGACGATCCTGGCGGCGTGCTGGCAGAAGCAGCGGTTCGCCATGCTCGACATCGACATCGGACTGGCGCAGACCATGACGACGCTGCGTTACGACCTGGCCGCGTCCCGCCTGGTGGTGACCCGCGACGATCCGCGCGGTGAGGCGCTCGTCGTCGACAGCACGAAGTTCTACTACAGCTGGGTGAGCGCGGAGCTGCAGACCAGCCTGGACCAGGCGCGCCGCGTCCCGGTCGAGCAGGCGCGGCTGGCGCCGCTGGACGAGGAGCCGACGGTCGAGGAGGTCCGCAAGCTCTTCGAGGTGATCGGCATCGACCTCGCGTCCGGCTACACCGACCGGGACGTCATCGAGATCATCCGGAAGGCGCTGCGGGCGAAGGACCCTTACGAGTGAGGTACGCGCAGATCCGGGAGGAGATCCGCGCCGGGACCGGGGCGCGGACGCTGCCGGCGTGGGCGGGACGCGTTCTCGACGGCGTTCTGGAGGGGCTCGCGGCGGGCGCGCCGCCGGTCCGGGCGGTGCGACACCCGCTGGGCTTCCTGTGCCTGCCGGTGGAGCGCAGCGGTGATCTCGGCGTGTGCCTGCACATCTGGACGCCGGAGGTGCGGCCGGCGCCGTCCACCACGTCGCCGGTGCACTGCCACAGCTGGGATCTGCTCAGCTTCGTCCTGTACGGGACGGTGCGGAACGTCCGGATGGACGTGGACGAGGCCATGCCTCGGGTAGGCGGCCCGCAGCCGCCCGAGGATCAGCTCCTCGGCGGCCATGCGCATCATCGCGGAGGAGTCCGGTGTCCTTGACGGTGCGCCGGGCGAGGAGATGGTGTGGCTCGTCGATCCGCTGGACGGCACCAACAACGTCGCGATCGGCATGGCGGTGTACGCGGTGGGCCTGGCGCTGTGCGCGCGCGCCGAGCCGGTCTTGGGTGTCGTCCATGACCCGGTGTCGGGACGAACGTGGTCGGCGATTCGCGGTAAGGGGACGCTGGGGCCGGAAGGGGAGACCTTGACGCTGCCCGATCGTCCACGACCGGGCCGGAAGAACAACCCCGTTCTGGCATGGACGCAAGGGCATCAGGTCAAGTCGAGCGATCTCGCCGCTTCCGCCTTGCGCATGGCCTTGGAGAAGCAGAGTGCGCGCGTCCTCCAGCTGTGGGCGCCGCTTGTGGCGTGGGCGATGCTGGCACGCGGCGACATCGACGGCATCGTGGGCTATCTGCCGGAGATCGTGGACCTGCCCGCCGGGGCACTGCTTGCCGCCGAGGCGGGCGCGGAGCTGCGGCGCCTGGACGGCGGCCCGTACGAGCTGGGCATCGACCGTCCGGCGTCCGAGCTGGGTTTCGTGGCCGCCCGCCCAGACCTCCTGGACCGCCTCCTGGAGACCACGACATCGATTGCCATGCCCGACGGCAGCTTCCACGTCGCCTTCTGAGCGCCTACCGGGTCAGCAGCAGCGCCCCCACGGCGGCAGCGCACCCCAAGACGGCCAGGACGGCCCCGGTCAGGACGAACTTGCGGATCGGTACGCGCACGTCCCACCGGCGGCACCACTCGAACCACAGCAGCGTGGCCAATGAACCCCATGGAGTGATGACCGGCCCCACGTTCGTCCCAATGAGCAAGGAGAGAAGCTGGTCCTTGTTCGACGCCGGTACGGCCGACTCCCCCGCCACATACGCGGGAAGGTTGTTGAGGACGTTCGACAGCCCCGCCCCGGAGAACGCGGCCCGGAACGTCCCCGCGGCGTCGCCGTCATGGCCGACGAGGGCGCGCATCGCATCGTCCAGTCCCCACCGTTCGAGCGTGGGGACGACCAGGAACAGCCCGGTGACGAAGACCATGAGCTGCCACGGGATCAGCACGGGCCGCAGCACCGACCGGTCGCGCACGGCGAACGCGACGACGGCCACGGCGGCGGCGATGGTCGTGGCGATACCGAGCTGGATGCCGGTGTGCACCCCGGCGAGGATCGCGCCGATGAACAGCAGGCACGCGCCCCCGGTGGCGGAGAACAGCACCGGGTCACGGATGGGCGCGAGATCCGGCGGATCGTAGGCGTCGTCACCGCGCATGCGGCGACGCCAGTAGAACGCCCACAGCAGCGCCATGGTGACGGCCACGACCGCCAGTTGCGGCGCCCACATGCGGGCCGCGAACGCACGCGTCTCCAGCGCCACCCGGTCGGCGGCGAGCAGGTTGGTCAGGTTGGAGACCGGCAGCAGAAGGCTCGCGGTGTTGGCGAGCCACACCGTGGTCATGGCGAGCGGCAGGGTCGCGATCCGCGCGCGCGCCGCCAGCGCCAGCATGACCGGTGTCAGCAGCACGGCGGTCGTGTCGAGGTTGAGGAAGATCGTGGTGAGCGACGCGAACGCCACGCACAGCAGGAAGAGCGCGACGTAGTTGCCGCGCCCTGCCCGCGCCATCCGCTGCGCGATCGCGTCGAAGACCCCGGCCTCCTTGGTCAGCTCCGCCAGGATGATGACGCTGAACAGGAAGAGCAGCAGCGGCGCGACGCGTCCGATACTGGCCCGCGCCGTGCCGGCGGGCAGCAGCCCGGTGGCGACGAACGCGACCCCCAGCACGAGGACCCCGATCCGGATCCGGTCGAGAACGCCCAGGGAGCCGGCGGCGCGGCGCAGGGTCTCCATCGGGGGCGGCACGGCCGCCATGATCCCATAACGGGCCCGGACACCAAGATCCAAATGCGTCCCGGGGCACTGGTTTCCGGGCCCGGCCGCGCGATACTGGCGGCATGACAACCCCCGGCGGCCATCTGCGGCAGGAGCGTCCGACCGACTTCTTCGTCAGCTACTCCCCCGCCGACGAGCGGTGGGCGTCCTGGATCGCCTGGCAGCTGGAGGCCGCCGGGCACCGGACGATGATACAGGCGTGGGACTTCGTGCCGGGGACGAACTTCATCGACTTCATGGACCGGGGCCTGTCGGAGGCCAAAGCCGTGGTCGCGGTGCTGTCGCGCAACTACCTGCGCTCCCGGTACGGGCGGCTCGAATGGATGGCGGCGCTGCGGGCCGACCCGGACGACCCGGCCCGCAAGCTCGTCACGGTCCGGATCGAGGACTGCCCGATCGACGGCCTCCTGTCGACGATCACGTACGTGGACCTGGTCGGGATCGACGACCCGGACGAGGCGCGCGGCCTGCTGATGCGGCGCATCCAGGAGGCCCTCGCCGGCCACGCACGGCCCTTGGACGGCCCTGGGTTTCCCGGCGGCGCCCTTCCAGAGGGCGTCCTGCCGGGTCGCCTGGAAGGGTCTGAGGGGCGGCAGGAGCCGGTCGGGGAGCGTCCCGTCCGGCGGGCGCCCGTCGCCGCGCCCGCGTTCCCCGCGGCGGGCGGCGGGCACGAGGCGCGCGAGCAGCTCAGCGTCCTGCACATCTCCGGCCCCCGGTTCGGCCGGACGCTCGCCGAGCCCGGCGAGCCGACCACCGCCACCGAACTCCAGGACCGCATCTGGAGCGACGTGACGCGGCTCGCCGACTCGGGCGTGCCGCGCCCCGACCTGCTGGCTGGCTCCGTCTCGCGGCGGTGGAGCACACGCCCATCGCCGGCGAGCCGGGCGCCCTGCGCGACCCGGAAACGGTGGAGATGCTGCTCGGCGGCCACGTCAACCTGTTCTTCCAGGGGACGGAGTCGGAGTTCGGCGCCGTCCCGCTGCTCGGCGACCGGGGCGTCCCGGCCGTCCCCGCGCTCGGGCCGGGGCGCCACCAGACCGTCGTGCTGCGCCGGGACGGCCTGGAGCGCTGGATCCCCGAGGACGCCGAGCGGCGCGGCCCGGAGCGCCTCGAACGGTCGTGGGCCGGCGTCCGGGGAACGTTCCCGCCGCCGCGCGCCGAGAC
>NZ_JABXFD010000051.1 GCF_013372625.1 Actinomadura sp. BRA 177
CGGATCGCGTGGTGTGGCTGTGACAGTTGTAGGATGTTTGCTATGACGACGCGTGCGTGTGTTGAATATCATCATTTGTCTTTTGTCAAGCTTCGGCGACCACCCGAACCCACACGACACCCTCCGTCGCCAGCCTCAGAGGGGTATAAGAGCCGGCCCCACCCCCCCGGCATCCGGAGCCAACTTGCGCAACCCCCCACAAAGCGCGGCCACGAGCACGCCCGCGGCCCCCCGCCGGACGAGGTCAAGCCCGTCCATCAACACCCCCGCTGCTGTTCCCCCAGGCCCGCCAGTCTAGGGCTCAGCCCCTTCCCCGCCGGGGATCCCGACGCTGTGTCGGGAACCAGCGCACCCGAGATGTCGTTATCGTCATACACCGCATCCGCACCAGACGACGGGGTAGGCGATGAGGTTCCGGGACCGATTCGGGATCCGCAAGAACCGCGGATCCACGGTGACCAGACTTGACCGGGAGGCGACCGACACCGACATCGAGGCACTGATCGCGTTCGCACAGTCCCGCCGCGGCGTCGAGTTCTTCGTCGAACCGGAGACGTTCGCCACCGACACGACCGCCGTGGCCGTCGCCCACGACGGCGAGTGGACCCGCCGCCGCGTGGGCTCCCCCAAGGTCATCGGCAAGGTGGCCCGCGACCTGGGCCTCCCCGTCTACGACGTCCAGGCGGTCGGCTACCCGCCCCGCATGCGCGCCTGGAACGCCCGCAACCCCGGCCGCCGCCTAGACCCCGGCCCCACTTCCGCCGCCCGCCGCTCCCGCCCCCCCCCCCCCCGCC
>NZ_JABXFD010000062.1 GCF_013372625.1 Actinomadura sp. BRA 177
GTTGAGACGTTCGGTGGTTTTGGCGAAGGGGAAACACCCGGTCCCATCCCGAACCCGGAAGTTAAGCCCTTCAGCGCCGATGGTACTGCATGGGAGACTGTGTGGGAGAGTAGGACACCGCCGGACATGAATTGGTCGAGGGTCGCCCCGATTTTACGGGGCGGCCCTCGACGCATGTCGTGGTCCTGCCAAAGTAGGCTGTAAGTATCCACGAACCACCATCAAGAACAGTGACGGACGTGATGAGCGCGGAAGACGACGGCCGCGGCGACGACAGCCGCGAGCGGCGGGGGGACAACGCTCGTGGGGGCGGCCAAGGCGGCTCCGGCGACCGCAGGGGCGGAGGGCCCCGCGGTGGAGCGCCTCGCGCCGGCGGTAAGCGTGATGACTGGAAGTCCGGCCGTCCGTTCAAGCGGTCCGATGATCGTCGTAGCGAATCCGGTGAGGGACGTTCGGACGACGGTCGCGAGCGCCGTTTCGGAGGCCCGCGCGGCGAACGCGGAGAAGGCCGCTACGAAGGGCCGCGCGGCGGCCGAGGCAAGCCGAGCGGTGCGCGCGGTGCCCAGGGCAGGCCTGGTGGACGACGGTTCGAGGGCCCTCGGGGCGGCCAAGGCAACGGGGGAGAGCGGCGTTTTGGTGGGCCGCGCGGTGGCCAGGGTGAGTCTGGCGAGCGTCGGTTCGACGGTCCGCGCGACGGTCAAGGTAGGCCCGGTGACCGGCGTTTCGGCGGTACGCGCGGTGGTCAAGGTGGGTCCGGTGAGCGGCGGTTTGAGGGCTCGCGGGGCGATCGGGGTAAGCCGGGTGAGCGGCGTTTCGGTGGGCCGCGCAGTGGCGAGGGCGAGTCCGGTGGGCGTCGGTTCGATGGTCCGCGTGGCGGCCAGGGGCGGCCTGGTGACCGGCGGTTCGAGGGCTCGCGGGGCGATCAGGGTAAGCCGGGTGAACGGCGTTTCGGTGGCTCCCGCAGTGGCCAGGGTGAGTCCGGTGAGCGTCGGTTCGATGGTCCGCGTGGTGGTCAGGGTCGGTCTGGCGAGCGTCGGTTCGATGGTCCACGTGGCGGCGAGGGCCGGTCTGGTGATCGGCGGTTCGAGGGTCCCCGGGGCGACCGGGGTAAGTCGGGTGAGCGGCGTTTTGGTGGGCCGCGCGGTGGCCAGGGTGAGTCCGGTGAGCGTCGGTTCGATGGGCCGCGCGGTGGTCAGGGGCCGGCGGGAGAGCGACGCGGGTTTGGTGGATCCCGTGGGCCCCGGCAGGGGCAAGGCGCCGGGCCGCGGCGTGAGGGGCGTCCGGGTGGCGGAGGCCAGGGCGAGCGGCGGTTCAGGGATCGTGACGACCGCCAGGGCGGGCGCCGGTTCGAAGGTAAGCGGGAAGGGCGCCCGGGGGACCGGGACCGGCCCTTCAAGGGGCGCGGGCCTCAGCGTCCCCAGGACGGCGGACGCTCCTACGGGCCGCCGCGTGACCGGCAGGACAGGCGGGCACGAAGCGAAGAGCCGGAACGTCCCAGGCACGATGATCCGCTGCTGCCGGACGATGTGACCGGCGAAGAGCTCGACACCGACGCGCGCGTCGAGTTGCGCACGCTGCCGAAGGAGCTGGCGGCGAAGGTCGCGCGGCATCTGGTGATGGCGGGGCGGCTGGCGGAGGACGAGCCCGAGCAGTCCTACAAGCACGCGAGGGCCGCGCGGCGGCTCGCGTCCCGTGTCGGGATCGTCCGGGAGGCGGCCGGGATCGCGGCGTACCACGTGGGCGAAGGGGCGGGGGCGCTTGCCGGGCTGCGGGCCGCGCGGCGGCTCGGCGCCGGAGACGACTCGTACCTGCCGGTGATGGCCGACTGCGAGCGGGGCCTCGGCCGTCCCGAACGCGCCCTCGACCTGATCAAGTCGCCGGAGGCGGAGAAGCTCGACCCGATGGGACGTGTCGAGCTGCGCATCGTGGAATCGGGCGTGCGCCGCGACATGGGGCAGTACGACGCAGCCGTCGTCACCCTGCAGATCCCGGAACTGCGCGACCGGCGGCTCCGGCCGTGGTCGATGCGGCTGTTCTACGCCTACGCGGACGCGCTCGTCGAGGCGGGACGCGAGGACGAGGCCGGCGACTGGTTCGCCCGCGCCGCAGCCGCTGACCGCGACGGCGAGACCGACGCCGCCGAACGCTACGCCGAGATCGAAGGCCTCCACATCCTCGACACCGAAGAAGAGGATGTCGAGATGGTCGGTGAGACGGCCGGCGAGACGGCCGACGTCGCCGGTGCCCCGGCCGCCGAGGGTGAAGACGCCGACGATGACACCGCTACGGGAGGTCGAGTCAGCGAAGGCGCGGCTGCCGAAGCCACGGTCACCGAAGGGCCGGTCACTGGTGGGCCGGTCACGGACGGCGCGGCTGTCGACAGTGCGCTCAGTGAAGGCCCGGCCGATGAAGCTGCGGCTGGTGAAGCTGCGGTGACTGACAGCGCGGCCGATGTAGCTGCGGCCGCCGAACAGGTGGCCAGTGAAGGCGCTGGCGGCGAAGATGCTGCCGCCGAAGCCGCGACGACTGACGGGGTGATCGGCGAAGGTGCGGCTGGCGAAGGTGTGGCCACTGACGGAGTGACCGATGTAGCTGCTTCCGCCGAAGGTTCGGTCGGTGAAGGCGCGACCGATGTAGCTGCAGACGCCGAAGGTGCCGCCGGTGAGGCTGCGGCCAGTGATCATGCGGCTGATGTAGCTGAAGCCGGTGAGGGTGCAGCCGCCGAAGGTGAAGGTGCAGCCAGTGATCGTGCCGCCGATGTAGCTGCGGCCGGTGAGGGTGCCGCCGGTGAAGGTGTGGCCGGTGAGGACGGTGGTGGCGAAGGGGGAGTGCCTGAGGCTGCGGCCACCGATATTGCGTTCAGGGCTGCTGAACCTGAGGTGCGGGAGGTTTCGGACGAGGACGTCCCGGAGGCTCCGGTGGTGTTCCTGGAGCCGAAGGCGGAAGGCGAGGAGCGGCGTCCGGCAGGGGATTGACCTCCGGTACTTGACTGGCGGGTAGGTTTCCCGGATATTCACGGGATCGCGCCGTTCGGGGGCCGACTCCTGAGGAGAGTCATGTCCCTGGACCGACGTATGTTCCTGCGTGCCGCCGCTGTCGCCGGCGGCACGACCGCGTTCTCCGGAGCCCTGTGGCAGCGGGCCTTCGCGGCGGGGCCCGCGCAGCCCGGGCCGAGCCCGTACGGGGCGCTGCAGGCCGTGGACGGCAACGGGCTGCAGTTGCCGAAGGGGTTCACGAGCCGGATCGTCGCGCGGTCGCTGCAGCGCGTCGAGGGGACGCGGCACACCTGGCATGCGGCGCCCGACGGCGGTGCGTGCTTCCCCGACGGGGACGGCTGGATCTACGTCAGCAACTCGGAGGTCCCCGTCGTCGGCGGCGTGTCCGCGATGCGGTTCGACGCGTCCGGGAAGGTGACGTCGGCGTACCGGATCCTGAACGGCACCACGCTGAACTGCTCCGGCGGGGCGACGCCGTGGAGCACGTGGCTGTCGTGCGAGGAGCACGACTTCGGCCTCGTCTATGAGACGGATCCGCGCGGGCAGAAGGCTGCGGTGGCGCGTCCGGCGATGGGCCGGTTCAAGCATGAGGCTGCCGCGTCCGATCCCGAGCGTAAGGTCGTCTACCTGACCGAGGACCAGGGCGACGGCTGCTTTTACCGGTTCCGGCCGAAGACGTGGGGTGATCTGTCGTCCGGGACGCTTGAGGTTCTGGTCGGCTCTGGGACGGGTCCCGTTACGTGGGCGAAAGTGCCGAGTCCGCAGTTCTGGTTCACCCCGACCTGTGAGCAGGTCGCGGACGCCATGCGTTTCGACGGCGGCGAAGGCTGCTACTACACGCACGGCGTCTGTTACTTCACCACGAAGGGCGACAACCGTGTGTGGGCCTACGACGCGGCCGGCGAGCGGCTGGACATCGCCTACGACGACGACCTCGTCACCAGTGGTGAGGCGCCCCTGCACGGTGTCGATGCCGTGACCGCGACGGCGTCGGGTGACCTCTTCGTCGCTGAGGACGGCGACAACATGGAGGTCAACCTCATCACGACGGACGGGATCGTGACGCCGTTCCTGCGCGTCCTCGGCCATGATGAGTCGGAGATCACCGGGTGCGCGTTCAGTCCGGACGGTTCACGCCTCTACTTCTCGTCCCAGCGCGGCAAGAGCGGCTTCATCGCCGGGACGGACGGCTACACGTTCGAGGTCACCGGCCCCTTCCGCCGCTGAAAGCACTCCCGGACCCTCAGGTTTGCTCGTCCGAGCAGCCTGGGTCAGGCGTGCTTGTTCAACGCGTGCAGAATGCCGGTGACGTTGCTTTCCGCGCTGTTCAGCACCTCGTACTTGGCGATGAGGTCGGGGTCGGTGCCGTCGCTTGTGATGGCGTAGCGGTGCCTGGTGCGGTCGACGACCATGGCTACGGCGTGGTCGAGGTCCAGGTCCTGGTCCTTGGCGTCCTGGACGGCGTCCACCCAGACGCGCAGTTCCTCCGCCGACCGTTCGAGCGTGTCGTCCACCTCGGTGACGGGGCCGTAGTGCGCGAACAGGAGCCGCTGCGGGCCCAGTGACCGGAACTTGCCGAGGGACGACAGGGCGGTGTCCAGGTCGAAGTCCGGTGGTGGCGTCGCGGGCTTTACGTCCGCGGTTTCCGGGATGTAGATGCCGGCGGCGTCGCCCACGTACAGGTCGCCGGTCTGGGAGTCCATCAGGCCGACGTGGTGCTTGGCGTGGCCGGGGGAGTAGTGCGACTCCAGCCGCCGCCCGCCGCCGAGGTCGATGACGCCGGTGTCCTCGACGGCCCGGATCCGGGACGCGTCCGTGGGCTTCAGTTCGCCGAACAGCGTGTCGAGGGTGTCCCCGTACACCATGCGGGCGCTGCGCATGAGCCGCGCCGGGTCGGCGAGGTGCCGGGCGCCCTTCTCGTGGACGACGACCTCCGCCTTCGGGTACATCTTCGCGATGTCGCCGACGCCGCCCGCGTGGTCGAGGTGGATGTGCGTCACGACCACGGTCGCCAGGTCGTCCGGCCCGACGCCCAGTTCCCGCAGCGCCGCCTGGACGATGGGCGCCGAACCGGACGTGCCGGGCTCCACCAGGCATGGCCGGTCGGACAGGATCAGGTATCCGGCGGTGATGCCGGTGTAGCCGGCCATCCGGGTGTCGATCTCGTAGACGTCCCCGCCGAGCGGTGTGATCGTGGTCGCGGTGTCCATCCCCCGATCATGGCCCCTCGGACGCGTCCGGGTCGAGAAGCCGCAGGACGAGACCGGTGCGCGGCTTGGGCCCGAACGAGGTCGACTTGCGCGGGACGCGCTCGCCCTCGCCCGCGACGGCGAGGACGTCCTCGACCTTCAGCGGGTTCAGGACGACCGCTGTGCCGCCCGAGCGCCGCGCGCGGTCGATCGCGGCGGACGGGTCGTCGTGTACCACCTCGATGGCGTTCTCGTTCTCTGGGACGTCCCAGAGCGCGCCGATGAGGAGATAGTCCAGGACGGCGGTGTCGAGCCTGCACCAGCGTCGGGAGTGCTCGGACGGCCTGCAGCGGGCGATCGCGTCCTCAACGGGGTCGGTCAGGAGGTGAAGGGTGTCGCCTCCACCGAGAAGGAAGGCGGGACCATCCGCGTTGGTGAGCGCTTCGACGGCGGACCCCTCGTCCGAGAAGTCGGTCACGCGGAACGCCTTTCGCGCCCTCTCGACCGCATCGTCCGGACGAAGGCCGGGCAGGACGCGGTGGATCGCGCCCAGATGCGGCGGATACCGCGTGGAGTCCACCAGGAGCGCCAGCCCCTCGTCCCACGGCCCGGGACCGTCACCGGCGGCGTGGTGACGTGCCTGAAGGGCGCGGTAGGTGGCGTAGCGGTGGTGGCCGTCCGCGATGAGCGCCTGCTTGTCGCGGAGGTCGGCGGCCACCTGCGTATGCAGAGAAGGGTCCGTGATGCGCCACAGCCGGTGCGTCAGCCCGTCGTCCGCGTCGAACTCCATGAGCGGCGCGGACGAGGCGGCGTCGTCGACGATCCGGGCCGCGTCCTCGCCGCCCTCGTAGACCAGGAAGATCGGCTCCAGGTTGGCGTTCGCGGCCGTCATCAGCGCGAGCCGGTCGCGGACCGGGCCGGGGAAGACGTTCTCGTGCGGCAGCACGACCCCGTCGGCCTCCGCGCGCAGGCCCAGCCCGCCGATCAGGCCGCGCTGCAGGACCGTCCCGCCGCGCGCCGCCTCGTAGACGTAGAGGGCCGGCTCGGGGTCGATCGCGAGGGCGCCCTCGGCCAGCCAGCGGCGCAGCCGGTCGCCCGCCGCGGCATAGCTCTCCCCGGCGGCGCGCGGCAGGTTCAGCCGGACGATGTTGTGCCCGCCGCCCGCCAGCAGCCGCAGCGCCGCCGCCTCGTCGATCAGGTCGTAGGGCGGCATGGTCACCGCCGCCGGATCACCGGCCACCGCGGGGACGAACCGGACGCCGCGGAACGGGGCCAGCGCCAGGCCGGCGCCCGTGCGCGGCCCCGCCGTCCCGAAGATCCGGGCGCTGAACTCCTCCGGGCCGAGGCCGGCGGGCCCGAGGCCGGAGGGGAGGTCGTCGTCCACGCTGGGCATGGTATTCACCGGGAGGCGCCCGGCGCCCCGCCGGGTACGGTCGTAGTGATCCGAGGGGAGGTCCATATGAGTGGTCAAGGGCCCGGACGGCCGGAGGATTCCCCAGGCGGCGACCCAGGGGACGACGCAGGTGCCCCGGACGACCCCGGTGAGCACGCCGCCTCGCCGGAGGGCGGGGTCTACGAGTGGTACACGCGGGGCCTGGAGCTGCTGCGGGCGGGCAGCGCCGCCGCCGCGCTGCAGCTGCTGGCGCGGGCCGCGGAGGCCGAGCCGGAGTCGCACAGCATCCGGGAGGCGCTCGGACGCGCCCAGTTCGGCGCCCGGCGGTTCGACGCCGCGGCGGCGAGCTTCCGCCGGATCGTCGAGGAGGAGCCCGCCGAGGACTACGCGCGGTTCGGGCTCGGGCTGGCGCTCAGCCGGCTGGGCGACTTCGCGGGCGCCGTCGAGCAGCTGGCGCTCGCCGCCGCCATGCGCCCGGACAACCGGGACTACGCGAAGGCGTTGCGGCAGGCCAGGGCCACCCTCGCGGCCCGGCGCTGACCCGAGCCTTACCTGCCGGTAACAACCCCCGTACGATCGCACGCATGAGGAGCGCGATGAAAGGCAGCGACCGTCCCCTGAGCGAGGCGTACGACGTCGCCCTGCTCGACCTCGACGGGGTCGTCTACGTCGGCCGCAGGCCCGTCCCGGCGGCGGCGGACTCGCTCGCCAAGGCCCGCGCGGCGGGGCAGCGGCTCGCGTTCGTGACCAACAACGCCTCCCGGACCCCGTCGGCCGTCGCGGCGCTGCTGGACGAGGTCGGCGTCCCCGCGGACCCGGCGGACGTGGTGACCTCCGCGCAGGCCGCCGCACGGCTCCTCGCCGAACGGCTGCCCGCCGGGTCGGAGGTGCTCGTGGTCGGCGGCATGGGGCTGCGCCACGCGCTCTACCAGCACGGTCTGCGCCCGGTGTCGACCGCTGCGGGACGGCCGCCCGCCGTCGCACAGGGCTACCACCCTGAACTCACCTACGGGGCGCTGTCGGAGGGCGCGCAGGCCGTCAGCATGGGCGCCCTGTTCGTCGGCTCCAACGGGGACCTGACCATTCCCGGCGGCGAGGGGCCGCCGCACCCCGGCAACGGGTCGCTGCTCCGCGTGATCAGCTCCTCGACCGGCGTCGAGCCGATCATCACCGGCAAGCCCGAACGGCCGCTGCACCAGGAGTCGATCCTGCGCACCGGCGCACAGCGTCCGCTGGTGGTCGGCGACCGGCTCGACACCGACATCGAGGGCGCCTACAACGGCGGCGCCGACAGCCTCCTCGTCTTCACCGGCGTCACCGACCACATGCAGGCCCTCACCGCCCCGCCCAACCGCCGTCCCAGCTACCTGGCGCCCGACCTGACCGGGCTGCTCGCCCCGCACCCGGAGATCGTCCGCGCGGACGGTGCGCACACCTGCCGGGGCTGGACGGCCCGCCGCGAAGGGGACACGTTCACCGTCACCGGCTCCGGCGACCCCTACGACGGCCTCCGCGCGCTCGCGTCCGCCGCCTGGGAGACCGACACGCCGCCGCCCCGCGAAGCCCTCAGCGGCGCCCTGGAGGGCCTCCCGTTCTAGAGCAGCCGCCGCAGCCGCAGCAGGTCGAAGATGCTCGCCTCGATCTTGACCCGGCCGGTGGCCCACGCCTTGGCCGGGTGCAGTTCGTCGTGCGCCATGGCGACGAGGTCGTCGCTGTCCACGGTCAGCCGCACCTGCGCGGACCCGGGGTCGCCGTCCGGCTCGAACGGGTCCAGGCCGCCCTCGTGCAGCCGGGTGCGGTAGGCCAGCCCGAGGTCGGGGACGCGGCAGCTGATCGTCCGCTCGACGACGTGCTCGGCGAGCCGGTCGGCGTCCACCTCCGCCAGCCGCGCCGCGACGCGGTCCAGTGCCGCACGGCAGTCCTCCTCGTTCGCCATGGTCAGGCCGTTCCCCATTCCTCCGGCAACGATGTCGTTCAGGGAAGGTAGCGTTCTGCATGAGCCGGAGGCGACTCGGCACGGGCGCTCCGGGACGGTTTGGGAGGTATGCGTGATGTCCGACGAGGCCGCGGAGACGCCGGAGGCCCCGGCCGGAGAGGCCGCCGCGCCGGAGTTCCCGGCCGTCCCGCCGCCCGAGCCGACCGGCGACCCGCGCGTGGACGCCGCCGTGGCCGGTCTCGCCGAACTCGGCGCGCGGCCCGTCGCCGAGCACGTGGAGGT
>NZ_JABXFD010000147.1 GCF_013372625.1 Actinomadura sp. BRA 177
CGTCGATCTCGCGTACACGTACTCGTTCTGCCACCCGGACAGGGTGACGGCCACACGGCGCCGGGCACAGCCTCAAGACGGCGTGTCACATCACAACAGGGCGAACGTTGCCTGCTACGGCACTAGCCGACCGTATCCGGATCGATCGGGCCACCCCAGCCGGTAGCGAACACGTACCCGTCATCGCCGCCCCGTCATCGCCGCCCCGTCATTTCTCGCCGACGAGGAGCTTTCAGCCGCTTGGGCCTTGTGGTGACCCTGGAGCACGGTCACGGTCTCATCATCGATGCTGAGGACGCGGGACCGCCCGCTCTTGGTCGCCCCCTCGATGTGTGCGCCGGCGACGACGCCCGTAGACCCGCTGATCGTGATCTGTTTTGCGTCCAAGCCGATGTTCGACCACCGCAGGTTGAGCAGCTCCCCGCGCCGCGCGCCCGTGTACGCGGCCAGGTGGTAGAAGGCGAACAGCCGATGCCAACGTATGGCCCCAAGGATGGCGCGGAGTTGCATGGCCGTCCAGACCGCGCCCGGTTCGTTAAGCACTGCCTTCGGCCGCTTAGCCCGCTCGCCGGGTTGGACGGTATGAACTCGTCGACAAGGACGGCGTCACCGAACGCCTTGCGGAGGATGGCGTGCGTTCGCCGGACGGTCGAGATGCCCAGCGCCTTGCCGCCCCCCCACCCGTCCGAAGGCCGAGGTAGAGCTTGGTGAACGGTTCAGTCGCCCACCCGCCGCCTCGCGACGGCAATGGGCGGCGTTGGTCGGCCGGGACGGACCAGCCCCTTTGACGTCAGTGGTGTCGTTCCCGCAGTCCCGCCGCTAGGGGAGGATGTTGGGGTCGCATGGGGGGAGGCTGGTCGTCATGCCGGCGGTGATCGCCCAGCGTTCGTGGTCGCGCCAGACGCCGCCGATGTTGATGAACTCCGGGGAGAATCCCTCGCGGCGGAAGCCGAGGCGCTGGACGAGGCGGCGGGACGGTTCGTTTCCCGGCTGGATGTCCGCCTCGACCCGGTGCAGGCCGAGAGGGCCGAACGCGTACAGAACGGTCAGGCCGATGCCCTCCGTCATGAAACCTCGGCCGGTGCTCGGGGCGAAGGCGGCGAAACCCAGGACGGCGCGGTCGTACGGCCCGCGGACGATGCCGGTGAGGGTGGCGTGACCTGCGATGGCCCCCGTGTCGACGCGTTTTATCAGCAGCGCCTCGCCGGCCGTCGGATCGGAGAAATGGCCCAGGTACTCGCGGAACATCAGTGCGTCGGTCGGCGTCCGGACCCAGTCCGCATGTAATTCGGCGCTCTGTTCGGCGAGCTGGAGGAATTCGTCCTCGTCCGCCGCCCGCATCCGGCGCAGCATCACGCGACAGCCCACAATGCCTCCGTCCCTGGCTCCATTGCCCATGGACCGTTCTCGCCAAAGCCCAGACTGCCCCACCCACCCCACGCACCGCACTCTCCCCGCAGTCACGTCTACGGGACGCCCCCGCCCCGGCCACCTACCCGCTGACGGCGGCGCCGCCATCCCGGGCCGACGACCTCCAGCCCGACGCGATCACTTTGATCGCCTCGGAGCGGACAGCCTGCACACCCTCCTTGCCGATCAGCCAAGCCGTCTTGCGGTGAGCAGCGCGCGGCGGCGGGCCGCGATGACTTCGGGCCGCGACGACTACGGGCAACGACGACTACGGGCCGCGACGTCTACGGGCAACGACGACTTCAGGTTGCTTCGGCTGGACGAGTGCATGACAGACCGCTGATCCGCGCGCCACGCCCCCGTCCCCGATCCGTGCTCCCGTGGATTCGTCAGGTCCGTGGGGCAATCGGGTTCGTCGGCGGTAGGAGAACGCGCACTCAGAACTAAAGGCGTCGGTCAAGTTCCGTGGGGGGGCGGCTGGGAGGCGGTGGGCGTCAGGTTTTCGGCGAGGATCGTGAGGTGGGTCTCTCGAGCCTCGGCGTGGCGGCGGCGGCCGGCTTCGGTGATCTGGACGAAGACGCCGCGGCGGTCGTCCTTGCATAGGTCGCGTGTGACGTAGCCGTGTTTCTCCAGGCGGGCGACGGTGCGGGACAAGGCGCTCTGGCTGAGGTACATCGCGGCGGCGATCTCTTGCATGCGGCGCTTCTCACAGTCGAGATCGACCAGGCGGTCGAGCGTCTCGTATTCGCTCATGCTCAGGCCGTGGGCGTCCTGCAGGGCGCGGTCCAGAGCGCACGCGACCGTGTTGTAGCAGGTCGCCAGCTCGCGCCAGTGGTCGACCAGGGCAACCTTCGCCTCCATGGCGCGGATCGTACCATGCGCGCGCATCAGATGCATCGGCATTAAATTCCTTCGAAATTAGTGCGTGGACATTTGATGCATGTGCATGTACTGTCCTCCGGCGTGGCTATCACCGACACCTCACCTGTCTCCACCGTCCGTCCGCCGGCGGCCGAGCGCGCGCCGGCCGAACAGATCTGGACTCCCCGGTTGTGGGGGATCCTTGCGGTCCTGTGCGCCGTGATGTTCCTCGACGGGCTCGACGTCTCGATGGTGGGCGTCGCGCTGCCGTCGATAGGCACCGAGCTGGGCCTCACCACCACGTCACTGCAGTGGATCGTGAACGGGTACGTCCTTGGCTACGGCGGCTTGCTCCTCCTCGGCGGACGCACCGCCGACCTGCTCGGACGCCGCCGGGTCTTCCTCACCGCGCTGGCCGTGTTCGCCGCCGCGTCCCTGGTGGGCGGACTGGTGAACGACGGCACGCTGCTGATCGTCACCCGCTTCGTCAAGGGGCTCGCCGCCGCGTTCACCGCGCCCACCGCCCTGTCCATCCTGACCACGTCCTTCCATGAGGGGCCCGCGCGTAACCGGGCGTTGTCGGTGTTCTCCGTCTTTGGGGCCAGCGGCTACTCATCGGGGCTGATCCTGGGCGGGTTGCTGACCAGCTTCGGATGGCGTTGGACGTTCCTGACGCCCGTCCCGCTCGCGGTGATCGCCCTTGTCGCGGGCATCGTGCTGATCCCGCGGGACAGGCCGGCGGCCGGTGGCGGCCACGACCTCGTTGGCGCGGTGACGCTCACCGGCGGCATGCTGCTCGCCGTCTACACCGTGGTCTCGGCGCCCGACCGCGGCTGGCTCGACCCCGTTACCCTCGGGTCCGTCGCGCTCGCGATCGCCCTGCTGATCGGCTTCCTCGTCACCGAGAACAAGGTGCGGCACCCGCTGATCCGGCTCGGCATCCTGCGGATCGGCTCCATCGTCCGCGCCAACCTGAGCATCGTCGCGCTGTTCGGGTCGTACCTCAGCTTCCAGTTCATGATGACGCTCTACCTGCAGGACGTCCTGCACTGGTCGCCGCTGAAGATGGCGATGGGACTGCTGCCCGCCGGGCTTCTCGTCGCCTTCGGCTCCCCTTTCGTCGGACGCCTGATCGACCGGTACGGGACGCCCCGCCTGATCATCAGTTCCATGACGTCCCTCAGCCTGGGCTACGGCTGGTTCCTGGCCACGGCAGGGAACGCGCCGCACTACGTGTTCACGATCCTGCCGACGATGCTGCTGCTGGGCGGCGGGTTCGCGTTCGGGTTCAGCTCGATCATGGCGCAGGCCACGGACGGCATCGACGACTCCGAGCAGGGCCTGGCCTCCGGCCTCGTCCAGACCTCGGGCCAGGTGGGTGCCGCCCTCGTCCTCGCCGTCGTCACCGCCCTGGTCGCCGGCGGCACGGCCGCCGGCGGTGACGGCTTCGCCGAATTCCACCCGGGCGTCAACCTGGTCAGCGCCGTCGCCGTCATCGGCCTGACCCTGAACCTGATCCCCCTGCTGCGCCGCTACCACCCCCAACACACCTGATCACCCCTCTCAGCTGCGGGAGGAGCGGCACCCGAGGTCGCTCCCCCGCACCGCACTCAGCCTCCGCCGCCGCTCGAACGCGACAACCCGGCGCACTTGCCTGCCGCTCGCGTCCGCTCACCGTGGGCGCTCGAACGTGGGGGCTCGGCGTACTCGTCTGCCGCCCGCGCTCAGCCACCGAATCCCTTCTCGTTCTGCGGGAGAGTGTCGTCTGAGGCTGTTGCCTCGGGCGATGCCTTCTAGCTCGCTGGTGGTACGTGTGCGTGGTTTGGTGGCCGGTTGCCGTCCGTGGCGTGGGGGCGGCTTCTTCGGAGGCCGTCCCGCGTTTTGCTTGCATGGTGAGGGGCGCCCGGAGGGTGCTACTTGGGGCGTTTCCAGAAGGGGCGGCGGGGCGGGGTTTCTTCTGTGAAGTCGGTCAGGACCTCTAGGGCGCGGGTCCATTGGTCGTTGATGGTGTTCTGGTCCGAGGTGGGCTGGAGCCGGCGCAGGTCGTCGCGGAGGGTCGCCAGGGGGGTGGCGTCCAGGTACTCGGCCTCCATGCGTTGGACGATCGAGTCCAGGATGGGGAGGAGTTCGTCCAGCAGGTGGTGGACGCGCTGGTCCGCCGGGATCTGGCGGAGGCGGTCGAGGACGTTGGACAGTTCTGTCTGGAAGCCCGTGAGGGCGGGGACGCTGCGGGCTCGGCGTGGGGTCGGGCCTCGTCCGGCCGGTGTGCCGAGAGGGCGGCCGGAGGCTGGTGCCGGAGGGCTGCCGGCGCGCTTGGGGGAGGCGCCCGGTGGGGGTGCGAAGGGAGCCGGGGCGGCCGAGAACGCGGCATGTGCTGCCCGCAGGGCCGCCGCGGCCGTCGCCCAGCCTCGGGGGGACTCCACTGGTTGGACGACCTGGTGCGGGGTTTGTCCGTCGGTCGCCACTCGGCTGTCCACGGCCACGAATGCGGTGAAGCGGCAGAGGACGCCGAAGCGGAGTGACGTCTGGACGATGCGTTGCTCCAGGTCGTCGGCGCCTCCGACCGCGTAGCGGTCTTCGAGGTCCCGCAGGTGGGCGCGGACCCAGATGGAGGTGGCGGCGCGGCTGGTGGAGACGATGCCGGTGGCGTGCTGCTCCCAGGGCGTCCCGTCGGACGTGGTGCCTCGGACGGAGAGTGCGCCGGACGGGGAGCCGCGGAAGCGGCCGGCGATCACCAGGGGCACGCCGGGGAACAGCGCGCCCAGGCGGGCCGGGGCCACCGAGCCCGGGATCACTTCCAGGCCGTCGACGTGCAGGGTGAGGCCGGTCGCGAGCGGGGCGGCGATCCGGTGGTGGATGTGTTCCATCGCCTCGTCGAGACGGTCCTCGGACTCGACGAACTCGCTGCGTCCCCGGCCGATGGAGGCGAGCCGGTTCAGGAAGCCGGCGTTGACGGCCTGGTCGATGCCGACGGTGTGGACGCGGACGCCGTGGAGCCGCGGTTCCAGGTGGGCGAGGAGTTGGTCTTCGTTGCCGACCTGCCCGTCGGTGATGAGGACGAGCACCCGGTCACGCGCGGAGTCGGCGAGGAGGCGGCAGCCTTCGTCGAGCGGGGCGAGCATCTCCGTGCCGCCGCGCGCGTCCAGCGTCGCCAGGTGCTCGACGGCGCGGAACCGGTTGCGGTCGGTGCCGTCGGCCAGGCCGGTGCCGAGATCGCGGGGGCGTTCGATGACGTTGTCGAAGGACAGGACGGCGAACCGGTCCTCGCCGCGGAGCGTGTCGACGATGCGGGCGGCGGCGCGGCGGGCGGCGACCATCTTCCAGCCGTGCATGCTGCCAGAGCGGTCGAGGACGAGGACCACGTCCCGCGGGCTCGGTCTGGCGTCGCCGGAGGGCAGTACGGTCAGGTTGAACGTCCCCTCCTCTTCGGACTCGTCCGGGACCAGGGAGAGGGCCGCGGTCTCGTGCGGGGCGAAGCCGAGGCGCAGGATGAAGTCGCGGTCGAGTCGCTCTCCCGGTTGCAGGCGCACGGTGGTGCGTTCGCCGGTGCCCTCTTCGCTCACCACGTGGAGCGCGGATCGGATCTCGGTCAGGGGGAGCCCGGCCGGATCGATGTCGGCGGTGATGGACAGGCGCACCGGATTGGGGAAGCCGGGCAGGAGGACGGGCGGGCTGATCCGGGACGCGTCCGGTACGGCGTCGGTGTCGTCCGCCACCCCGGAGCCCGCGCGTTCACCGTCCAAGGGGGCGCCCGGGATGTAGCGGGGGGCCACCACGAGCGGGAAGCGGAACGTCGCGCTGGAGGCTGATTCGTGCGGCAGCGGCTGGTCGAGCGTCAGCCTGATGGTCACCCGTTCGCCCGGCAGGATGTTGCCGACCCGCATGGTGAACACGTCCGGGCGGTCTTCCTCGGCGATCGCGGCGCGTTGGCCTGCGGCGATGGCGGCGTCGTAGTCCTGTCGCGCCTCGGCGCGCTCCTTCAGCGTCCCCTCGATCACCCGGTCCGCGGCCTCCATGCGCAGCGCGATCACGGCCGCGCGGTCGGGGAGCGGGAAGATGTAGGTGGCTTCGAGCGGCGTGTCGAACGGGTTGCGGAAGCCCTGGACGACCTCGATTCCGGCGGCGAGGCCGGTGATGGACGCGTGCACGTCGACGGAGTCGAGCGGCAGGTTGCCCTTGTCGGTGCTGAGCGCGCCGAGCCCGCGGTCGGATACCGGGGGTTCGGTCTCGGGTAGTGGCAGGATGCGCACGGTCACGGAGACCTCCGGGAGTGAGCTGCGGGCGGATGTGCGGGGCTTTCGGCGGGGGTGAGGAGGCCGCGCCGGCGTAGCTCGTCGAGCAGCGGCCGTGCGGCGGTGTCGATCGCGGCGAGGTCGTCGTCGCTCAGGGCGGGACCGTCCAGGAGGAGTGTGAGGCTGGACGTGAGCCGGACCCCTTGGACGACCGGGGGAAGCGGCCTGCCGTAGTCGGCGGAGACGGTCGCCCTGTCGTACGACACATCGGGCCGGGCAGCCCAGAAATTGGTCCGCTCGCCGGCCCCGACATCCGCCGGTGCGCCCGCGGGCTCGGTGAATTCCGCGGCCACCCCTGATCCGCCGACGCGGCCAGTGGAATCTTCTGAAGCCGAGGAGCCCGATCGGGGGTCGGTTGTGGGTGTGCCTTCCGGGGGGTGGGCCCGGGCGGTGACGCTCTCCTGAGGCGGGGAGTCCACCGGAGGCTCGATGGTGCTCGCGTCTTCCGAGTCGAGGGCTTTGGCGGCGGCTCCTGCCGGGCTCGTGGTGTTCGCGTCTTCAGGGTTGTGGGCTGTGGTTCCTTCCCAGGCCGGGGGGCTCTCCGGTGCCTCGGTGGTGTGGGAGACCGATCGGGGGAGGGCGGCTATTCGGGTGAGGGTGTCGTTGGTGGCGGCGGTGAGTTCCAGTTGGATCTCCGCGATCGAGCGGCCCTCGGCCTGGCGGCGTTTCACCGCGACCAGTTGGAGCAGGTGGCGGGGCCCGTACAGGGCGGTGCGGCCGCGGCGGGCGAGCGGCGGGTCGACCAGGCCGATCGTGGTGTACCAGCGGATCAGCCGGGTGTTCGGAACATCGCGCACCCGGCCGTTGACCTGCGCGGCTCCGTCCGCCGCGAGGGCGGCGGCGGCGCGTTCCGCCAGCTCGCCGATCGTCCAGGTACCGTCCATGCCTCGATGGTGACACTGTCATCGTGACAGTGTCAAGCTGGCGTCGTTGATCGCGTCGAAAAAGTCCCGCCGGGTGGTTCGCTGGTGGTGATGCGGCCGGCTGGCTCGGGGTCCGGGCGATCATGGGAATGGCCTCCTCGGAATGAGTGAGGCCGAATTTGGCCATTCACTACGCGTTGTGTCTCGATCGCTCATCGCCATGACGCCCTGGTCAATCAAGCGTGCGATACTTGCAGTACCTCGGCCAAATCGCTCAAAGCTCCTAATCAGGACACTCCGTGAGAGTTGACCAGATAGCGCAAGAATGGTGTTCGGTATCCGTGTTGGATCTTCTGAATTGGCCAGTAAAGAACGCCGGGAGCCTTTACCTTTTCTGGTATGAACGACCATCTCCTGGTCGAGGCGCTACGCGAGCGCGATCCCGGCGCCACGGCCGCGGTGTACGACGCCCATGCCCACCGGCTGTACGCCTACTGCTGGTTCCGGTTGCGATGCCGTGACACGGCGCAGGTCGCCTTGCGCGACACGTTCATCGTGGCCGAGGCGCACATCGGCGAGCTCCGAGACCCCGCCCGGTTCAGGCCCTGGCTCTATGCCATCGCCAGGCTGGAATGCGAACGACGCCTGCCGCCTCGGGCCAAGGCACCGGACGTGCCGGTCGCCAGCCATGACCAGGAGGACGTCGACCAGCGCATCACGGCGTGGCACGCGGTCCTGGCGTTGCGCCCGCTCTCCCGGGAGATCCTTGATCTGAGGCTCAGGCGCCGGCTGACGGTTCCCGACCTGGCCGCCGTGTTCGGCCTGTCGCTGAGGGACGCCCAAGAGGCGCTGGACGTCGCGCACGGCGAACTGGAGGCAGCGCTAACGGCGGTGATACTCGCGCAGCAGGGTCCTTATGGCTGCACTCAGCGCGCGACGTTACTGCGAGAACGGCGTGGGGAGCTCGCCCCCGACCTGAGCAGGCAGCTGATGGAGCACGCGGAGGCGTGTTCCGTCTGTGGAGCGTTCCGTCCCAGGTCCGTGTCGGCGAAGAAGGTGTACGGGCTCCTGCCGAATCCACGCCCGGCGGCGGAACTTCGGTTGCGGGTGATGAGCTGTTTCCTGGACCCGGAACTGGTCGGCTACAGGCTCTTCGTGGCCACCAGGGTCACGGAGTTCAGACCCGATGGCTTCCCCGTCCATGACGCACGGTCGGGACGGCGGGTCCGCCCCGGAGGCGGGAGAACATGGTTCAGCCGCCTCCGCAAGACCCCTCCAGTAGCGCCTGAGGCCGACGTCCGTGCGCAGGTCGTCCGGGCGGCCATGGTGTTGGCAGTGGTCGCCGTCCTGTCCGGTGGTGGCGTCGCCTCGATGTACGGGGTCCTCGGCACTGCCCGGAGACCCGCGGGGACGACGGCGGACCCGCATCCGACAGTGAT
This sequence comes from Actinomadura sp. BRA 177, assembly GCF_013372625.1. GTDB lineage: Bacteria > Actinomycetota > Actinomycetes > Streptosporangiales > Streptosporangiaceae > Spirillospora. Next base: position 8,866 of record NZ_JABXFD010000147.1, read on the forward strand.
CCCGGGCGTCTCGCAGATGCCGGAGAGCAGACGGCCGTCCGCGACAGGTCCGGTAGGGCCGGGGACTCTTGACGCCGCTCCTGTGTCGGCAACGTTCCCGCTCGGCGCGCGCGCGTCGTCCGCACCCTCCACCGCCTTGCCGCCACCGCCTCCCGTCCCGGTCGCAGGGACTGAGCCGACCGTCGGCACAGGTGTCCTCACGGTCTCGCCGCTCTTCCTGGACTTGGCAGGGGGTTCGGACGCCTCCATTGAAGTACGCGCAGAAGGTGGACCACTGGCCTGGCAAGCAAAGCCTCAGGGGCCGATTCGAATCGAGCCGTCGTCCGGGCATCTCCAGGCAGGACAGACCATGACCGTGCGCGTCCATGTCTTCCGGCGGCCGGACACGCACGGGGACGGCACCATCACCTTCCAGCCGGGTGTCACCCAGGTGCGCGTCACTTGGCGGCAAGATGCGCCGCCCGACACGGGGCCCTCACCCACGCCAACGAGTTCAGGACCAGTGAACCCCTCCACGCCACCCAGCACGCAGCGCCCCGGTAGTCCACAGCCCACACCGCCAGAGACGCAACGGCCGGAGAGCCCTGAACCGACTCCATCCCAACCATCGACTCCTGTGCCGACACCGTCATCCAGCGGGACCCCAGAGCCGACACCATCTCCGCCAGAACGGTCGTCCGGGGAGACCTCGCCGAAGGTGAGCCCGACGTCCACTGCATGACGAGACGTTCACCGCGTGACGATGAGACTGCCGACAGTTGAACGACGGCAGAGGTGGCGAAAGTACTGGCCATTGCCCGACTCAACTACTCTTCGTAGGTGATCGTTTGCGCTAAGCAGTACATCCCCGGGGGAGGACGTGCTCATGGCATCTGGCGCAGCAGACACCCGCCGCCGTCGCGCGATACCGTCCCCTGCGCGGAGCACGATGTTGCGGCTGGTCGCCCTCACCTCCGGCCTTGCGATCGGAATGAGCCTGCTGGTTCCGGCCGCGTCCGCACGTCCCTCCGCTGACCCCGGCCCTAGCGCGCGGGACGTCGACCGGAGCGAACGCCAGGTAAGGGAACGGGCGGCAGAGGTCGGCCGGACGAAGGCCAAGCTCGCGCAGGCGGACGGCGAACTCGACAGCCTCGCCATCGCCGCGGAGGCCGCCATAGAGCGCTACAACGGCGAACAGGTGAAACTGCAACGCTCGCAGCAGGCGTACAGGGACACCCAAGGCCGTCTTGCAGAGGCGAACCGACGGATGGAGGAGACGAGGGCCGAACTGGCGTCGTTCGCCGCGCAGGTCTATCGGGTCAACACCGGCTACGACCAGATGTCGTCGGCGCTCGTGGGCGATGGCGGACCCCAGGGTTTCATGGACCGCGCCGGAATGGTCGAGATGCTCGCCAAACGGCGAACCGCCATGGTCCGTCGGGTCGAGGCGTCCAAGACCGTCGCGGACGTGTTCCGCCGTCAGGCGAAGACCACGCTGGACGAACAAGAAGCTGCGACCCGACGTGCCGACGAGGCCAAGCGGGTCGCACAGGAGGCGGTGGCCAAGCAGCAGGCGTCCGTCCAGCGCATCGAAGCTGAGAAGCGACGCCTGGAGCATCGGCTGGGCACCGCTAAGGCCCACGCTGCACGCGTCAAGCGCGCGCGGGAGAAGGCTCGCGAGAAGGCTGAGGCACGCAAGGTTGGTTCCGACTTCGCCGGCTCGGCGTCTTCCGTCGCGGGACTGCCCTCGTCCGCCGCGCGAGAGGCGACTGTGGTTCGGGCGGCGCTCAAATGGCTCGGAACCCCGTACTCATGGGGTGGAGGCAACACGTTCGGCCCCAGCCAGGGGGTCGCCCAAGGCGCGGGCACCGTCGGCTTCGACTGTTCTGGCCTGGCCATGTACGCGTGGAACAAGGCCGGTGTGCGGCTCGACCACTGGACGGGTACGCAATGGACGTCCGGCCCCCACGTCCCCATCAGCGCACTGCGTCCGGGCGATCTCATCTTCTTCGCCACGGACCCGTCCAACCCCGCCACCATCCACCACGTAGGCATCTACATCGGCGACGGCCGGATGGTGGAGGCTCCCTATACGGGGGCCAGGGTGCGCATATCGAGCATCTACCGGAGTGACCTGATCGGCGCCACCCGTCCCTCGGGATGAACCTCCGGAAGGACCGTACGGCCGCATGGACGGCGAGAACCCTTCCGCACGGCGTTCCGTACGGAAGGGCCCATCGCGAGTCGAGTCGTGTCGCAGGGCGGCGGGGAGCGGATCAGCGCCGTCCGCGACTCCCTACCCCAGCCCGGCCCTGGCCCGGCGTGGCCCCGGCATGGCGCGGCCGGTCGGCAGGACCGGACGGCGCTCAGTGGCCGCCCTGGTCCGCGGCGCGCTTGCGGGAACGCTCGATCTCCAGTTCGGCTTCGACACGTCCCACCCAGCTGGCGCCCTCCACGGACTTGCCGGGCTCCAGGTCCTTGTAGACCTCGAAGAAGTGCTGTATTTCCAGGCGGTCGAACTCGGCGACGTGGTGGATGTCGCGGAGGTGCTCCATCCGGGGGTCGGTGGCGGGGACGCACAGGACCTTGTCGTCACCACCGGCCTCGTCGGTCATCCGGAACATGCCCACCGCGCGGCAGCGGATCAGGCAGCCGGGGAAGGTCGGCTCCTGCAGCAGGACGAGTGCGTCCAGCGGGTCGCCGTCCTCCCCTAGGGTGTCCTCGATGAACCCGTAGTCGGCCGGGTACTGCGTCGAGGTGAACAGCATGCGGTCGAGCCGGATACGCCCGGTCTCGTGGTCCACCTCGTACTTGTTCCGCTGGCCCTTCGGGATCTCAATGGTGACGTCGAAATCCAAGATGTCCTCCGCTCCCTGCGCGCGCGCAGTGAATAGTCTTCCGGGAGCCCGTGGGTGAGGCCGGCCCCACAGGCGGGTGTTCCCTCGTATAAGGATGTCGCACGTTGGCGAGTGCTGAGTGGGAGAGGGGCGGTCACGTGCCTGGACGGGGCCGAGCCCTCGTGATCCTGTCGCTGTCCCTCCTTAACGTTTTCACCGTCACCGCCGGGCTGGCAGTGGCGAAACTCACACCCGACCGGCATCTGTCCCCGCAGCCGCCGAGCGTTGCGGCGCGCGACCTCGTGCGCGTGCCCGCGTCGTCGGTCGTGCTCCCGGCCGCCGACGCCGGTTCGGGCCGTCCGCCGAATCCGTCCGTCCTGGCTGGACGGCTGTCGGCGCTGGTCGGCGGCCCGAAGGCGAAGATCAACGCGGTGGTGATCGACGCGGAGACGCGGCGGTCCCTGTACGCGTTGCGGGCTGACCGGCCCGCCACCCCCGCCTCGACGACGAAACTGGCGACGTCGGTGGCGGCGCTGGCCTCGGTCGGACCCGCGCACCGGATCACCACCCAGGTCGTGGACGGCGCCGGCGGCGGAATCGTACTGGTCGGAGGCGGGGATCCTACCTTGACGGCCTTGCCGCCACGTCCGGCGGCCGGACATCCGCCTTATGCGTCGCTCCTGGATCTGGCCCGTCAGACGGCTGCCGCTCTGAAGGCGTCTGGTGTGCGCCAGGTGCGAGTGGACTACGACGTGTCCGCATACCAGGGGTCTCGTACGGCCGCCGGGTGGAAACCCAACTATCTACCGGACGGAGAGGTCGCCCCTGTGACCGCACTGACGGTGGACGAAGGACGGGTCTCGCCGATGGATCCGTCCAAGAAGACCCGGGTTTCCGACCCACCGGCCGCTGCCGCCAAGCAGTTCGCGCGTTTGCTGTCCAAGGAGGGGATCAAGGCCAAGGCGGGTCGAAGGACGGTGGCGACGAAGGGCGCGACACGGCTCGGTGCCGTCCAGTCACCGCCGTTGTCCGCTCTGGTGGAGCATTTGCTGACTGAGAGCGACAACGACGTTGCCGAGGCGGTGGCTCGCCAGGTCGCCATCAAGCAGGGGCGTCCGCCGACGTTCGCGGGTGCCGCGCAGGCCGTCCGGCAGGTTCTGGCCAGGCTCGGTGTCGCGGAAGGCGTTTCGGTCAACGACGGAAGCGGACTGTCGCCGCGCAACCGGATCTCGCCGATCGCGTTGGCCCGCATCGTCTCGCTGGCCGCCGGTGAGAAGCACCCGGAATTGCGCGCGGTCATCACCGGACTGCCCGTCGCGGGGTTCTCGGGGACGCTGAGCCCACCGCGCTACACCGCCGCGTCCAGCCGGGCGGGCGCGGGGATGGTCCGCGCGAAGACCGGCACTCTGGCGGGCGTCAGCACGCTGGCGGGACTCGCCTATGACGCCGACGGACGGCTGCTCGCGTTCGCGTTCATGGCAGGGGACGGAAAGAGCCCGGTCGATCCGGGCAAACTCGACCGGCTCGCGGCGGCCGTGGCCGGCTGCGGCTGTAACTGACGCTCGGCGCGTGTGGCCGGGACCGTACGGGAGATAACCAGAACGGTTGTTCGTTGAACGGCCTAGTAGGGGCGCCTCGGCGCCGTCTCCGAAACGTACGGTGGAGTACATGAGCGCCTCAATGATCGACTGGAACGTGGCCGTTCAGGCCGGAACCCGGCTCGTCAGGCCGGGACCGCAGGTCAGCTATGACGAGGCCCGTGAGGTCGTGAAGGAGTTGCGCGAGCTGTCGAAGGTCGCTCACGGGCACGTGCGGGACTTCACCGGCATGGCGTCCGAGCTCGACCCGGACCCGGCGACCATCGTGGACAGGCCCGGCTGGATCCGTGCGAACGTGGACGGTTTCCGGGTGGTGCTCGAACCGCTCATCGAGCAGATGTCCGAGCGGCGGGCTCCGGGCCCTCTCGGTGGTGCGGGGAACGTGGTCGTGCAGGCGGTCGGTTCCCGCGTGACCGGTATGCAGGTGGGGGCGATTCTGGCGTACATGGCGAGCCGTGTTCTGGGGCAGTACGAGCTGTTCCTGCCGCCGGATCCGACGGGCCGTGCTGCGACAGGACGGTTGACGCTGGTTGCGCCCAATATCGTCCATGTCGAGCAAGAGCTGGGTGTGCAGTCACGTGACTTCCGCCTTTGGGTGTGCCTCCATGAGGAGACGCACCGCGCCCAGTTCACCGGCGTCCCCTGGCTGCGGGAGTACGTCCAGGACCAGATGACCAAGTTCTTGCTCGCTTCGGACCTCGACCCAGGCGCGATGCTGGATCGCCTCCGGGACGCGGCCGAGGCCGTGGCGGACGCGGTGCGCGGCGGCGACGCCAACCTCATCGACGCGATCCAGAGCCCGGAACAGCGCGAGATCCTGGATCGACTGACCGCCGTGATGACCCTGGTGGAAGGGCACGGCGACTACGTGATGGACGCGGTCGGCCCAGAGGTCGTGCCCTCAGTCCAGCAGATCAGGTCGCGTTTCCAAGGACGGCGTGAGGGCGGCACCAGGCTCGACAAGACGATCCGGCGTCTTCTTGGCATCGACCTGAAGATGAAGCAGTACGCGGAGGGTTCGCGGTTCGTGCGGCGGGTCGTCGCAGAAGTGGGCATGAGCGGCTTCAACCAGGTCTGGGAGTCGCCGGAAAGCCTTCCCACGCATGACGAGATCAAGGAGCCGTCGCTGTGGATGGCGCGCGTCGTCGGCCCCAGGGCCATCGACACACCGCCCACGGCCAACGAGGCCTGAGCCAGAAAGACCGGCGGGGCCGCACGTGGTGGTAGACGTTTCACCATGGGGCCTGATCCGGCAGTGGCGGCAGTACGTCTCGCAGTACGGCGGCTGATCGCCGATCTGCCGCGAGGCAAGCTGCTGCTGGCCGCGTGCAGTGGGGGCGCCGACTCTCTAGCGCTCGCCGGTGCGCTCGCCTTTGAGGCGCCCAGGGCGGGACGCTCTGCAGGCGGCGTCACAATCGACCACGGCCTACAGGACGGTTCCGACGAGCGTGCCGACGCCGTAGTGCGAACCATGGCGGACCTTGGGCTCGACCCAGCGGGTTCCATCGCGGTCAACGTCGATGGGCCGGGAGGTCCTGAGAACGCCGCTCGCGATGCCCGCTACAGAGCACTCGATGAGGCCGCTCAGCGCCTGGGAGCCGCAACCGTGCTCCTTGGCCACACCCAGGACGACCAAGCCGAGACCGTCCTTCTGGGGCTGGCGCGTGGTTCCGGTGCCCGATCGCTGTCTGGCATGCCCTCCGAGTTCAGGCGGCAGGACGTCCTCTACCTGAGGCCCCTGCTCGGGCTCGACCGCGCCACCACACGTCGAGCCTGCAAGGCGATGGGTCTGGAACCGTGGGACGACCCTCACAACGTCGATCCTGCCTACGCGCGCGTGCGCGTACGGCACCAAGCCCTCCCCGCCCTGGAGAAGGCTCTTGGGCCAGGAGTGGCCGAAGCGTTGGCGCGAACGGCCAGGATGCTCCGGGACGACGCAGACGCCTTAGATGCCCTAGCGGCCCGTTCCTACGCCGCCCTAGAGGCCAGCGAGGACGGCTACCGCGTGGCCGTGCGGCTGGAGGGGCTCGAAGAGTTGCCCAGAGCCGTCCGTACGCGCGTCTTGCGGATGGCCGCGGTGAAGGCCGGCAGCCCACCGGGTACGCTCGCGGCGGTTCACGTCGATGCGGTGGACCGGCTGGTCACGGCCTGGCACGGCCAGCGGCACGTGGATCTGCCCGGGGGGCTGCGCGCCGACCGGCGGTCCGGGAAGCTGCTGTTCGGCCCGGCCTGACCTCCTGTCGTATGCGAATCGAGCGATGAGGGTGGGTTTGTGGACGAGAAGGACCTGGGCACCGACCTGGCGAAAGTACTGATTCCCGAGAGCGACCTGCAGGCCAAGGTGCGGGAGCTCGCCGGTCAGATCGATGCCGACTACGCGGGCAAGGACCTGCTGCTCGTCGGGGTCCTCAAGGGCGCCGTCATGGTCATGGCGGATCTGGCGCGGGCGCTGCACACGCCCGCGTCGATGGACTGGATGGCGGTGTCGTCCTACGGCTCGGGCACGAAATCGTCCGGCGTCGTGCGCATCCTCAAGGACCTCGACACCGACATCCTCGACCGGCACGTCCTGATCGTGGAGGACATCGTCGACTCCGGCCTTACCCTGTCGTGGCTGGTGAGCAACCTGCGTTCGCGTGGCCCGGCGTCGCTGGAGATCTGCGCGCTGCTGCGCAAGCCCGAGGCGGTCAAGACCGACCTCGACGTGAAGTACATCGGTTTCGACATCCCTAACGAGTTCGTCATCGGGTACGGGCTCGACTATGCGGAGAAGTACCGGAACCTGCCGTTCGTCGGCACGCTCGCCCCGCACGTCTACGGCGGCGACGGGTCCTGACCTACCCTGGGCGCTGTCCGGTGGGTCCGGCCGGCCCGTTCGTCCAGGACGGGGCCATGCTGGTCGGAGACTCGCAAGAGGCCACAGGGAACAAGTAACCGTGACGAATCGTTGCAAGGATCGTTGACGGGTATATGGAAGGGATGCGGGAGAACGGCGTCGGCTGCGCCTCCTGTTCCTGCGGTGTACCGTCGGTGTCCCGGACCCTGGGTTCGGGGAGCCATATGAGGGAAGCCGCCAAGGTGGGTCCGAAGCCCCGGGCGACGGGCCTTTCGTTGGACGCATTGTTGGTCGCAGTGGCGTTCGTCCCCCCGGGACGGGCGGGGATCGCACACAGACGTTGTCAGGAGGGACGGGCCCCGTAGGGGTAACCGGATAAATGGACGTGAAGCGCTACTTTCGCGGGCCGCTGCTGTGGATCCTGCTGTTCGGCATCTTGGTCGCCCTCGTCATGTGGGGCGTCAACCCCGGCCGTTCGTTCGAGAAGGTGGACACCTCCAAGGTGGTCCAGGAGATCAACGCGGGCCAGGTGAAGTCGGCCAAGATCGTTGACAAGGACCAGCGGATCGAGGTCACCCTCAAGAACGACAAGCGGCAGCAGGCCTCCTGGGTCGACGGCCAGGGGCTCCAGTTGCAGCAGCAGTTGCAGAAGCAGGCCGACGCCGGTCAGTTGTCCGGCGGCTACAACGTTGATGTCCCCAAGCAGAGCTTCTTCCTGAACCTGCTGTTCAGCCTGCTGCCCATCGTGGTCATCGTGCTGATCTTCCTGTTCATCATGAACCAGATGCAGGGCGGCGGCTCGCGGGTGATGAACTTCGGGAAGTCCAAGGCGAAGCTCATCACCAAGGACACCCCGAAGACCACCTTCGCCGACGTGGCCGGGGCCGAGGAGGCCCTGGAGGAGCTGGAAGAGATCAAGGACTTCCTGCAGAACCCGGCGAAGTTCCAGTCCATCGGCGCCAAGATTCCCAAGGGCGTGCTCCTGTACGGGCCGCCCGGCACCGGTAAGACGCTGCTGGCGCGCGCCGTCGCCGGTGAGGCCGGCGTGCCGTTCTACTCGATCTCCGGTTCGGACTTCGTGGAGATGTTCGTCGGCGTCGGCGCGTCCCGTGTCCGCGACCTGTTCGAGCAGGCCAAGACCAACGCGCCCTCGATCGTCTTCATCGACGAGATCGACGCGGTCGGCCGGCACCGCGGCGCGGGCCTCGGCGGCGGCCACGACGAGCGGGAGCAGACCCTCAACCAGCTCCTGGTCGAGATGGACGGCTTCGACGTCAAGGGCGGCGTGATCCTGATCGCCGCGACGAACCGTCCCGACATCCTGGACCCGGCGCTGCTGCGTCCCGGACGGTTCGACCGGCAGATCACCGTGGACCGTCCCGACCTTGAGGGCCGCAAGGGCATCCTGCGGGTGCACGGCCGCGGCAAGCCGTTCGCGCAGGACGTCGACCTCGACATCATCGCGCGGCGGACGCCGGGCTTCACCGGCGCCGACCTGGCCAACGTCATCAACGAGGCGGCGCTGCTCACGGCCCGCTTCGACCGCAAGCTGATCGACATGGAAACCCTTGAGGAGTCCATCGACCGCGTCATGGCCGGGCCCGAGCGCAAGACCCGGGTGATGTCGGAGAAGGAAAAGAAGATCATCGCCTACCACGAGGGCGGGCACGCTCTGGTGGCGCACGCGCTGCCGAACTCCGACCCGGTGCACAAGGTGACGATCCTTCCGCGTGGGCGCGCCCTGGGTTACACCATGACCCTGCCGATGGAGGACAAGTTCCTCACCACGCGCTCCGAGATGACCGATCAGCTCGCCATGCTCCTGGGCGGACGTACCGCCGAGGAGTTGGTGTTCCACGAGCCCACCACGGGCGCGGCCAACGACATCGAGAAGGCCAGCGGCATCGCCCGCAACATGGTGACCGAGTACGGCATGAGCGAGCGCCTGGGCGCGCGCAAGTTCGGCTCCGGTCAGGGCGAGGTCTTCCTGGGCCGCGACATGGGTCACGAGCGTGACTACTCCGAGGACATAGCGTCCGCGATCGACGACGAGGTCCGCCGGTACATCGAGGCCGCCCACGACACCGCGTGGGAGATCCTCACGCAGTACCGGGACGTCCTGGACGAGCTCGTGGTCAACCTGATGGAGAAGGAGACCCTGTCGAAGGACATGGTGCTGGAGATCTTCGCGCCGATCCAGAAGCGGCCGCACCAGAACTCCTACACCGGCTACGGCAAGCGCCTCCCGTCCGACCGTCCGCCGGTGCTGACGCCCAAGGAGCTGGCCCTGCTCGGCCCGCAGGACGTCACCGACCTGACCAAGAACAACGGTCAGGGCGGGGTCACCTCCGAGGCGGTCGATCCGTCCCAGGGTGAAAGCTGACCGTCTTGGCGATTCCGTACGACGAGGCGCCGATCGAGAATGACCCGCCGGGCGAGACCCTGCACGGCGGGCATTTCGACCACGCGCGTATCGAGAAGGCCGTGCGCGAGATCCTGATCGGCATCGGGGAGGACCCCGACCGTGACGGCTTGCGCGACACTCCGGCGAGGGTGGCGCGTGCGTACGCCGAACAGTTCGCGGGTCTCCGGCAGAAGCCGGAGGACGCGCTCACCACGGTGTTCGACGCCGACCATGAAGAGATGGTCCTGGTGAAGGACATTGAGGTCTACTCGGTCTGCGAGCACCATCTGGTGCCCTTCCACGGGGTGGCCCACGTGGGGTACACGCCCAACAAGAAGGGCCAGATCACCGGTTTGTCGAAGCTGGCCAGGCTGGTGGACGTGTACGCGCGCCGGCCGCAGGTGCAGGAGCGGCTGACGAGCCAGGTCGCGGACGCGCTGATGAGCGTGCTGGAGCCGCGCGGGGCGATCGTGGTGATCGAGGCGGAGCATCTCTGCATGACGATGCGCGGTGTGCGGAAGCCGGGCGCGAAGACGGTGACGTCTGCGGTGCGCGGCGACTTCCGCGATCATGCCGAGACCCGGTCCGAGGCGATGAGCCTCATCCTGGGCCGCTACTGACCGTCTGTCCTTCCCCGGGAGTGCCGGACCGCCTGAACGGGCCTCAGCGTCGCGCTGAGGCCCGTTCTGCTGGTTCGGGAGGGGGTGCGGCGGACGTGTTCGGACGGTCGAGGCACCGCGTCGAGCCCACGCATCCAAGGCATAGGGTTGGGTGACATGACCAATGCCGTAGTTCCGGGGCTGCCCGCACCAGGGCGCTGCCTCGTCATGGGCGTGGTCAACGTGACTCCGGACTCCTTCTCGGACGGCGGCGCCTGGTTCGATCCTGAGAAGGCCATTCGTCATGGGCTGGACCTTGTCGCGGAGGGCGCCGACATCGTGGACGTCGGCGGCGAGTCCACGCGGCCGGGCGCGCAGCGCGTCTCAGAGGACGAGGAACTGCGCCGGGTGGTGCCCGTCATAGAGGCGCTCAATGCGGAGAACGTTCCGGTCAGTATCGACACCATGCGCGCGGAGGTCGCGGAGGCCGCCGTCCGCGTGGGTGCCCGGTTGGTGAACGACGTCAGCGGTGGCCTGGCCGACCCGGACATGGCGCGAGTGGTCGCCGCGGCGGACGTTCCCTACGTGGTGATGCATTGGCGCGGACACAGTCATGACATGCAGACCCGTGCCGTCTATGCGGATGTCGTCCGCGAAGTGCGCGATGAGCTTCTGCAGAGGGTCGATGCAGTCCTGCAGGAGGGCGTCGACCCGTCGATGATCGTGCTCGATCCTGGGCTGGGCTTCGCCAAGAGCCCGAAAGCGGGCCACAACTGGACGCTTCTGGCCAGACTCGACGCGCTGACCGCGACCGGTTATCCGGTGCTCGTCGGTGCGTCACGCAAGAGCTTCCTCACGAAGCTGCTAGCCGATCCTGATGGAACCCCTCGCGCGTTCGCCGAGTGTGATGACGCCACTGTGGCCACTACGGCGTTGGCCGCGGCGGCCGGCGCATGGTGTGTGCGGGTTCACCGGGTCCGTCCCAACGCGGACGCGGTGCGTGTGGCGGCCGCCGTCGGTGCGGCCCGTCCGTCCGATGACGGAACCTCAGAACCGGTCGCGGCGGACGGTCGCGCCCAGCAAGGGGGACACCGCGTATGAGCCGTGCCGTGAACCGCGCCGACGTGGACGAGGTCCACGCCGAGTTCTACGCCGCGTTCGAGGCCGGCGACTTCGACCGGATGTCGGCGGTATGGGCCGACGGCCCGTACGCCGCCGGTGTCTCGTGTGTGCATCCCGGTTGGACGATGCTCCGTGGACGTGAGGAGGTGCTCCGTTCGTGGGCCCTCATCATGGCCAACACCACCTACATCCAGTTCGTGCTGACCGACGTCGAGACCGACGTGTACGGCGACCACGCAGTGGTGACGTGCAAGGAGAACGTCCTCACCGCCGATGAGGACACCGAGGCGGGATTCCTCGCCGGGGGAAGCATCGTGGCGACGAACGTGTTCGTACGGGCGGGCGGGGAGTGGCGGCTCCTGCTCCACCATGGGTCACCCGTCCTCAACGTCGTGGATGCAGAGGAAGAATGAGTCTCGACCGCATCGAACTGCGCGGCCTGCGCGCGCGGGGACGGCACGGGTGCCTGCCGGCCGAGCGTGAACTCGGCCAAGAGTTCGTGGTGGACGCCGTCCTCGGGCTGGACACCCGCCCCGCCGCCGCCGGGGACGACCTCTCGCGTACCGTCGACTATGGGACACTCGCCAGTCGGCTTGTCGCGACCGTGGAGGGCGAGCCCGTCAATCTGATCGAAACGCTGGCTGACCGGCTGGCGACTATATGTCTGGAAGATAGGGCGGTGTCCGAGGTGGAGATCACCGTCCACAAGCCGAGCGCCCCCGTGCCGCACCCCTTCACGGACGTCGCCGTGAAGATCAGGAGGAGTCGCCCATGACAGCGTCCGACCGCATGCCCGACCGCACCGCCACCGGCGGGCACATGCTGGTCCAGCACCGTGTCGTGTTCTCGATCGGTAGCAACCTCGGGGACCGGATGGACAACATCCAGGAGGCGGTCGACGCGCTGTTCGACGCGCCCGGGCTCAACTTCGTGGCGTTCTCCCCGGTCTACGAGACCGCGCCCTACGCGCCGCCCGGCGAGACCATCCCCGAGCAGGGCGACTTCCTCAACGTGGTGCTGGTGGCCGACACGCGGCTGCCACCGGAGAACCTGCTCGAACGCGTCCTGAACATCGAGAACTCCATGCGCCGGGAGCGCGAGGTCCGTTGGGGGCCGCGCACCCTGGACATCGACATCGTCGTGTTCGGTGACGTCTCGTCCGACGACCCCGATCTGACGCTCCCGCACCCGCGCGCGCACGAGCGCGCGTTCGTGCTCGTCCCGTGGGCCGACATCGAGCCGGACGTGCTGCTCCCCGGGCACGGCCGCGTCGGTGACCTGGCCCAGGCCAAGCAGTCCGAGGGTGGCCCGTCGGCCGTTCGCCGGCGGGAGGACCTGTCCCTGCAGCAGCCTGCATGAAGCCGTCCCGCCCCCTGTTCCTCGTCGCCCTGGTGGTCGTCGTCGCGGTGGTCACCTGGGCGGTGCTGCGCTCTGCCTACGTCTCGTTGCCGCCGCTCCCGTGGACGGCGGTGCCGACCCTCTTGCTGCTGGCCCTCGGCGAGGGGTTCAGTGGCTGGAACGTGCTGCGCCGCATCCGCCGGAAGCCCGGCAAGACGCGCGTACAGGAGGCCGGCCGCAAGTCGCCGAAGCCGATCGAGCCCATGGCGGTCGCGCGGCTGGCCGCCCTGGGCAAGGCGAGCGCGCACACCGCCGCCCTCATCGCGGGCGTGTTCGGCGGGTTCGCGGTGAATCTCGCGTCCGAGCTCGACAAGCCGACGCCGCGCCACGACTTCTTCGTCAGCGGCGCGACCTTCCTGGCGGCCGTGGTCCTGGTGGCGGCGGCGTTCTTCCTCGAGTACGCGTGCCGCGTGCCCAAGGACCCGGACGAGGAGGAACGCGACCACCGCGCCTCCCGCGCCTGATCCGCGCTTGCCCGAGGGCGCGCGGCTCAGGGCGTCTGCCTGTGTCACCTCGGGTGCCTGGGTCGGCACCCGTGGTTCATGCGGTCATTTGTCGATGTCGCCGACGACGAAGAACATCGAGCCGAGGATGGCGATCATGTCGGCGACCAGGTTGCCCGGCAGTAGTTCCGTCAGGACCTGGATGTTGTTGAAGGACGCGGACCGCAGTTTCATCCGCCACGGGGTCTTCTCGCCGCGCGACACGAGGTAGTAGCCGTTGATGCCCAGCGGGTTCTCCGTCCACGCATAGGTGTGGCCTTCGGGGACCTTCAGAACCTTCGGCAGACGCTGGTTGATCGGGCCGGGCGGGAGTTCGGCGAGGCGCTCCAGGCAGGCGTCGGCGAGATCGAGGGACGCGTGCACCTGGTCGAGGAGGCATTCGAAGCGGGCCAGGCAGTCGCCCTCCGTGCGGGTGACCACACGGACGTCAAGGTCGCCGTAGGCGAGGTACGGCTCGTCCCTGCGCAGGTCGAAGTCCACGCCGGACGCTCGTGCGATGGGACCCGACACCCCGTACTGGAGGATCTGTTCCCGGGTCAGGACACCGACGCCTCGCGTGCGCGCACGGAAGATCTCGTTGCCCATGATGATGTCGTCGATGTCGCCCATGCGGGAACGGACCTCGGAGACGGCCGTCCGCGCGCGCGCCGTCCAACCGGCCGGAAGCTCGTCCTTCAGCCCGCCGACGCGGTTGAACATGTAGTGCATGCGCCCGCCGGAGATCTCCTCCATCACCCGCTGCAACGCCTCGCGCTCGCGGAAAGCGTAGAAGATGGGGGTAATGGCACCGACTTCCAGCGGATACGAACCGAGGAACATCAGGTGGTTCAGGATCCGGTTCAGCTCGGCCAGGAGGGTCCTCACCCATACGGCGCGTACGGGGACCTCCATGCCGAGCATCCGTTCGACGGCGAGAACGACGCCGAGCTCACTGGAGAACGCCGACAGCCAGTCGTGCCGGTTCGCCAGGACGATGATCTGCCGGAAGTCGCGGACTTCGAACAGCTTCTCCGCGCCCCGGTGCATGTAGCCGACGATGGGCTCCGCGCCCGAGATGCGTTCACCGTCCAGCGTCAGCTTCAGCCGGAGCACGCCGTGCGTGGACGGGTGCTGGGGGCCGATGTTCAGGGTCATGTCCTCGGTGGCGAGCTCCTTGGCGCCCGCACCGATCCCGACGATCCGCTCGGTGGTCATGGTCGCGCCTCCGCCACTCCGATCACCGCTTCATGGTCCCATGGCGAGCGGTACTCGTTTTCCGGTTGACTAGGGGTCAATGAACGCGAGCCATGGCGAACCGCCGTACGAGCCCGCCGCGCAGCCTGGCCCCCAGGGCGCGGCGCACCCGCCCGTGCCCGCCGGCCCGGGCATTGGCGGTCAACCGCCAGGTCAGGTACCGGCACATTACCCGCCGCAGCAGGCGCCTCAGGGACCACCCGGCTACCGGGCCGATCAGGCGTTCGCGCCCGGCGGCGACCTCCACTGGGCGCCCATCTCCAAACGCCACGCTTGGCACCGGCTTCTCAGCGCCGTTCTCTGGGCGATACCCGTCGGCGGTGTGGGCGCGTTCATCGTGTGGAGGAACGGTGGCGTGGTGGCCGGCGCCATGTGGGTCGTCGCCGTGCTCCTCGGGGTGGCCCTCACTTGGCTGGTCGCCGAACTGGATCGCAGGACGTACGGGTACGCCGAGCGTGCGGACGACCTCATCGTCACGCACGGAGTGTTCGTCAAGCGGCTCATCGTCGTCCCTTATGGGCGGATGCAGTTCGTGGACGTCACGGCGGGGCTCCTCGAACGATGGATGGGGATCGCGACCGTCCGGATGCACACCGCCGCCGCGGCTACTGACGCGACCATTCCGGGGCTGCCCACGGCTGAGGCCGCCCTACTGCGCGACCGTCTCGCCCAGAAGGGCGAGGAACGGAGCATGGGCCTATGAGTGGCCCCTACGGCCCATACGGTCCGCCAGGACAACCCGGCCCCGGGCAACCCGGCCCTGGACCGTACGGCCGCCCAGTTCCGCCCTACGGCCCGCCTTACGGACCTCCAGGGGCACCCAGACCACCAAGCCCGCCGCCGTACGGCCCGCCGCGTCCTCCCTACGGCTATGGCGTACCACCCGGCTACCGTCCACCGGTCCGTTTCTCTGAAGGCACGCACAGGCTTCACTGGGCAACCGCACCACTGCGCGCCTTCATCTTCCTCATCATCTACTTCGTCTTGCTGGGCTTCCCACTGCTGCTGACCCAGACGGAGGACGGCATCACCCTGGCACTCACCCCCGAGGTGATCCTCCGGTTCATCATCGTGAGCATCCCCATGGGCCTGATCGCGGTGGGATCGGGCCTGTGGACGTGGCTCGCTCTGCGTTTCCGCATCGACAACGACGACCTCGTCGTCGAGACCGGCATTCTCCGTAAGAACAAGCGCCGTATACCGCTTTCGCGTATTCAGGCCATCGACCTCGTCCGTCCATTGGTGACGAGGGTGTTCGCCCTTGCGGAAGTACGGGTGGAACTAGCCGGCGGTGAGCAGAGCGAAATCGCCCTCCGCTACCTGGGACGGCACTCCGCACAGCAGTTGCGCGCCGAACTCCTCGCGCGCGCGGCCGGACTGCCCGGCCACACGCCGGAGGCACCCGAACGTCACGTCTGGCGCGTGCCGTTCGGCGCGCTGTTCGGATCCCTCCTCGGACGGCTGCCCGTACTGGGGACGGGGCTGCTCTTCCTGGCGTCCCTCATCTTCCTGGTGATGTACGCCGAGGGCGGCATGCTGGCCGTCACCATTCCCGTCCTGCTCGGGCTCATCCGCGCCGTGATCGCACCCCTGGTGATGTACGCGAACTTCACGGTCGCCATGTCACCGGACGGAATCCGCCTGCGCTACGGGCTCCTGGAGACCCGCATGCAGACGCTGCCGCCGGGCCGTGTGCAGGCCGTCAGCATCGTCGAGCCGCTGATCTGGCGGAGCCTCGGCTGGGCACGTGTCGAGGTCACCGTCGCCGGTTACGCGGGCGAGCGCCAGGCACTGTCCTCGACTCTGCTTCCCGTCGCGCCCCGCCATGTCGCCATGCACATGGTCTCTCAGGTCTTCCCTGGGACGAATGTCGATGCGGTCTCTCTCGTCCCCGCGTCGTCCAAGGCCGTGGCGATCGACCGCGCGGACGGCGCCGGTACCGACGACGTGGTCTTCGTGACCCGCCACGGCTGGCCCTGCCGCCGCACCGACGTGATCGCCCACGCGCGCGCGCAGAGCGTCCGGCTGACCGTGAACCCGTTCCAACGCCTCCTCGGCCTGGCCACCGTCCACGTTGACGCGCCCCCTGGCCCGGTACAGGTAGCCGCCACCGACCGCGAGCTTGGCGAGGCCCGGGCGATCGTGGAAAGCACCGCCCGCCGGGCACTGGCCGCCCGCCGCGCCGGCGGCGGAGACCCCACCCACTGGGCCCGCTGACCACTTATCCACAGAACCTCGTTCTACTTCCACCCCTCCACGTCGCCCCCCACCATGGACACCAAGTCGGCCCGCCACAGGGAGAGCGGGCCGACCCCAACACCGGGAGGCGACAAACCCATGCCCGCAACCACCACCCAACCCGACCACCTTGGCCATGACGGTACGTCGTCGTTCGCTAGGCAGTTCTGTCTTCGGGGCGGTGGCGCCGCTCGCTACGGCACTTGTTATCGAATTCCCTTGCGCTTGGCTGCATTGCAACCTCGAGGCGAGCTCGGTGCAGGCCGGGACTCATCGGCTCTGAGGTAGCCACGGAGAAGTGATCACTGGACAACAAGAACTGCCCGCTTTCCCCGGATTTCGAGGAAGCCGTGTTAGGTGGATCTTGCTCACTGCGTTCGCCGGAACTTTCGTCGGCCATGGCTCCATTGTGCTCCGGTGGTCCCTCCGCGCGAAAGCACACCATCGGCCATGACTCGCTGAGCCTCTCGACCCAGCCGTTGCGGGGCGGGTGGTCAGGAGTGCCAGGGGGCTACTGCGGTCGCGTGGAAATAGGTGTCGCCGAAGGGCACCTTCTTCGGGGTGAAGGCGATCTTGCCGGGGCAGAGCCCGCGGTCCCGCAGGTCGCTGACGATCTGCGGTACGGCGTCGACGGACGCCTGCGCCCAGTCGTGCATGAGGATGATGCCGCCCGGCTGGAGCGTGCGCGCAGCCGCCACGATCTCGTCGGTGCCGGCTCCGGCCCAATCCCGGGAGTCGACCGTCCACAGGACTTCCAGGACTCTCAGGCGGGCCTCGTCCCTCCTGACCTGGTCATTGGTCTCTCCGTAGGGCGGCCGGAAGAGCGTGGGCCACCGGCCGGTGATCCGGCGCAGGGACAGCTGGGTGCCGAGGATCTCCTTGAAGGCGTCCGGTTCCCCCAACTGGGGGAGATGCGGATGGGTGTTGGTGTGGTTGCCGATCCACATGCCGGCGCGCTGCTCCTCGCGGACGAGGTCGGGGCGGGCCTCGGCATTGTTCCCCTGGTTGAAGAAGGTGGCCCGGGCTCCGGCGGCGCGCAGCCTGTCCAGCAGCGTGGGCAGTGTCGCGGCGGTAGGCCCGTCATCGTAGGTGAGCGCCACGTACCCGTTGGGGCAGTGCGAGTGCTTGCCGGCGACGGTTGCGTGCCCGGCCGCCGGAGTCATCGCGACGGCGGCCGCAGCAGCCGCCACCACAGCGGCCGAAGAGGCCGCCCCACGGCGAGATCGTACGGACGAATGCGAGATCTTGATCATCATTACTCCGCGGGAGGAGAAACCGGTTCCCAGTGGGCGTAGCGATTCAGGGCGAGGTTGGAGTCAAAGTGACCGAGGCGGGACCAGCATGGGCTGAAAGTTTCGAAACTTATCGGCGGTGTTGCTGGGTAACGTACGCCGCCTTGGGAGCGGGGTCAATGGAGCGTCTGAGCTTTGAGTAGGCGAGTTCCTTGGCGCCAGGCCGGTCGAAGCTTGGGAGAAAGGTCGTGAAGTTGTTCTTGACTCGGTGATGTGCCCGGCGTACGTTCAGCCAGAAGTTCGAAAGTGATCGAAACATTTCGAATGGTTCGCCTCGTTCGCGGAGTCGATCGGAGACCTGTGGTGAGACGCTTTCCGCCTGTCCATGCGCTCGCGCAACGCGTGAACACGATGAGTCCGGCCGGCCGACTCATTGCCGTCCTTCTGCTCGCGGTCGCCATGGTCGCCGCGTCGCTCACGGGTGCGGAGGGCGAGTCCCGCATCGCCGCCGGCCATGCCGCGCCCAAGTTCGGCGGCCATTGGGTCGACAGCTGGGTGTCGATGCCGCAGCTGACCGAGCCGAACAACATGCCTCCTCCGCCGTTCACGCAGGACGACAAGGTCTTCGACGACGCGACGCTGCGGCAGACCATCCGCGTCTCCGCCGGCGGCCGGAACCTGCGGCTGCGGTTCTCCAACGCGTTCGGCGGCGCCGCGCTCCCCATCACCAAGGTTTCCGTGGCGCTGCCGGCCGGCGGGCGTCGGCGAGATCGAGCCGAAGACGTCCCGGTCCGTGACCTTCCATGGCAGTTCATCCGTCGTGATTCCGATGGGCGCGCAGATGGTGTCCGACCCGCTGAAGTTCCCGGTGGCGCCCCGGTCGATCCTGACGGTGACGATCTATCTGGCGGACGGTCAGGCCTCGACCAACATCACGTCCCACCCCGGCTCCCGGACCACGTCCTACATGCTGGCCGGCGACCACGTCGCGGACACCGACCTGTCCAGGGCCACCACCGCCGACCACTGGTACTTCCTGAGCGGCCTTGAGGTGTGGGCCAAGCACGCCACGGCGGCGGCCGTCATGCTCGGCGACTCCCTCACCGACGGACGCGGCTCCACCACCAACAAGAACGACCGCTGGCCGGACCAGCTCCTGGACAGGCTGCAGTCTCACCCGTCCACGTCCGACATCGCGATCGTGAACCAGGCCGCCGGCGGGAACCGCGTCCTCAACGACGGGCTCGGCCCCAACGTCCTCGCCCGGCTCGACCGCGACGTGCTGGCGCAGAGCGGCGTCGAATGGCTGGTCGTCTTCGAAGGCGTCAACGACATCGGCACCGCCGCAGCCACTCCGCAGGCACAAAAGGAAGTCGCGGACAGCCTGATCGCGGCCTACGACCAGATCATCGTCCGCGCTCACGCGCAGGGCATCCGGGTGTACGGCGCGACGCTCACCCCGTTCGGAGGCAACACCATGTACGACGACCCGGACGGGTACAGGGAGGGCGCGCGCAGCGCCGTCAACACCTGGATCCGCACCAGCCACCGCTTCGACGCCGTGATCGACTTCGACCGCACGGCACGCGACCCGTCCGATCCCGGCCGGCTGCTCCCCGCCTACGACGTCGGTGACCACCTGCACCTGAACCCGACCGGCTACAAGGCCCTCGCCGACGCCGTCCCCGCCGCCCTCTTCAGGCACAGGACACTTCCACCGACCTTCGCCTTCAACTAGGACGGACGACCGATGACACGTTCCCGGCCGCCACGTCGTCGGTCTCGAAGCGAGCCCGCCAGCCGTGGCGGACCGGGTCGGCCGAATTGTCGCCTTCAACTAGGACGGGCAATGGATGACGCATCCCCGGGGGTCAGCCCGTCTCGATGTGAGCCCGTGGTCGGCGGCGGGTCGGGGCGGTTGAGTCTTCAGATTGGGGCGGACGGTGGATGACGTGTTCCTGGCGGGTCGTGTTGTCGGTTTGATGTGAGCCCGCCAGCTGCCGTGGACTGGGTCGGCCGAGTAGTGGGAGCAGATGGTGACCCGAGCCGTCCCCGGTGGCTGGCCCCCCGCCGCAAGGCCCTCCTCGTACGTGCGAGGAGGGCCGCGCGCTTGCCGCATCGGGATGCGCATATCTTCGGAACATGAGTGATGCGGCATATGACCCCTGGTCCCCGGAGTTCGTGGCGGACCCCTATCCGGCGTTCGAGCGACTCCGTGCGGAGCGCCCGGTGTTCTTCCATGAGCCCACCGGGCAGTGGGTGATCAGCCGCTACGAGGACGTCGACGCGCTGCTGCGGGACCGGAGGCTCGGACGGTCGTATCTCCACATCGCGAGCCACGAGGAGTTCGGCCAGCGCCCGGAGGCCGACTTCCTCAAGCCGTTCTGGGACCTGGTCCGCGCCGGGATGCTGGACGTGGAGCCGCCCGTGCACACCCGGCTGCGGCGCCTGGTGTCCAAGGCGTTCACCGCCCGCATGGTGGAGGGGCTGCGGCCGACGATCAGGCGCCTCGCCGGTGAGCTGACCGAGGCCCTGGCCGCGAAGGGGGGCGGCGACCTGCTCGCCGAGGTCGCCGAGCCGCTGCCGGTGAACGTGATCGCCGAGATGCTCGGTGTGCCCGTCGAGGACCGTCCTCTCCTGCGCCCGTGGTCGGCCGACATCTGCGGCATGTACGAACTGAACCCGCCGGAGGAGGCGCAGCGCACGGCCGTCCGCGCCGCCGTCGAGTTCTCCGACTACCTGCGCGGTCTCGCGCGCACCCGGCGGGACGAGCCGCGCGACGATCTCATCACCGCGCTGGCCCAGGTCGTGGACGAGGGCGACCGGCTCACCGAGGACGAGCTGATCGGCACCTGCGTCCTGCTGCTCAACGCCGGACACGAGGCAACGGTCAACGCGACCGGCAACGGCTGGTGGTCGCTGTTCCGCAACCCCGCTGAATTGGAACGACTCCGCGCCGACCCGTCACTCGTCCCCACGGCCGTCGAAGAACTGCTGCGCTACGACACCCCCGCGCCCATGTTCGAACGCTGGGTCCTGGAGGACATCACGGTCGCCGGCGTCGACATCCCCCGCGGCTCCGAGGTGGCGCTGCAGTTCGCGTCCGCCAACCGTGATCCGGAGGTGTTCGCCGACCCCGACCGGCTCGACCTGTCCCGTGACCCGAACCCGCACATCACGTTCGGACTCGGTATCCACTACTGCCTGGGCGCCCCGCTCGCCCGCATCGAACTCGCCGAGTCGTTCGGCGCGCTCCTCCGCGTGGCACCGGACCTCCGCCTGTCGGCCGAGCCGAAATGGAAGCCCGGCTACGTCCTACGTGGCCTGCAATCCCTCCGCGTGGAGTGCTAACTCACTACCCAGAACCTCGTGCGTCCGCCGCGCAGGCAAGAGGGTTCGAGCGTGATGCCCTGTAGGCGTTGTAGGTGGTGCGCTGTTCTACCGTCCCTGGATGTTGTGCGTCTGCGGTACGTGTGGTGGAGGTCCGGGTGTGGTGTGCGTCGGTGCCCTGTAGGCGTTGTAGGTGGTGCGCTGCTCTATTGCCCCTGCTGTATGCGTGGTGGTGGTCCGGGTGTGGTGTGCGTCGGTGGCCTGTACGTCTTGCACGTGGGGTGCTGCCCTGCTGCCCGGGAACTCGTGCGTTGCATGCGCGGTGGACGCTCCAGGGTGGCGGGGTGCGGGTCAGTTTTTGAGGACGGCTGGGATGGGGATGTGCACGGTCTGGGCCAGCCAGCCGAAGCCGCCCAGGCCGGACGGGTCGGTCAGTTCGGCGTCCTCGCCGGCGTGGCAGAGGGCGGCGACGTAGGCGCGCGGGTCGCGGTGGGCCAGGTCGAGTGGCGGGCGGGTGCCGGAGAGGCCGAGGGCGCGGAGGGCGTCGCGCTGGGTGGTCAGCAGGGTGGACGTGGCGCCGGCGCGTTCACCCGCGGTGGTGCAGGCGTCCAGGGCGACGTGCGCGGTGACGTCGCATGATCCGTCCGGGACGGCGGGGACGGTGGCGCCGTCGCGGTAGCCGGTCAGCGTCCCGTACACGGGGCGGGTCTCGCGCGAGTGCGAGTAGTCGACGGCGAGCGCGAGCCCGCGGGACAGCCGTCCGACCACGGAGGCCCACGCGTTGCAGCGCGGGTGGCCGATCTCGGCGCGGTCGCCGGGTTCGCTGAGCGGCCACCAGCGCTCCAGCCAGTCGTGGTCTTCGGCGGACGGCGACGGGCCTGGACGCTCACTGCCGGTGGACGGGTCGACGAGCACGGTACGGAAGCCGTCCGGCGTGCGTTCGACCACGTCCAGCGGCACATTGTCGAGCCACTCGTTCGCGACGGCCAGCCCCGTGATGCGCTGCGGCAGGTCCGGCCGCCAGATGACCTGGGACGGGACGTCGGCGGGGCGGGGTGCGATCTCCACCGCCGTAGGGACGAGCCGGGACGCCAGATCGGCGGGCGCGCAGGCCAGGATGTTGCCCAGCAGCCGCCCGGACCCGGCGCCGATGTCGACGACGTCCAGCGGGTCCGGCCGCCCGAGCAGGGCGTCGACCTCGACCAGCAGGCGGACGATGGCGGCGGCGAAGCGCGGTGAGGCGTGCACCGAGGTGCGGAAGTGCTCGGCCGGCCGCTCCCCGCGCCGGTAGAAGCCGTCCTCCCCGTACAGCGCCCGCTCCATCGCCGTGCGCCATGTCAGCCATTCGGAAACCAACGCCGCCACGCTTGTGACGTTACCGCGCGCAACCCCTCGTGCCGCGCCATCCGCAGCGCCGTCTGCCGTGTTATCTGCCGCGGCCCGTTCCGCCATGCCGGCCGGCCGCGACCGTCCACCCGGCGTCGACCACTACCTCCGGTGCCGGCCCTCTGGCCTGCGGGGGGTGGGGTAGGCCGTTCTTGGGGTGGAGGTGGGTCCGACCTTGGGCTGATCCCAGGCTGACCAGCGCGTACGTACGCTGTCGGCATGGTGGCGAGCGTGTGGGAGTGGCTGCGGGGCAAGAAACCGCTGGTCGACGCGTTCTTCGCGGTGCCGATCCTGTTGATCGCCGTGCCCACGCTGCTGGGCGGCGCGTACGGGATGGGGGTGCGCTGGTACGCGTTGCTGACGGTGCTGCTCACCGCGCCGCTCGTCCTGCGCCGGACGTTTCCGCGCTCAGTGTTCGCGGTCGTCGCGCTGATCTCGTTCGTCCAGTGCGTGGTGGACGTGCAGCCGGTGCAGGCGAACATCGGCGTCCTCATGGGGATCTACACGGTCACGGCCGCCTGCTCGTTCCGCTGGGGGATCGCGGCGGCGCTGGTCGGCCTGGCCGGTGCGAGCATGGCCGCGGTGCGGTACTCGACCGGTGCGGACGAGCGCAAGTACGCGTTCCTGATGCTGACGGTGCTGGTGGCGGGCGTCTACCTGCTGGGCCTGCACATGCGGACGCGCCGCGCCTACCTGCGTTCGGTCGAGGAGCGGGCGGAGCGGCTGGAGCGCGAACGCGACAACGAGGTCAAGGTGGCCATGGCCGCCGAACGGGCCCGTATCGCCCGGGAACTGCACGATGTCGTGGCGCACAACGTCAGCGTGATCGTGGTGCAGGCCGACGGGGCGTCCTACGCGATCGACACCGATGTGGGACGGGCCAGGCAGGCGCTGGAGACGATCTCCTCGACGGGCCGGCTGGCGCTCGCGGAGATGCGGCGGCTTCTAGGCGTCCTGCGGGAGGACGACGACGCGGGCGCGTTCGCGCCGCAGCCGGGGGTGGGCGAGATCGACGACCTGGTGGAGCAGGTCCGCGCGTCCGGGCTCGCGGTGACCTACGAGGTGGACGGGACGCCGGCGGCCATGTCGGAGGGACGGCAGCTCACCGTCTTCCGGATCGTCCAGGAGGCGCTGACCAATACGCTCAAGCATGGAGGCCCGCGGGTGAACGTGTCGGTCCGGCTGCGTTACGCGGACGACGCGCTGGAGATCCAGGTGGCGGACGACGGGCGCGGCGCGGCGGCCTTCGACGACGGCCGTGGCCACGGCCTCGCCGGAATGCGCGAACGCGTCGCCGTGTACGGGGGCGACGTCCGTGCGGCTCCGCGTCCCGGCGGGGGCTTCGAGGTGGTCGCGAAGATCCCGGTACGCGAGGAGGTCGCGGCATGACGGAGGTCGAGGACGTGGTGGAGCCCATCCGGGTGGTGCTCGTGGACGACCAGGAGCTGGTGCGCGCGGGGTTCAGGATGGTGCTGGACGCGCAGCCCGACATCGAGGTCGTCGGCGAGGCGGGCGACGGCGTGCAGGCGGTGGACATGCTGCGGAGCACGCGCGCCGACGTCGTCCTCATGGACGTGCGAATGCCGCGGATGGACGGGATCGAGGCGACGTGCCTGGTAGTGGCGCAATCCGGGCCGAAAGTCGTCATCCTCACCACCTTCGACCTCGACGAGTACGCGTTCGCGGCGATCAAGGCGGGGGCCGGCGGGTTCATGCTGAAGGACGCCGGCCCGGCGCAGCTCATCGAGGCGATCAAGGCGGTGCACTCGGGGGACGCGGTCGTGGCGCCGAGCACGACGAAGCGCCTGCTGGACCGGTTCGCGGTGCATCTGCCGGACGCCGAGGAGAAGGCGGGCGGTGCGCTGGAGACGCTGACCGAGCGGGAGGGCGAGGTGCTGCGGCTCGTCGCGCGCGGCATGTCGAACGCGGAGATCGCGGGCCGGCTCTACGTCTCGGAGGCGACGGTCAAGACGCATATGGGACGGATCCTGATGAAGCTCGGCCTCCGGGACCGGGTGCAGGCGGTCGTCTTCGCCTATGAGACAGGTCTGGTGAAAAGCGGTCAAAGAGGTCGCTCTGTGTAACGCCTTGATTACTCCATGGTGACTTTTTGTCCTCATCGTGACGCTCGGCATTGCCCTACCTGAGAGTAGCTGGGTAACTACGGTACGCGACGCCGTCTTCGCGGGCGACGTCGGCAATGTCAGAACGGGCCTGCTAAGCCCACGTACGGGAGGACTTTCGTGTTCAAGAAGCTTGCCGCGACCGGCATCCTCGGCTTCGCCGTCGCCGGCTCCGCCCTGGCCGCGACGCCCGCCTACGCCTCCGCCTACGGCGGCGGCTGGGACCACGGCCACCACGGCCACCACGGCCACCACGGCCACCACGGCCACGACGGCGGAGGCATCGGGTCCAACAACCACACCAGCGGGAACTTCTCCATCCTGGGCGGCAACCAGGTGATCGCGCCGATCTCCGCCGCCGTCGACGTCTGCGGCAACGCCGTGGCCGTCCTCGGGATCGCCGGCTCGGGGGGCTGCAAGGGCGGCGCCGCCGTGCACGGCTGATCGACCACTGAACGGGCCCCTCACGCCCGTCCCGAAGCGCCGGAGACCATCCAGGTCTCCGGCGCTTCTCCATGCCCGCTGAGACCCGGCATCCGTGCCCGCTTCGCCTCGCTATGGGGCCGCTGTGCGCGGCGGTGCCCGGCTGCGCAGCAGCGTCGGTGAGTGGGGGGAGGGGCTTGTACGACTCAGGTCGTACGCGGGCGATCCGGATAGCCGTGAGAGTGACGCGGAGCGTGGACGACGGGGCGATGGCAGCGGCGGCGTGAATTCCTAGCATGGTTGTCGATCAACCAAGACCACGACGAACTCTGAAGGAGTCACCGTGACCAGCACGTTCGCCGATCCGCCCGGGGGAGCACCCGCCGCCGCAGCGTTGCCGGCCGTCATGGCCGAGGGCGTGTCGAAGGTGTACGGGTCCGGTGACGCGGCCGTGCACGCGTTGCGCGGGGTCAGCGTCGGGTTCGCCCGCGGCGCGTTCACCGCGATCATGGGCCCGTCAGGTTCCGGGAAGTCGACGCTGATGCACTGCCTCGCGGGGCTGGACACCGTCACCGGCGGACGCATCATGCTCGGCGACGCGGAGATCACCCGGATGGGCGACCGGCAGCTGACGCTGATGCGCCGCGACCGGGTCGGCTTCGTGTTCCAGGCGTTCAACCTGCTGCCGACGCTCACCGCCGAGCAGAACATCCTGCTGCCCATGGAACTGGCCGGACGCAAGCCCGACCGTGCTTGGTTCGAGCAGGTCGTGGACGTTCTCGGGCTACGCGACCGCCTCGGGCACCGTCCGTCCGAGCTGTCGGGCGGCCAGCAGCAGAGGGTGGCGTGCGCGCGCGCCATCGTCGCCCGTCCCGAGGTCATCTTCGCGGACGAACCGACAGGCAACCTGGATTCACGGGCAGGCGCAGAGGTCCTCGGGTTCCTGCGCTCGTCCGTCCGGGAGATGGGCCAGACGATCGTGATGGTGACTCACGACCCGGTGGCCGCTTCCTACGCCGATCGGGTGGTGTTCCTACGCGACGGTGAAATCGTCTCCGAGATCTACCAGCCGACCCCAGAGGCCGTCCTGGACCGACTCAAGGCTCTGGGGGCGTAATGCTGAGAACGACCCTTGCGGGCCTTCGCGCCCACAAACTCCGCCTTCTCCTCACTGCAGTCGCCATCACCCTGGGCGTCGGCTTCATTTCCGGCACGTTCGTGCTGACGGACACGATGAACAAGGGTGTCGCTAAGACGTTCGCACGGTCGGCAGACAAGGTTGACATCGCCGTCGTCCCCGATGAGCACGCGACCGAGGGCATCCCCACCTCGCTGCTGCAGAAGGTGCGTTCCCTGCCCGGAGTGACCGAGGCCCAAGGGACGGTTAAGGGCGAGGCCGCCTTGGTGGGCAAGAATGGTAAGACGGTGGGCGACTTCCCCACGATGGGCATGTCCGTGCCGTCCGGGCGTCTGCTCCGCTACGACGTGGACAAGGGACGACCTCCGTCCAACGGCGGCGAGACCGTCATCGACAGCAAGGTCGCCAAGCGGGAGGGTTTCACCGTCGGTGACACGGTGACGGTCCTGGACGCCAAGAACCGGCCGCACCAGTTCCGCGTCGTCGGGCTGGTCGACTTCGGCATCGACCAGGAGGCGAGCATCTTCGGCGCGGTCGGGTTCGACCCCGCGACCGCGTCCCGGATGACCGGCCAGCAGACCTACCAGGAGATCGACATCGCCGGCACGGTGTCCAAGGCCGCGGTGAAGGCCGCCACCGGCCCCGGCACCGGCGTCTACACGGGGGAGGAGCTCGGCGCGAAGCTGGCGAAGGCCGCGGGCGCCGACACGAAGATCATCCGCGCCGGTCTGCTGATCTTCGCGCTGGTCGCGATGCTGGTGTCCGCCCTGGTCATCTACAACACGTTCGCGATCCTGGTCGCGCAGCGGATGCGGGAGATGGCGCTGCTGCGCTGCGTCGGCGCGACCCGCCGGCAGATCTTCGGCGGCGTCCTCACCGAGTCCGCGGTGGTGGGCCTGACCGGTTCGCTGCTGGGCCTCGCCGCCGGCGTCGGTCTCGGGCAGGGCGCGCTCGTCCTGATCAGCCGGCTGAACGGCACCATCGCGCTCACCGCACCGTCCCTCGCGCTGCGGACGATCGTGATCGGGCTGGCGGTCGGCGTCGTCGTGACCGTGCTGTCCGCGCTGCTGCCCGCCCGCGCGGCCACCGGTGTCGCACCCGTCGCGGCGTTGCGCGCGGAGACCGAGCCGGGCAGCGGACGGTTCCGGCTCGGCGTCTGGCGCACCGTCCTCGCCGTCCTGCTCGGCGTCGCCGGCCTCGCGATCGGCCTGTCCGGCGCGCTGGTGATGAAGGAGGGCGAGACCGCGATGTTCGTGGTCGCGTTCTCCGGCTGCGTCTTCTTCCTCGCGGTCATCGCGAGGATGCCGGCGCTCGTCCGCCCGCTGGCACGGTTCGCGGGCGCGATCCCGGCGCGGCTCGGCGGCGTCCCGGGACGGCTGGCGGTCGCGAACGCGCAGCGCGCACCGCGCCGAACCGCCACGACCACGATCGCGCTGACCGTCGGCGTCGGTCTGATGAGCCTGTTCGCGGTCGTCGCGGCGAGCGGCAAGGCGACGGCGACCGACAAGCTGGACGAGCAGTTCCCCGTCCAATTCAGGATCGCCACCCAGAACGCGGAGAACCTCCCGCGCGCGCTTGGGGACGACCTCCGCAAGCGACCCGAAGTGGAGAAGGTCGTCGAGGTCCGTGACAAGGAGACCAAGGTCAACGGCGAAGACGCGTCGATCACCACGGTGACCGCGTCAGCCTGGGGCTCGATCGCGAAACCGGAGATGAAGACCGGATCGGTCTCGGACCTCAAGCCAGGCACAGCGCTCGTGGACGAGAGCGCCGCGAACGTCCCCGGATGGACGGTCGGCAAGACCCTCCAGGTCAAGACGCGGCAGGGCACCGTCCCGGTCAAGATCACCGGAATGTACAAGCTGGGCGGCCAGTTCACCGGTATCGTCGTGCCCGAGGCCGACTTCGTCCGCTACTTCGGCGCCTTGGACCCGTCCGAGATCTACGTCAAGACCAGCGACGCGATCTCCGCCGACCAGGCGCGCAAGGCCATCGACCAGGCCGCGCTGCCGTACCCGGCCGCGAAGGTCGAGTCGACCGCCGACTTCGAGGAGCAGCTGGAGAACGCGATCGACATGCTGCTGATGATCTTCGGCGGGCTGCTCGGCCTGGCGATCGTCATCGCGCTGTTCGGCATCGCCAACACGCTGACCCTCTCGGTCGTCGAACGGACCCGCGAGTCGGCGCTGCTGCGCGCCCTCGGCCTGACCAAACGCCAGCTCCGCCGGATGCTGTCGCTCGAAGCCGTGGTCATGGCCGTGATCGGCGCGCTGACCGGGGTCGCGCTCGGCATCGCCTTCGGCTGGGCCGCGACCAGCGCGATGGCCGAAGGATCCGTGTTCGCCCTGCCATATCTCCAGATCGCCGGGTTCGTCCTGCTCGCCGGCCTGGCCGGGACGCTCGCGGCCGTCATGCCCGCGCGGCGCGCCGCGAAGACGTCCATCGTCGAGTCCCTCGCGCATGACTGAATGGGGTGGGGTGGCGCCCGCCACCCGCCGGACCGCGTGACCGGGTCGCATGGGTACTCTGGTTCGCGCCCGTCCGGTACCTACCTGTGAGGACTGGAACGAACCGATGGACCCAGATGCCCCCGGCATGCCCGGAAACAGCCCGGAGGCCCCGGAGGACAGGCCCGCGCGGCTCGCGGTCGGCGTCGTCGGCGCCGGCCGCGTCGGCACGGCGCTCGGCGCCGCGCTGTCCCGCGCGGGCCACCGAGTGGTCGCCGCGACCGCCGTGTCCGACCGGTCGCGGACCCGCGTCGAGGAACGCCTCCCCAGCGCGGACGTCGCGACGCCGCAGGACGTGGTGGCCGCCGCCGACCTGGTGCTGCTGACCGTCCCGGACGACGAACTGCCCAACTCGCGTCCGGCCTGGTCACCGCGGGCGTCCCCGTCACCGGGAAGCTGGTCATGCACACCAGCGGACGCTACGGGACCGCCATCCTCGACCCGCTCACCCGCGCCGGCGCGCTGCCCCTCGCCCTGCACCCCGTCATGACCTTCACCGGACGCCCGGACGACGTGAACCGGCTCACGGGCATCTCGTTCGGCGTCACCTCGCCCGAGCCGCTGCGCCCGGTCGCGGAGGCGCTCGTCCTCGAAATGGGCGGCGAACCCGTCTGGATCACCGAGGACGCCCGCCCCCTCTACCACGCGGCCCTCGCCGGCGGCGCCAACCACCTGGTCACCTTGGTCGTCGAGTCGATGGACCTGCTGTCCCGCGCCGGCGTGGCCGAACCCGGCCGCATGCTCGGCCCGCTCCTCGGCGCGGCCCTCGACAACGGCCTCCGCCTCGGCATCGACGGCCTCACCGGCCCGGTCGCCCGCGGCGACGCCGGCACGGTCTCCGACCACCTGGCGGAACTCGCCAAGATCTCCCCCGAGAGCCGCCGCGCCTACGTCGCCCTGGCCCGCCTCACCGCCGACCGCGCCCTCGGCGCCGGACTGCTCAAGCCCGAAGCCGCCGAACGCCTCCTGGAAGCCCTGGCAGATTGACCCCGCCCGGACACCGCTGCACACCCGACCAGCAGCCCGCCCACCACGCCACGGCCTTCGGGAAGCCAATGGCCGTGAACAAGCCTTCAGAGGTGGATGCGCGGTCGTCTCGGGAGACCGACGACCATGCCGCCGTCGCACGACCGATACCTCGAATGACCGGGAAGCGCTCGCTCCCGTCCGGCCGCCCAGACCCCGAACGCCCCCACCAGCAGCACACCACCGCGCAATGTACGCGCGGCCCGATCGCCTCGACTGATCGCGACGTCACCCCGGAGGCCGGCCACCAAAGGGCGCCCGCGCCCAATGATCGGGAAGCGCCCGCTCCCACCCAGACGTTCAAAAACCGGACACCCGAAGGTAAGACGCGTGACGGTCGGACGCCGGAGGGCCGAAGGACCTCGGGGTGGACGTCTCGAGGTCGGATGGCCCGGAGGCCGAATCAAGATTCCTGGAGTTCGATGCTCGGAGATCGGACGCCCGGCGATCGGACGCCCGGTGGCAAGACGCAGGGACCGGACGTCGGGAAGTTGGACCCCCTCGGAGGGCAGATGCTCCGAGATCGGGTGTCCGGTGGGCGGATTGTTCGACAGCGGTGCGAGTCGGCGGCCGGGCGCCCGGAAGTCGTGCTCAACAAGCGGCTCGGCGATGAGGCGCCGGGCAGGAGTCGCCGGATGATGTGGGAGGTCGCTTGAAACCCGTCATAGTGCGGACGCGGGAGGAACTCGCCGCGGCGCGCGCCCGCGTCGAGGGCACGCTCGCGTTCGTCCCGACCATGGGCGCGCTGCACAAGGGGCACCTGTCCCTGATGCGCGAGGCCCGCCGCAGCGCCGACGCCGTCGCTGTCAGTATCTTCGTCAACCCGCTCCAGTTCGGGCCCGGCGAGGACTTCGACCGCTACCCGCGGACGTTCGACGCCGACGTCGAGGCGTGCGCCGCCGAGGGCGTCGACCTGATCTTCGCGCCGACCCGCGACGTCATGTATCCGGACGAACCGCAAGTCACGCTGAAATCGGGCCCGATGGGAGAGGTCGTCGAGGGCGCGGCCCGGCCGGGCCACTTCGACGGGATGCTCACGGTCGTGCTGAAGCTGCTCAACCTCGTCCGTCCCGACGTGGCGATCTTCGGGGAGAAGGACGCGCAGCAGCTCGCGATGATCCGCCGCATGGTCGCCGACCTCAACGTGCCCGTGCGGATCATGGGCGGCGCGACCGTCCGCGAACCGGACGGCCTGGCACTTTCCAGCCGCAACCGCTACCTGTCGCAGGCCGAGCGGGGTACGGCCCTCGCGCTGTCGCGCGCCCTCCGGGCCGGCGAGGACGCCGCCGCCGAGGGACCGGACGCGGTGATTGGCGCCGCGACAGCCGTCCTCGACAAGGCCGCGACCGCCGACCCGCCCCTCGTCCTCGACTACCTCGTCCTCGTCGACCCGGCGACGTTCGCCCCGGTCACCTCCGGCGGCGAGGCCGTCCTCGCCGTCGCCGGCCGCGTCGGCGCCACGCACCTCATCGACAACGTTCACCTCCAGCTCGGCAAGGAGCACTGATGTTCCGGACGATGTTCAAGTCCAAGATCCACCGCGCCACGGTGACGCAGGCGGACCTGCACTACGTCGGCTCGCTCACCATCGACCAGGACCTGATGGACGCCGCCGACCTGCTCCCCGGCGAGCAGGTCTCGATCGTGGACATCGACAACGGCGCCCGCCTGGAGACCTACCTGATCGCCGGCGAGCGCGGCTCCGGCGTCATCGGCATCAACGGCGCCGCGGCCCGCCTCGTCCAACCCGGCGACCTGGTGATCATCATCAGCTACGCCCAGCTCGCCGACGCCGAGGCCCGCGAGTTCGTCCCCACCGTCGTGCACGTCGACCGAACCAACAAGATCATCTCCCTGGGCTCCGACCCCGCCGAACCCGTCCCCGGCACCAAAACCACCCGAGGCGACCTAGTCCACGACTAACAAAGCGCTCCCTCCCGCCGGAACCTGACCCACTGCCAGGCACAAAACACCCCCACCCGCCATGGCCACCCGCCATGAGCCCAACCCGCAGATCACCACGCGCCTTGCCGGAGGCCACCCGCCACATCCGCCTGCCATGAATCCCGCTCGGGCAAGCTGCCACGGTCGTGCTGCGACTGGGTGCACGGCCTCCTGCTCCCCGCCATGGAGGGCGCGCAGTGGCGTACTGCCGTGAGTCCTCCCCGGAGCCTGCCGCGATCTCGTGGCGCGGCCATCTACTGTGGCCGACTGCCGCGCCTGGCATCCCGTGGCCGACCGCCGGGCACCCGTGCCACAGCCCCCCACCGTGCCCGCGCCGCGTGGTTGCATGCCGTGGCGGTCTGTCGGGAGGCCTGCTCCCGCGGCCTGCCGTATTGCCTGCCGTAGCCGTCTGTTGTGCCTGCGTGCCGGTCCGTCTGCCGTGGTCGTGTGCCGCGGTTGCGTGCCGTGGCTGCTCGGGGTCGTGCGTGCCCTGGTCGGGCAGTCTGTTGTGGGGCCTGCTCCGCAGTCCGTCGAGATCACCCTCTTCGATGGCTGCCTGACGGATCCAGTTGCTCAGGCACGACTGGCTGATGCCCAGGCTCTTGGCCAGCGCGCAGACCGACTTGTCGCCGGTCCGGGCCAGCTCGACGGCGCGACGCCGGAACTCAGGCGAGCGAGGTGGTGGCACGAGACACTCCTCCCCAAGTTGATCAAGGTCAACTTAGATCGGGTGTCCGTGGAGCGGGGGAAGCTCATCATCTGGTCCGCAGGCTGTCGTGTGGCCTGCCGCAGTCGGCTGTTATGGCTCCGTGTCGTGGTCGCCTGCTGTGGTCGTGTGCTGCGGCGGGGGTGCCGTGGGCGCCTGCTGTGGTGGTCTGTCGTGGGGCTTGTCTCGCAGGCTTTCGCGCAGCCTGCTTTGGCCGTTTGTTGGGGTCGGCTCTCGGGGGCGGGTG
>NZ_JABXFD010000118.1 GCF_013372625.1 Actinomadura sp. BRA 177
CCGGCCGGACCGACGGGTTCGACGGGCCGGCCCTCACCCGCGAGCACCGGCACCGGCGAGGCCGCCCCGCCCAAGATCTCCTGCACCGTCTCCCGCGTGATCAACAACCGCGACAGCTGGTCCTCCTCGGCCTCCAGCCGCAACTCCAGCCCGGCGATCTGCTCACGGACCTCCTCGATCCGCTGCCGGACCTCGGCCTCACGCCGCGCCAGCTCATCCAGCAACGAACCCATCGCGACACCGCCTCACCACACCTGCACCCACGGTAAAAGACGGTCACGCGATCAACCAGTAGAACCACAAAAACCAGGCGAGGAGCTCACTGAGAACGAGCTACACCCATCTCCGATTCCGGCGGCAGCATGCATGCTGCGATCGGAAGCCGTGGCGCCTCGATGGCGCTTTAAGGAGTCCTCTTCAGAAATCCCTGACGGCTTGGTCTTCGGCAGACTGCCGTTGGACAGCTCCCACGAGGGCGGAGGGGACGAGGGCGACAGCACGGTCGTCGTGGGCCAGTTGGCGCAGGACTTCGTGCACGGTGGTTCCGGAGAGTCCGACCAACGCCTGGATGAGGCGGATCCGCGTCACGGAGCCCGCGGTGGGCGCGGCGAGTTCGTCGACCAGTGCGGTCATGATCTGGTCCGCGCATTTGGGGTCCTGGGACAGTGTTCGCAGGACCTCCGCCGCGGTGACGTCGTCAAAGCCTTCGACCACCATGCTGACGAGTGTGGGAACGGCCGCGCCCACGCAGGTCCGCCCAAAGCCAGAGCGGCGTGCCCGCGCACCGTCATGTCCGGGTCCCCGTCGGCGTCCGCGAGCACTGCGGCGGCGCCCGGAGCCTCGGGCATCTCGGCGATCCCCTGCACCGCGCGCCGTCGGACGTCAGTGTCTTCCGAGTGCACGCGGCTTCCAGCGCCGCCAGGCCTTCGCCGCAAGATCGAGCGAGCGCCCAGCGCAGGGCGCCCGCGACGTGCGGGTCGGATTCGGCCAGGACCGCCCAGGCCAGAACCGACACGCCCTCCGTCCGGGCCAGGACGGCCTGCTGCCTGCGCGCCGCGCTGGTCGAGTTGAGCTCCCCGGATGAGTTCGGCGATGCGCAGGACGCCCTGCCAGTCGGTGGGCGCCGACACCTCGATCGCGCCGAGCCGCTCGAGCAGCTCCTGCTCCCGCGCCAAGCGGTCCCGCGTCCACCGGATGAGGCTGCTGACCAGGGCGGACGGCGTGAAAGCGGATCCTGCAGCGCGCGCCCGATCTGCTTGAGCGAGAGCACGAGCGACCGCAAGCTCTCCACCCGGCCCCAGGGCGTTGTAGTGCCGGAGCATCCGGGTGCTCACCCCGGAGCGGCGGGCCACATCACCGATCAGCAATCCGCGGCCTCCTCTGCCGCAGCAGCTCGGTGGTACGGGTGTGCGTGGCCACCGCCGGTTGGTCATCTCGCGGCGAAACCGCGGACGTGCCCGGCAGCGTCGGTGAGTTCGGGGCAGCGGCAGCTCCTCGGTCCCGGCGTCCCGGCCGATCGGATCTACATCGACCGGGGCTTCTCCGGGACCACCCGCCGCAACCGCGGCGCGCGCAGCACCTTGCCGAAGTACACATCGGCGTCGGCGGGCTCCAACTTCCACAGCAGCCGGCCGTACCAGGCCCAGACCTGCTCCAGGTGGACGACGTCGGCGGCGATCGTGCTGTCCTCGAGCCCGGCCGCGGCCCGGGCCAAGACGAACCCGGCCAGTACGTCGGTCTCCAGCGCCTCTCGGTCGCGTTGCCGGTGGGCGCGCCACTCGCAGATCATGTATGGAGGCTCATATCGCCTCCGACCCCGGCTCCGCAGGAGGCCGAAGCCGCCTGGAGGGCGGCACCCGATACCGTCCGGCGAGCTTGAAGAGATCGTTCCGGCCGCCCACCTTGCCTGCGAGCAGAACGAGATCGGAGACCCATCTCCCCACTCCCGTCCCCTCACGCCCGAAGGGAAACACCAACTCATCCCATGCGCCGACTCCCTCGACAAACCAGGCGCCACCGACCAGTAAACTATCAGCGAATACGACACGGGCAGCGACAACCAGTCCGGCTGCTCTCAGCAATATGTCATTGTCAGCTGCCAACAGGCCGCGTTCTTTACGCGGCAGATTGGCGTGCCGCGACAACTGATCGATTATCTGCGGATCCGTTCCGTCGAGAAGCTCCACGGCATCATCAGCCCGGGACAGAGCCATGGCAGCCAGCCACCTGAGATCGCGGAAGATCTGTTTGAGCTCCTCTTCGTCACCAGGGGCGTCCAAGAGATGATCGATGATTCTCTGGACTCGGAGAACCTCATCACTGCACGCTCGCGGCGCCTCCATCTCCCCAAGCCACCGGCCGCAATCAGGGCAACTCACAGCGCACTGCCCTACCGAACGGGTGCTATGGAACCTCGGCCACGGCGCCCGAGCAGTACGGCCCCTCGGGCACCCGCAACCTGCCAACAAGTAGCAACCATGCTCGACGCACGCGTAGGAAAAGCCCAGTTTCCACGGCAATAGCCAGCGGCCGCCGTTGCTCGCCAAGCACTCCGGGCACACCAGCGAGGTCTGAGCATGAACCCACTCGCCCGAGGCAGTGAAGACCTCCCGTCGACCAGACGTCTTCAGCATGAAGGCTGAGCGCCGGTACCTCCACAAGGTCATCAGCTCAAGCCGCGTCGCCGTCAGTCCCGTGGTCGCGGTGACCCGTTCAAGAACCCTCGCCGGAAGCCGCAAGCCCAGTACGTGCAACGTGCTGCGGTCCCTGCCCCACAGCCCGACCATCTCAGCCGCCCTCGGACGGCTGACCCCGAACTCCGCCGCGACCTGGTCGAGCCAGCTCAGCAGCGACTCCTTCTCCAGCGGCGCCGGCACGTACGCAAGCCTGCGCACACCCAGCCGCCGCATCCCAACCACCTCCACTGAAATCTTCGGTGGTCGAACAGCCTCCCGCGGAAGGATCTCTGAAATCTTGGGCGGCGGACTGAACTCTTCAGTGGCAACTGACAGCGGAGCAAAACGGAGGGGCCGGTGTCGAGGTCACGCCGGGGTAATGACACACTTACTGGAGTTTGTCTCATGGAGGTGCCCATGCCCGCGACCATCCAGCCCCCGGAAAGCGTCACCTGGCGCGTCCACCTCGACCGGTCCATGTGGATCGGCGGGGTGCGCAGCCTGATGCTGCAGGCGCTGCACCCCATGGCGATGTGGGGCGTCTGGCAGAACTCGAACTTCCGGGAGGACCCGTTCGGGCGGCTCCAGCGGACGTCCGACTTCGTGGGGCTCGGCACGTTCGGCAGCCCGGAGGAGGTCGAGACGGCCGCCTACCGGGTGCGGGAGATCCACCGCAGCCTGCGCATCCTCAACCACGACACCGGGAAGAAGGAGCGGCTCGACCAGCCCGAGCTGCTGCTGTGGGTGCACTGCGCCGAGGTCTACTCCTACCTGGAGGTCGCGCGGCGGGCCGGGCAGCTGCTCACCGGCGCCATGGCCGACCGGTACCTGGACGAGCAGCGCGCGTCCGCGACGCTCGTCGGGCTGCACGCCGAGGACGTCCCCGGCAGCGTCGCCGAGATGGAGGCGTTCTTCGCCGAGATGCGGCCGCGGCTGCGGGTCACCGAGGAGGCGGCGGAGACCGTCCGGTTCCTCATGTGGCCGACGCTCCCCGACAACCTGAAGTTCCTCTCCCCCGGCAAGCCGGGCTACTTCCCGTTCGGCGCGCTCTGCTACTACTCGCTGCCCGGCTGGGCGCGCCAGATGTACGGGGCGCTGCCCGAGGTGCCGCAGCCCGCGGTGACGGCGGCGCTCCGGTCGTTCCGGCTCGCGATGAACTCGGTGCCCGAGCGGGTGCACGACTACGCGTTCGCGAAGAACACCCGCGACATGCTCGAACGGTCCCGGCAGCGGCTCGCCGCTGAAGGCTACGACGTGAGCAAGGGCCTCTACGGTCTCCGCGACCCGCGCCGCTGGCCCGCCCAGCAGGCCCTCGCCCCCGCCTAAGCCGTTGGTCAGGGGGCGGTCGGGAGGGCCGCCCACGGCTCCTTGCGCGGGGCGGCCTGCCGGCCTTCGGGGCAGTGCCGGGCGAAGTCGCACCAGCCGCAGAGGGTGCCCGGACGCGGCGGGAACGTCTCGTCGTCCGCCCGGCCGTGCGAACGGTACGCCTCGTCGGCGGCCGCGGCCTCGGCGGCGATCTGCTCGGCGCGGCGCATGTGCCGGGCGAGGGACTCCTCGGTGTGCTCCCACACCGCGACCTCGCCGGACGGCAGATGGTGCAGCTCTACGCGGCGGCACGGGCGGCGCAGGACGCGGGACGCCGCCACCGCGTAGATCGCCAGCGCGAGGGAGCCCCGGGCGTCGTCGGAGGTCAGGATGTGCCGGCCGGTCTTGTAGTCGACGACGACGAGTTCGGCGCCGCGCGCGTCGAGGCGGTCGATGCGGCCCGAGACGGCGATCCGGTCGGTGCGGGTCGCGACCGTGCGCTCCACGCCGAGCGGCTCATCGGACGGGTCGAGCCCGGCGGCGTACCGCTCGGTCATCTCCCGCGCCCGGTCACGCCACTCGGCCGACTGCGCCTCGTCCCGGAAACCGTCCGTCAGCCAGCCCCGGACGAGCAGCCGGCCGGCGGCCTCGGGCGTGCGCTCGTGCAGCGGCAGCCGCCACCAGCCGGCCAGCGCGTTGTGCACGCTCGCGCCGACGCTGTTGTGCGCCCACGGCGGGCCCTTCGGCGGCATCGGACGATCCAGATAGGTCATCCGGTAGCGGCGCGGGCAGTCCAGCCACGTGTTCAGCCGCGACGGCGTGCACGTGTACAGCCGCTGGGGCATCCCCTCGAAGCCCAGCTGCTCCACCGCTAGTCGTCTTCGTTCGCCAAGGAACCCCAGGTCTCCCAGCGGGCGTCCTCGTCGCCGACCGTGGTCTCCTCGCCCTGCGCGGGCAGGACCTTCAGCTCCTTCGGCAGCGGGGTCAGCAGCGCGCCGATCGAGTTGAGCTGCTTGCGCAGGTCCTCGTACTGGCCGCCGATCGAGCCGGGACGGCCGCGGTGCAGCGTGTCGCCGGAGAACAGCGTGCCGAGCTGCTCGCTGATCACGCAGACGCTGCCGGGCGTGTGGCCCGGGGTGTGCACGATCTCCAGCTGCGCCTCGCCGATCTCGAAGACGCCGCCGTCCTCCAGCCAGATGTCGGGTTCGAGGGAGCGGAGCGCCTTGGCGTCGTCCTCGTCCTCCTCCGCTTTGGCGAGGCGGCCGAAGTAGTCGCGCCACAGCAGCCGGTCGGCCCGGTGCATCGCGATCGGCGCCCAGTCCTCCTCGTCCTCCTCGCCGGCGGCGGCGACCTCCAGCACGACGGCGAGGCGGTGCTCGTTGCCGTCGGTCAGGATGACGGCCATGACCTCCCGGTCGCCGACCTCCTTGAGGATGGCCTCGGCGTCGTACGCCGGGTCGATCACGATGACCTCGTCGTCGTCACCGACGATGTAGGTGTTGTTCTCGACGTCGTACTCGGTGTCGTCCAGGGTGAGCTTCCCCGACGTCACCACCTGTTCGATGCGCGCGTCCACGCAACGCACCCTACCGTGCTTCGCGGCCCCGATCCGGCACACGGAGGTCACTACC
Source organism: Actinomadura sp. BRA 177 (assembly GCF_013372625.1). Classification (GTDB taxonomy): domain Bacteria; phylum Actinomycetota; class Actinomycetes; order Streptosporangiales; family Streptosporangiaceae; genus Spirillospora. The sequence continues at coordinate 5,612 of NZ_JABXFD010000118.1, forward strand.
GGACGCGGCCTCCGCGAGCTGCTCGAACGCGTCCGGCGCGGTCGTCCCGGCGCCGAGCCGGTCGCCGGTGAGCGCGCCGTGGTCGTCGCTGGAGCCGGTCGCGGCGAGGCCCAGCGCCTTGGCGAGACCGTGCAGGTGGGCGCGGTCCTCGGGGACGTGGTCGGGGTGGTCGGCCTCGATCCCGGCGAGCCCGGCGGCGGCGAGGCGCTCGATCACCTCGTCGTCGAACACGTAGCCGCGGCGGCGGGCCCGCGGATGCGCCAGCACGCATACTCCCCCGACCGCGCGGACGAGCCCGATCGCCCGCTCCGGGTCCAGCGCGTACCGCTCGACGTAGGCGCGGCCGCCCTGCGCGATCCACTGGGACGTGAACGCCTCGTCCGCCGTCCTGATCACGCCGGCCTCGATCATGGCGCGGGCGATGTGCGGGCGGCCGACCGCCTCGCCGCGCGCGAGCGCCCGGACCATGCCCCACGTGACGTCCACGCCGAGGTCGCGGAGCCGGTCCACCATGCCCTGCGCCCTGATCACGCGGTCGTCGCAGATCCGGGCCAGCTCGGCGGCGAGCGCGGGATCCTCCGGGTCGAACAGGTAGCCGAGCATGTGCAGGCTGCGGCCGTCCTCCTGGCACGAAAGCTCGATGCCGGGGACGAGCGTCAGGCCGTCCGGCAGGGAGTTCGCGGCCGCGTCCCACCCGGCGACGGTGTCGTGGTCGGTCAGCGCGACGACGTCGAGTTCGCGGGCCCGCGCCCGCCGGACGACCTCGGCGGGCGGCCTGGTGCCGTCGGACGCGTCGCTGTGGCAGTGCAGGTCGATCCGCATCAGTCGTCGAGCCGCGGGCTGTGGGCGCCGTAGGGGAGGTCGAGTTCCATGCCGGGTTCGCGCAGGTCGAGGAGGTTCTGGCTCTCCAGCATCAGGACGCCGGCGTCGGCGGGCCACAGCACCGCCCACAGCCAGTTGCCCATCGCCTCACCGACGAACACGGCCCGCTCGGCGCGGTCGGGCCCGGTGCGCACCGCCCACATGGGGACGGACCGCCCGCAGGTCGCGGCCGGGCCGCTGACGTCCAGCTTCACGTGCGGCGGGCTCCCGTTGAACGCCTCGCCGGGGTCGGCGCCGTCCAGCCCCGCGTAGTGGGCGCCGAGCCCGATGCCGGGCTCCTCGGCGATCAGCACCATGTCGGCGGGGCCGCGCAGCAGCCCCGGCCCGGACACGGCGACGGCCGTCGCCCGCGCGCCCGAACGGTCGTCGCCGACCGTGGCGAATCCCGTGACGAGCCAGGCCGGCGGAAGGGGCCAGGGCGTCCAGACGGGGACCCGCGCGTCGCGCAGCACGGCGGCCAGCCCGTCCGGGCCGGGTCGCTTGGCCGGCTGCCTCGGCAGTACGGCGCCGTGCACGCCACAGCTCCAGTCGCTCGACCAGAGATCCGGCGCGCGAAGAGGACCCGCGCAGCGCGGGCACATCGGCTCCGCCCTCATGACTACCCACCCTGCGCGGCAACGTCCCGGATCGTCAAGTTCGGGCAGGTAGCCGGCTGGGAAAGGGGGAACAAAATGGGGTCATGGGGATTCGTTGCGTCGGCGGGATCGTGCGGGACGGCGACGGGCGGCTGCTGCTGGTGCGGCGCGGGCGCCCGCCCGGCGAGGGGCTGTGGTCCATTCCGGGCGGACGGGTCGAGCCCGGCGAGGACGACCCGGCCGCGGTCGCGCGGGAGCTGAGGGAGGAGACCGGCCTGGACGTCGCCGTCGGCGCCCACGCCGGGACGGTCGAGCGTCCCGGGCCCGGCGGCACCACCTACGAGATCCACGACTACACGGCCACCGTGACCGGCGGGACGCTCCGCGCGGGCGACGACGCGTCCGAGGCCCGCTGGGTGCGCCCGGACGACCTCGGCGACCTGCCGATCACGCCGGGGCTCCTCGACGCGCTCGCGCTGTGGGGCGTCCTATGACACGGGCAGCGGCTGGGACTCCGCCGTGACCGGCACGTCGTCCTGCACCGTGAGCTTCTGGACGCGCATACGGCGGGCCAGCCACACGACCACCAGCGCGTAGAGGACCATCGGGACGACGTCCGCGAGCACGACCTGCCAGGGCACGCTGCCCTGCTCCATGTCGAGCTTGCCGACGGCCGCCGGGAGCAGGAACGCCATCAGGTTGTTGAACACGTGCAGGGCGATGCTGGATTCGAGGCCGCCCGTCCGCACCGCCAGCCACGCCGCGATCGCGCCGAACAGGAAGATGTCGAGGATGCCCCAGCTCGTGTAGCCGTGCCCGGCGGTGAACAGCGCCGACCCGACCACGATGCCGGGCCACGGGGTGCGGAACACGGCGCTGAACACGCGTCCGATCCCGCTCCTGGCGTTCTCCAGCGTGCAGGAGCCCACGGCCTGGAGCAGCCAGCCGCGGAAGACGTACTCCTCCGCCGCCGCCTGGAACGGCACCAGCAGGACGATCACGACCGCCGGGACGAGGAAGTCGCTCCACCCGACCCAGTGCTCCTCGCCGCCGGTCTCGTCCATCGCGATGGCCGCCACGATGGACGTCCCGTACGACACGACGCAGAACATGACCGCCAGGCCGGAGCACACCAGCATCCAGCGCCACCGCAGCCGTCCCGCGACCGACGACAGCGTGCCCGGCCGCCGCCGCTGGATCAGCCACGCCGCCGCCAGCACGATCGGCAGGAACAGTGCGAGCGCCCCCAGGTTGAAGGCGATGTCGGCCGTCTCGTCACCGAAGATCGAGTTGGTGTCGGTGCCGCTGGTGTCGGGGAGGTCCCCGGTGACCGCCACCTTGACGATCATGCCGGCGACCATCAGCAGCAGCATGGAGCCGATCCCGACGACGAGGACCGCCAGGCTCCCCACCAGCGGCCGCCACCACCGGTGCGCCTCGTTCCGCGCCACCTGGTGGTACGGCCTGCCCTGCGGCATCTCGACCGTCCACGACCCCTTGGCGGGCGGCATCCCGTACCCCGGCCCATAGGGCCCGGGCCCGTACCCACCCGGCTGCCCCTGCGCCCCCGGCCAGTAGGGCATCCCGGGCACATACCCCTCCTGCCCAGGCCCGAGCGGCTGCTGCACCTGCCCATACGGCTGCGCCTGCCCGTAGGGCTGCTGTGCTTGCCCGTAGGGCTGCTGCGACTGGCCGTACGG
>NZ_JABXFD010000605.1 GCF_013372625.1 Actinomadura sp. BRA 177
GTATTGGGCAGCCCCCGATGTTTACACTCTCCTCTGCGCCGGCAGCGTCAGATTTGTATAAGCGCCCGGTTCTAGCACCCCACCGCCCGAAATATAGGCCTTTATCCCCACACCCCACCCGCAGGGCCTCCCGTCGGCGCGGCTCGGAGACTCAGGGGGCGGTTCGGGTTCGCTCAGAGAAAGTTCAGGAACGGGAGTGAGACTGGCGCGAGGGAGGCCGCCGCGGTCGTGGCGGGGCGGCGAGGGAGGCGTCAGAAGTGACGAAACGGGACGAAACGCGAGTGAACGAGTTCGTCGGCGTTATGGGCGAGGGACGTCCTAGACTTGACTCTTTCTTTCAGGATTCGTCCAGGATCAACGCTTACAGTCGCAGAGGAGTACCCCCCGTTGTCATCCAGGTGAGGAATCCGACTTTGGGGCGAACCATGGATCTCGGAGCAGCGCGGGTGGAGATCACGGAGACCTGCGGGACGCTGACGTTCCCGGACGAGGTCGACCTGAGCAACGGCGAGGAGATCCTCGCCCAGGCCGTGCGCCTCCTCGACTCCGGGACACCGGCCCTGATCCTCGACCTCACCGGCTGCACGTTCTGCGACTCCAACGGGCTGAACGTGATCACGCGTTCGCAGATGCGGGCGAGCGAGCTGGGCGTCCCCATGTGGGTGGTGCTGCCGCCGCGCGGGCTCGTCCGCCGGGTGTCGGACGTGGCCGGGTTGCAGCGGCGCGTCGCGATCGCGCCGGATGTGGCGACGGCCCGGGAGGCGCTCGCCGGGCATCGCTAGCCGGGCATCGCTAGCCGGCCAGGGCGCGGTCGATCCATTCGTCCGAGATGTCCAGCAGCAGGTGGCCGGCGCCCAGGATGGAGGCGTCGCGGCCCGCGCGGGACGTGGCGATCTCCAGGTTACGGGTGGCGAGGGGCAGGCAGCGCTCGTAGATGACGCCCCGGATGGTGGCGACGAGCGGCTCGGCGTTGGACAGGCTGCCGCCGATGACGAGCGCGTCCGGGTTGAAGAAGTTCACGAGGCCGGTGAGCACGTCGCCGATGAGGCGGCCGGCGGTGCGGACGGCGCTGGTCGCCTGCGGGACGCCGTCGGTGACGAGGTCCACGATCTGGGACGGGTTGTCCACCGTGATGCCCTGCGCGGCGAGGGACGCGGCGAGCGCGGCGCCGCTGGCGTGGGCCTCCAGGCAGTCGGGGTGACCGCAGGAGCAGTCGACGGTCGCCTCGGACAGGATCCGCACGTGGCTGATGTCGCCGGCGGCGCCGCGGCCGCGGTGCAGCCGGCCGTCCACGATGATGCCGCAGCCGATGCCGCTGCCCAGTTTGATGACCATGACGTTGTCGAGGGACGGCCATGACCGGCGGTGCTCCCCCACGGCCATGAGGTTGGCGTCGTTCTCGACCAGGACGGGGACGCCGGCGTGCCCGGTCACGAAGTCGCGGACGGGGAAGTCGTTCCAGCCGGGCATCCGGGACGGCGAGACGACCTGGCCGGTGGCGGGGTCGACGGGGCCGGGCAGCCCGATGCCGATGCCGCGGACGGCGACGTCCGCCGGCCCGTGCTCGCGGGCGAGCGCGCGGAGGCTGTCGACGACGGCGGTGAGGGTCTTCTCGGGTCCGACGGCGATGTCGCAGGCGAGGTCGGACACCGCGAGCGGCGTGCCGGCGAGGTCGGCGGCGGCGAGCCGGGCGTGGTGCGGGCCGAGGTCGGCGACGAGGAAGACGCCCGCCTCCCGGGCGAGGCGGAGGCGGCGGGGCCGCCGGCCCCCGCGCGAGGCCCCGGCGCCCTCCTCTGCGAACAGGCCGGCGTCGATGAGCTGCTCGACCCGCAGCGAGACGCTGGAGGCGGCGAGCCCGGACAGCCGGGCGAGCTCGGCCCGCGACTCCGCCCGGCCGGTCGCCACCAGCCGCACGAGCGCCGCCGGACTCGTCTCCTGTGGGGGGCGCCCCCCCACACCCCCCGGCGAACGCCGGACAGACCGTCTCCCTCCGCTCCGCTGGAGCTCCGCTCCGGGAGCCGGTCCGTCGTCTCTGTTGCGCACCCCAGATAGATAGCATGTGCGAACTTGGTACAGCAACGCGTTGACTTACATCGATTTGACGTTCTATCGTCCGTCTTGGCTTCGATTTCGAAGGAAGTTGGATCGTAGGTGACCGAATGATCGAGGTGCGCGGCCTCAGCAAGCGCTTCGGCGGCTACACCGCGCTGCGCGACGTCGACCTGGACGTGGCGCGCGGCGAGGTCGTCGTGGTGATCGGCCCGTCCGGCTCGGGCAAGTCGACGCTGTGCCGGTGCCTGAACCGGCTGGAGACGCCGGACGAAGGCGTGGTCCGCGTCGACGGCGAGGAGCTGCCCGCCGAGGGGCGCGCCCTCGCCCGCCTGCGCGCGGACGTCGGCATGGTGTTCCAGTCGTTCAACCTGTTCCAGCACAAGACCGTCCTGCAGAACATGACGCTCGCGCCCACGCGGGTGCGCGGGCTGTCGCGCGCCGAGGCGGAGAAGCGCGGGCGCGAGCTGCTCGACCGGGTCGGTATCGGCGAGCAGGCCGAGAAGCTGCCCGCGCAGCTGTCCGGCGGGCAGCAGCAGCGCGCGGCTATCGCCCGCGCGCTCGCGATGCGGCCGAAGGCGATGCTGTTCGACGAGCCGACGTCCGCGCTCGACCCGGAGATGGTCGGCGAGGTGCTGGACGTGATGACGGGCCTCGCGCGCGACGGCATGACGATGGTGGTCGTCACCCACGAGATGGGGTTCGCCCGCAAGGTCGCCGACCGCGTCGTGTTCATGGCGGACGGCGAGGTCGTCGAGACCGGCACGCCGTCCGCCTTCTTCGACTCCCCCGCCAGCGACCGGGCCCGGGACTTCCTGGCCAAGGTCCTCAGCCACTGAGTCCTTTTCGTCCGGCGTGGCCCGGCGACCCGACAGTGTCGCGGCCACCGAGGACGAAAAGGGCTCACCGCACGATCCCCCGGCGCGCCGGACGTGGCGCGCCACCCGAGAAAGGTTGATGATCATGGTGCGTACCCCTGCGGGGCTGCGGCGGGCGGCGGTGGCCGCGGTCGCCGCGCTGTCGCTGGCGGGCCTCGCGGCCTGCTCCGGCGGCGACTCCGACTCGGCCGTGCCCGGCGCCGGCGGCGGCAAGACCGACGACCTGCTCGCCTCGGCGCCGGTCGCGACCGACATTCCCGCCGGCTCCACCATGGAGAAGATCAAGCAGCGCGGCGAGCTGATCGTGGGCGGCTCGCTGGACGCGCCGCTGCTGTCCCAGCAGAACCCGGCGACCAAGGAGGTCGAGGGGCTGGACGCCGACTTCGGCCGGCTGCTCGCCAAGTACATCATCGGCGAGCCCAAGGTGAAGATCGTCAACTCGGCGTCGGAGACGCGCGAGGCGCTACTGTCCAACGGCACCGTGGACGTGGTGTTCCAGACCTACAGCATCACTCCGGAACGTGCCGAGCAGGTCGCGTTCGCCGGGCCCTACTACAGCTCCGGGCTCGTCATCGCCACCAAGAAGGACGAGACGGGCATCAAGGCCCCGGCCGACCTGAAGGGCAAGACGGTCATCGCGGGCACCAACACCCCGGCGATCCCGGCGATCAAGAAGGCCGCCCCGGACGCGAAGATCGTCACGTTCGGCAGCGACCCCGAGTGCGTGCAGGCGCTCAAGCAGGGCCGCGGCGACGCCTACGTCCAGGACCAGGCGGTGCTGCTCGCGACCGCGAAGCAGGACACGTCCATCAAGATCCAGGGCGAGCCGTTCACCGAGGACCCGTACGGGATCGGCCTCAAGCACGGCGACACCCAGATGAAGCAGTTCGTCAACGACTGGCTCAAGCAGATCCAGCAGTCGGGCCTGTGGGCGAAGGTCTGGAAGAACTCCATCGGCACGGTCGTGGAGGGCGACGCGCCGCAGCCGCCCGCCATCGGGTCCGCGCCGGGCTCGGAGTAGTCCCCGTCCGATGAACGTCATCACCGACCACCTCGGGGAGTTCGGCGACGGGCTGCTGCTCACCGTCGAGCTGACGCTGCTCGCACTCGCGGGCGCGCTCGCCGCCGGCGTCCTCGTCGCCGCGATGCGGGTCAGCCCGGTGCGCGTGCTGCGCGCCGCCGGGATGGCCTACGTCGAGGTCCTGCAGAACATCCCGCTGCTGGTCTGGCTCGTCATCGCGGTGTTCGGGCTGCCCGAGATCGGGGTGATCGCCGGGCTGTTCACCACCTCGGCCGTCGTCATCGCCCTCTACCAGGGGGCGTACATGGCCGAGGCGATCCGGTCCGGGATCAACGCGGTGCCGGCCGGGCAGGGCGAGGCCGCCCGGGCGCTCGGGCTGACGTTCGTCCAGTCGCTGCGGCTGGTCGTCCTCCCGCAGGCCCTGCGGACGGTCGTCCAGCCGCTCGGCAACATCGCGATCATGACGCTGATGAACACCGCGCTCGCGGCGGCGGTCGGCGTGGTCGAGCTGACCGCCGCCGCGAACCGGGTCAACCTCGCCGAGGCGCAGCCGATCTGGATCTTCGTGACGGCGGGCCTGCTGTACATGGCGCTGTCCGGGGTGTTCGGGCTGGTCACCGGCGGTCTCGAACGGAAGCTGGCGATCCTGCGATGAGTTCTTCGAGACTGCTGTTCGACGAGCCGGGCCCGCGCGCCCGGCGGCGCATCCGGATCACGACCGCGCTGACCGTGCTGGCCGGCGCCGTCCTCGTCGCGCTGGCGCTGCGGCAGTTCGCCGACAACGGCCAGCTCGCCGCCGACCGGTGGCGTCCCTACGGGACGTGGGTCATGTGGCGGTACCTGCTGGAGGGCCTGCGGTCCACGCTGTACGCGGCGGTCGTGTCGATCGCGCTGTCCATGGCGGCGGGGATCGTGCTCGCCCTCGGGCGGGTGTCGCCGTCGCGGTGGCTGCGCGTCCCGTCCGCCGCGTACGTCGAGATCGTCCGGACGATTCCCGCGCTGCTGCTCGTCTACGTCGTGCTGTTCGCGCTGCCGAGGTACGGGGTCGACCTGCCGCTGTTCTGGAAGCTCGTCGTGCCGCTGTCGGTGTCCAATGCCGCCGCGTTCGCGGAGATCTTCCGGGCCGGGATCCGGTCGGTGGAGCGCGGCCAGCTGGAGGCGGGCCTCGCGGTCGGCCTGACGCGGGGCCGGGCGATGCGGCTGATCGTCCTTCCGCAGGCGGCGCGGCGGGTGCTGCCGTCGCTCGTCAGCCAGTCGGCCGGGCTGCTCAAGGACACCTCGCTCGGGTACGTCGTCAGCTACGCCGAGCTGCTCTACAGCGGGAAGGTCCTCGCCAACTACAACCACCTGCTCATCCAGACCTACCTGGTGATCGCGCTGATCTACCTGGTCATCAACGCGTCGCTGGCCAAGCTCGCGCGGACGCTGGAGGCGCGGCAGCGCGTCCGTCCGTCGCGGGCCGTCCGCGAAGCGGTCCCCGCCGCGAAACCCTGAGGAAAGTGATGTACGAAGTTCTGGCCGAGGTCGTCCGGAACGGCTTCGTCGAGAGCCGCCACTACGGCAGCGTCGCGGGGCTCGCCCCGGACGGCACCCTCGCCTACGCGCGCGGCAATCCGGAGGAGACCGTCCTGCCGCGCTCCACGACCAAGCCGTTCCAGGCGCTGGCCTGCCTGAGGGCGGGCGCGCCGCTGGACGGGGAGCGCCTGGCGATCGCGGCGGGCAGCCACACCGGCGAGGACTTCCACGTCAAGACGGTCGAGGCGATCCTCGCGGACGCGGGCCTCGGCGTGGACGCCCTGCAGTGCCCGCCGTCCTGGCCCGAGGACGAGCCGGCGAAGGCCGCGCTCATCCGGGCCGGCGAGGGCGAGTCGCGGGTGCGGATGAACTGCTCCGGCAAGCACGCCGCCATGCTCACCGCCTGCGTCGCGAACGGCTGGCCGGTCGACACCTACCTCGACCCGTCGCACCCGCTCCAGCTGATGGTGCGGCAGGTCATGGCGGACGGCGCGGGCGAGGAGCCGTCGCCCGTCGCGGTGGACGGCTGCGGCGCGCCGCTGTTCGGCCTCACGCTGACCGGTCTCGCCCGGGCCGCGCGGTCCCTCGTCCTGTCCGGCGAGTCCCGCGCGGTCGCCGACGCCATGCGCACCCATCCCGAGTACGTCGGCGGGACGGGACACGCCAATACCGAGTTCATGCGGGCGCTGCCCGGCACGGTCGCCAAGGGCGGCGCGGAGGGCGTGTTCATCGCCGCCACCGCCGCGGGCCACGCCGTCGCCGTGAAGGTCATCGACGGCAGCCCCCGCGCCACCACCGCCATCGCGCTGCGCGCGCTCGCCGCGCTCGGCGCCGGCACGGCCCCGGCCGAACCGCTGGCCGCCGTCCCCGTCCTCGGCGGCGGGCACCCGGTCGGCGAGATCCGCACCACCGAGGAAGGACGTCAGTGAGCCTCACCTACGAGATCTGCATCGACAGCGTCGCGGGCGCCATCGCCGCCGAGAAGGCGGGCGCCCACCGCGTCGAACTGTGCGCGGCGCTGTTCGAGGGAGGGCTCACCCCGACCCTTGGAACGGTCCGGGCGGCGCTCGCCGCCGTGTCGTCCATCAAGGTGAACGTCATCATCCGCCCGCGCGGCGGCGACTTCATCTTCGACGAGCACGAGGCCGCGGCGATGGAGCACGACGTCCGGCTCGTCCGCGAGGCCGGCGCGCACGGCGTGGTGATCGGCGCGCTGACCCCCGAGGGGACGATCGACCGTCCGGTCGCCGAGCGGCTCATCGCGGCGGCGGACGGACTGCCCGTCACCTTCCACCGCGCCTTCGACATGGCCGCCGACCCGTTCGGCACGCTGGACGCCCTGGTCGAGCTGGGCGTCGACCGCGTCCTCACGTCCGGGCAGGACGTCAGCGTGCTGGAGGGCGCGCCGCTGATCGCGGAACTGGTGAAGCACGCCGGCGACCGCATCATCGTCATGCCCGGCGGCGGGGTCACCGACCGCAACGTGGCCCGGATCGTCGCGGCGACCGGCGCCCGGGAGATCCACTTCGCCGCGCTGAGGGAGGAGCCGAGCCCGGCCGTCCACCGCAACCCGTACCCGTTCATGGGCGGGGAGCTGCGGCAGCCGGAATACCTGCGGCTCGTCACGACCGCGGCCGGCATCGACTCGGTCATCCGCGCGGCCGGCTAGACCGAACGGCCGGCCCGGCCGTTCGTGAGCCAGGGGGGCGGGCAAGATCCCGGCAGGTGCACACCTGCCGGGATCTTGCCTTTCCGCGCGCCCTTTACCGGCACGGCAGTTCTTTGCATGATCTTGTCGTGGCGGGGATGGCGGCGAGTTGCGGACGGGGCATGGATGTCTGGGACCGATGGCCGGGTGACGGCGCCGACGAGCGGGAGCGGGCACATGCAGGTGAAGCTGGAGGGCGAGCTCGGTCGCATTCCGATTCTGGACGTGGCGCCGGTGGTGGGGTGTGGCCGGTGGCCGGCGAAGGCCGTGGTGGGTGAGACGGTCGAGGTGTCGGCGACGGTGTTCCGTGAGGGGCACGAGATGCTGGGTGCGGCGGTGGTGCTGCGGACGCCGGACGGCGAGGAGTTGCCGGGGCAGCGGATGTCCGAGGTCGGGGTGGGCCTGGACCGGTGGTCGGCGCGGGTGACGCCCACGGAGATGGGGTCGTGGTCGTTTCGGGTGGAGGCGTGGGGCGATCCGATCGCGCACTGGTGGCATGACGCGCAGATCAAGGTTCCGCGCGGCCAGGACGTCGAACTCATGCTCGCGGACGGCGTGGCGCTGTTCACGCGGGCCGCGGGCGAGGTGCCGGCGAAGGACCGGCGCGTCCTGACCCGGCTCACGCGCCTCATGTCGGACGGGGGCGTGGACGCGCTCGAACGGCTCGCCGCCGCCGGAGACCCCACCGTGCTGGACGTTCTGGAGCGTCATCCGCTGCGGGACCTGCTGACCGTCAGCGACTGGTTTCCGCTGGTCGTGCACCGGCAGCGGGCGCTGTACGGGGCCTGGTACGAGTTCTTTCCGCGGTCGGAAGGGGCCACGTTCGACCCGATGGGGCGGCGGGGGCCGACCTCGGGGACGTTCCGCACCGCGATGAAACGGCTGCCCGCGATCGCCGACATGGGCTTCGACGTCGTCTACCTCCCGCCCATACACCCGATCGGGACCACGTTCCGCAAGGGCCCGAACAACACCCTGGACGCCGGGCCGTACGATCCCGGGTCGCCGTGGGCGATCGGGTCACCCGAGGGCGGACACGACGCCATCCACCCCGACCTGGGCACCCTGGAGGACTTCGACGCCTTCGTCGCCTACGCCGCCGACCACGGCCTGGAAGTCGCCCTGGACCTGGCGCTGCAATGCTCCCCCGACCACCCCTGGGTGAGTTCGCATCCCGAGTGGTTCACCACCCGCGCCGACGGCACCATCGCCTACGCCGAGAACCCGCCCAAGAAATACCAGGACATCTACCCCCTCAACTTCGACCACGACCCCGACGGCCTCTATGAGGAGGTCAAACGGATCGTGCAGCACTGGATGAACCACGGGGTCCGCATCTTCCGCGTCGACAACCCCCACACCAAACCCGTCGCCTTCTGGGAACGCCTGCTGGCCGACATCGGCGCCACCGACCCCGACGTGCTGTTCCTGGCCGAAGCCTTCACCCGCCCCGCCATGATGCACACCCTGGCCAAAACCGGGTTCCACCAGTCCTACACCTACTTCACCTGGCGCAACGCCGCCGACGAACTCACCGACTACTTCCAAGAGCTCGC
>NZ_JABXFD010000076.1 GCF_013372625.1 Actinomadura sp. BRA 177
GGGGTGTTGTCGGGTGGGTGTGGGCGGGTAGGAGCCGGTCGAATGCCCATGTAGTGGGCGGAAGGTCTAAATCGGGGGGAAGCATGACGGATCGAGGCCGGTTCCGCGGTCAGGACCCGGACAACGAATTCGGCCAGGAGGACTACGCCGGCCAGGACGAGACGTCCTCCTCCATGGGCTACGACGAGTCGATGGGCTATGACGAGGCCGTGGGCTACGACGAGACGCAGGACCAGGGCGGCCGGATGCCGGGCGCCGAGAACAGGTCCGAGCGCGACCGCTACCGCGGGCAGGACACGAACTCCGCCCGCCAGGAGGACGAGTACGGCACCCATGAGGACGAGTTCGGGAGCGACGGCACCTGGTGACGCGTCCCTGAGCCGAGGGCCGCGTCCCTGCCGGGACCGCGGCCCTCGAACGGGCTAGACGGTCGCGGGCACGACGACGGCCGAGCGCACGTCCCGGTCTCGTTCGGCGGTGGACACGGCGAACACGAGCTCCACGTCCTGGTCGTCCATGCGGGCCGCGAACGCCACGAACCGCCAGCAGCCCTCCCGCCACACGTCCAGCGGGACGGCGCTCGCGATCGCGTTCTCATGCCCGGCCCACGCCGCGCTCTCGTAGAGCGTCGCGTACGTCTCCGACATCGGGCTGTGCCGCCGCTCGCACGGCAGGTCGGCGGGCATCTTCCGGCGCTCCAGCAACTCCGCCAGCTCGGGGGACAGCGCCGCGAACAGGGCGACCTCCACCGCGAGCACCAGCCCGACCTGGACCTGGACGTCCCGCAGCACGTCCACGCCCGCGAGCGGCGCGCCGAGCGACGCCACCGCCGCGGCGGTGAACAGTACGGCGCGCAGCACGCTGCGGCGCCCGACCTTCTTCGCGCTGAGGCCGCCGAAGCAGCCGCACCCCGCGTCCGGCCTGCGCACTCGCAGCTCGCCGACCACCCACGTCGCCGCGGCGAACGCGACCGTCGTCGCGAGCCGCACCGACAGGTGCGAGGTCACCAGCAGTGCCAGCCCGAGGACGCCCTCGCCGAGCCCGAGCCCGACCGTCATGCCACGGCTTCGGCGCACCGCCGTAAGCCGCGCGAGCCCGGCCGGCACCGGCACGCCGTGCACGTGGTCGGGCGCCTCCGCCGCCCGCTCCCGCACCGTCAGCTTCGCCGCGCACGCGGCCAGCAGCACCGCCGCGAGCAGCAGCACCTGGGTGTTCTGGAACGCCGTCACCATGGCCCCTCCACTCGGACGGACGCGTTGAAGCAGCCCGCGTCGAGGTCGCCGCCGAGCCCGGCGAACGCGACCGGCGTCAGCTCGATGATCCGGCCGCGCGGGGACGCGTCGCACTCCACGCACCGGTCGCAGAACCGGGCCGCCGTGCAGCCGCACTCCACCACCGGCACGGTCGCGGCCCGCCCGCCGCACTCGTTGCGGACGGAGATCTCGCTCCCCACCGACAGGTACGGGAACGGAACGCAACCGGACGGGGCGTCCGCGCATCCCCCGGCGGCCCCCTCGGAGTCGACCGCCGGATAGGCCGCCCCGTCCGGCGCCTCACCGCCGGCCTCCCCGAACCACGTCGCCGTCCCGTGCAGCACGCCGGACACGGGCGCGGTCGGCTCGGGCGCGGCGAGGTCGTCCGCCCGGTATCCGGGCTGGGACGTACCGGGACGCACCGCGCGCGGCCCGTCCGGGGACCCGACGCAGATCACGTCGATCAGGTAGCCGGGCTCTAGGCGCGGGTGCCGGACCAGCACCCGGCCGAGGGCGTGCGGGGGGATCACCACATGGGCGCGTCCGCGATGGGGGCCCATGTCCACCTCCACGGTGTCCCGCCCGCACGCCAGGATCGTGCCGGCGACGCGTCCGATACCGACCCAGATCCGGTCGACGACGCCACTGGCCTTCTGCCGGACGATCACCGGGCGGCCCGGCCGCAGCGCGGCGAGGCCCCCGCGCCCGCCGTGCCAGACCCCGGTGTCCCCGCTCATCGCGAGCCGGACCTCGGTGCCGCCCGCGGCCAGCACCAGCAGGTGCGGGCTGGCGTCGAGGATGATCCCGCTCACCGCGCGCAGCTGCGGTCCCGCCTCGGGGAGGCCGGGGGGCGCCCCGAACACGGCCGCGCGCCGGCGGCGGCGCGCTTCAACGGACGGGCTCGGCGGCATCGCGGCACTCCGGCATTGATCACTCTGGGCAACGGGGCTGAAGACAGCGAGTCAAGGCTCACGTGCCATGACCTCGCCTGTCGACGGATTTGTCGCGATTAGTCAGCTGCCGGTGGACGTCTGATCTACCTGGGATGAAGATTATGAACTGGTTGACCCGGATATGTGATTTATGTAGGCCCGTAATTACGATCTTCCTGCGATCGTCGACCATACCCCGGGAGCGGCCCGGCGCCGACTCCCCAACCCCTTGGTCCGGTGGTGAAGTGAACGCGACGCGGCACGACGAGTTCCGCGACTACGTGGCGGAGCGCCGGCCCGTCCTGCTGCGCACGGCGACCCGGCTGGCCGGCGACCGCGCCGAGGCCGAGGACCTCCTCCAGGCCGCCCTCGCCAAGACCTACGTCGCCTGGGACCGCATCCAGGACCGCGCCGCCGTGGACGGCTACGTCCGCCGCGCCATGGTCAACACGCAGATCTCCTGGTGGCGCCGCCGCAAACTCGACATCTACCCCACCGACCGCGTCCCCGACCGTCCCGTCGAGGACCACACCGACCGCAGCGAGATGCACGACGCCCTGGGCCGCGCCCTGGACCGCCTCCCCAAACGCCAACGCCTCGCCGTCATGCTCCGCTACTACGAAGACATGTCCGAACGCGAAATAGCCGAAGTCCTGGGCATCAGCGTAGGCACAGTGAAATCCACCGTCTCCCGAGCCATGACCCGCCTAAGAGAGCTGTACTAGTCCCGCCCGATGCCCATCCCTTTGGACGTGCCGGGCTCTGCCCCCTCGGGTTCGAGCCTCGGCCGCTGGAGCATGGGCGTGCCCGACGGCTGATGCGCGGTTCTTGGACGTGCCGGGCTCTGCCCCCTCGGGTTCGAGCCTCGGCCGCTGGAGCATGGGCGTGCCCGACGGCTGATGCGCGGTTCTTGGACGTGCCGGGCTCTGCCCCCTCGGGTTCGAGCCTCGGCCGCTGGAGCATGGGCGTGCCCGACGGCTGATGCGCGGTTCTTGGACGTGCCGGGCTCTGCCCCCTCGGGTTCGAGCCTCGGCCGCTGGAGCATGGGCGTGCCCGATGGCTGGTGCGCGGTTCTTGGACGTGCCGGGCTCTGCCCCTCCTGGGGTTGAAGCTCGGCCGCCGGAGCGCGGGCAGGCACGCGGAGGGAGCGCTAGCGAGCGCAGCGGGCATGCCCGACGACGCAGGCGACCGCAGCGCCCACGCACCGTAACGGGCACAGCGACAGAAACATGGCGTGAGGATCGCCTGCGTCGTGACGGGGGTTCCAGGGGGTCGCCCCCCTGGGTAAAAGGGGCAAAACTATCTCCGGGAGCCGCGCGATCGAGCAGGAGGCGTGCCGTGTTCAGCACCATGCAGGATTTTCCGCTGACGATTACGACGATCATGCGCTACGGCGCCGGGGTCTTCGGTGATGCCGAAGTCTCCACCTGGACGGGGGACGGGGCGCGGCGGCGGAGCTACGCGGAGGTCGGGGAGCGGGCCGCCCGGCTGGCGGGGGCGCTGCCCGGCCTCGGGGTGGACGGCGATCAGCGTGTCGCCACGTTCATGTGGAACAACGCCGAGCATCTGGAGGCGTATCTGGCGGTCCCGTCGATGGGCGCGGTGCTGCACACGCTGAACCTGCGGCTGTTCCCCGACCAGCTCGTCTACATCGCGAACCATGCCGAGGACCGGGTCGTCATCGTGGACGGGTCGCTGATCCCGCTGCTGGCGCCGGTGCTGGCGCAGTTGAAGACCGTCCAGCACGTGGTCGTGGTCGGGGACGCGGACACGGCGCCGCTGGAGAGCGCCGGCAAGGAGCTGCACCGGTACGAGGAGCTGCTGGCGGCGGCGCCGGCGACGTTCGACTGGCCGGAGATCGACGAGCGGTCGGCCGCGGCGATGTGCTACACGAGCGGCACGACGGGGAACCCGAAGGGCGTCGTGTACTCGCACCGGTCGGCGTACTTGCACTCGATGGCGACGTGCACGGGCAACGCGATCGGGCTGAGCGCGTCCGACGTCGTTCTGCCGGTGGTGCCGATGTTCCACGCGAACGCCTGGGGCCTGCCCTACGCGGCCGTCATGGCGGGCGCCTCGCTGGCCATGCCGGACCGGTTCATGCAGGCGGAGCCGCTCGTCCGGCTGATCGAGGCGGAGCGTCCGACGGTGGCCGGGGCGGTCCCGACGATCTGGTCGGACGTTCTGCGGTACACGAAGGAGCACGGGTCGGACCTGAGTTCGCTGCGGCTCGTGCCGTGCGGCGGGTCGGCGGTGCCGGAGGCGCTGATGCGCGGGTTCGACGAGATCGGCGTCCGGATCGTCCAGGCGTGGGGGATGACGGAGACGTCGCCGGTCGCGTCGGTGGCGCATCCGCCGGTGGACGCGGACGACGCGGACGCCTGGCGGGCGCGGATCAGCCAGGGGCGCGTCCTCGCGGGCCTGGAGATGCGGATCGTCGGGGACGGCGACCGGGTGCTGGCGAGCGACGGGGAGGCGGTGGGGGAGGTCGAGATCCGCGGGCCGTGGATCACCGGCGCCTACCACCTGGACGAGGACCCCTGGAAGTTCCACGACGGCTGGCTGCGGACGGGCGATGTGGGGACGCTGTCGGCGGACGGCTACCTCGTCCTCACCGACCGGGCGAAGGACGTCATCAAGTCGGGCGGCGAGTGGATCTCCTCGGTGGAGCTGGAGAACCACCTGATGGCGCACCCGGACATCGTGGAGGCGGCCGTGGTCGGCGTCCCCGACGAGCGGTGGCAGGAGCGTCCGCTCGCGTCGGTCGTGCTGCGGGAGGGCGCCGAGGTCACCCCGGAGCAGCTGCGGGAGTTCCTGGCCGACCGGATTCCGAAGTGGCAGCTTCCCGAGCGCTGGTCGTTCATCGCCGAAGTCCCCAAGACAAGTGTCGGAAAGTTCGACAAGAAGGTGCTGCGGCGCCGTTACGCGGACGGTGACCTGGAGATTCGGCAGATCGGCTGATCCTCGCCCTGACCCGGAGTCACGACGCGCGTGGTCACGGAACGGGGCGATAACTCACCCGGGTGTTACCTTAACGGTGGATTTCGGGAGATGATGTGGTGCAGATGGGGTCCGCGGGTGTATGCAAGGTGGGCTGAATGTCCGGATGACCCTCGTGGGGGCGGACCCCTCATGCCGCTGCCGGGAGCGTGAATGCCCAGGTTGTCCACCTCCGCACACTCGGCCGACCGCGCGCTGGTCAAGGGGCTGAACGAAGGCGACGAGGCGGCGCTGGCCGTGCTCTACGACGAGTACGCCGAGCGCCTCTACGACTACGCGCTGTCGATGACGGGGGACGAGAAGGTCGCCGCGGACATCGTCCACGACACGTTCATCGACGCCTGCCGCCGCGCCCCCCGGATGCGCGACCACGTGCACCTCGGCCCCTGGCTGTACGGGGCGGCGCGGCGCCGCTGCGTCCGGCGGGGCCGCGCGAAGGTGCTGTTCTGGGACCGGGACGGCGAGTTCGCCGACTCCCCCTTCGTGGACCGTGCCGCTGACGACGACCTCGGCCTCGACTGGCCGCCCCCGGACGAGTCGCACGACCTGCTCCGCGGCTGCCTGTCCCGGCTGGAGCCCGTCGACCAGGAGGTCGTGTTCCTGGCGTTCCGGCACGGCCTGCGTCCGGCGCGGCTCGGCGCGACACTCGGCATGTCGTCGCGGCGGGCCGCGATGCGGGTGCGCAGGGGCCGCGCCGAACTGGAGGTCGCGCTCCGGCAGGTGGTTCGCGGCGCCGAACGGGCGTGCGCCGCCGGACCGGTGCCGGACGAGCCCGAGTCGACGGCGGTCGCCGTGCTGGCGGCTCGCGCGCCGGCGAAGGAGGAGTCGGCGCCGGCCGTCCCGCCGCGTCCGGCCAAAGGGCTGTCACGGGTCTTGCAGCGCCGCGGCGACGACTCCCCCGCCGACCCCGATACCGAACGGCATGCCGCCGGCTGCCTCGACTGCCTGCGGCGCGGCCGGCAGCACGGGCGCGCTGCGGCACCGCGTGATGCACACCGCCACCGACCCCGAGCTGGCCGGCTACCGGGCCGACATCGCCGCGCGGGGCGGCGCGCTCACCCCGTCCGGCCTGCCGATCCAGCCGGACGTGCCGTCGCCGTTCACCCGCCGGTGGCTGTTCACCGCGGGCGGCATGGCGGGCGCGCTGGTCGCCGCCCTCATCGCGGTGTTCGTGATGGGGCCGGGCATCGGCAGCGGCACGCTGTCCTGGCCGCCGTTCCGGACGCAGCCGCAGCCGTCGATCACCAAGGTGTCGCCGCCGGCCGGGGCGCAGGGCGGCGGGCAGCCGTCCCAGCAGCCGGGCGGGGGACCGCAGGGCCGTCCCGTCCAGCCGCCCGCGTCACCGCCCGCGCAGGAGAAGGACCCGAAGCGGCCGGAGAACCCGTCGGGGACGCCGTCGCAGCCGACCAACCCGCCCGCGCGGCCCGGTGTTCTCGTGGTGAACCCCGGCAAGGTCGAGATGTACGGGACGAAGACCGCGCACGTCAGCCTCGCCGCCGATGGCGGGCCGGTGACGTGGACGGCGATGACGTCGACGAGCCAGCTGATCCTTTCGGAGATGCAGGGCGGCATGTCCGACGGCGACACGACTAACCTGACGCTCACGCTCCGCACGGCGATCATCGGGCTGCCCGGTCAGGGCACGCTCACGTTCACCGACTCCGAGGGCGCGCCCCACCAGGTGCAGGTCGTCTGGGGTGCCACGCTGCTGTGACGGCCTAGTCGCCGTCCCGCATCGCGTCCCGGATCGTTTCGAGCCGCTCGCCGAGCGCCGCCTGGACGTGGGTCTCCATCGCCCGCGCGATGAACGGATCGACGACCATCTTCACCAGCGGCCGCATGCGGCTGACCACGGCGGCGACCTCGGCGACCTGCTCGCCGTCCGGGACGGGCTGCTCGTCCAGCCGGTCGAACACGTGCTCCTGGACGAGGTTGACGAACCGTCCGGCGATCACGTCGCAGTCGTCGCGGATCTGCGCGGCGATGTGGAGCACCGAGTCCAGCGGGATCCCCGCCGCGACCAGTTCGGCGCCCACGTGGAGCAGCCTTGGGCTCGGCACCCGGAACTTCTCGCCGTCGGGCTCGATCAGCCCGAGTTCGATGGTGCGCTCCTGGACGCGGGCGATCTCGTCCTCGTCCAGCCCGGTGCCGAAGATCTCGACGAGCTCCTCGTAGGTCGTGGTGCCGGGGATCTCGTCCGACCAGGGATCGGTCAGGACCTTCTCCAGCCCGAGCACCTCGCCGACGTCCTTGCCCGTCTCCCAGGCCGACAGCAGGTCCTTGATGATCGCGAACGTGTAGCCGCGGCCGAGCAGCTGGCCGATCAGCCGGAGGCGAGCCAGATGCGAGTCGTCGTACAGGCCGACGCGGCCGGCGAGACGCGGCGGCGGCAGCAGCCCCCGGTCCTGGTAGGCGCGGATGTTCCGGACGGTGCTCCCGGCCAGCCGCGCAAGCTCGTCGATTCGGTACTCGGCCATCGGACGCGATCTTACTCCCGCCCCATTGTTACATCGGTCGATGGCACATAGGCTTGCGCGCATGGCGGACGACATCGAGGAGACCCTCCTCGGCGGCCCCCTGCGCTACACGCGCAAGGAGGTCGAGGCCCTCTCGGGCGTCACCGACGACTACGCGCGCCGCATCTGGCAGGCCCTCGGCTTCCCGGCGCCCCCTGATGACGAGATCGCCTTCACCGACGGCGACGTCGCGGCGCTGCGCGAGATCAAGGACCTGCTCTCCCACGACATGGTGGACGAGGACATGGTCCTCCAGCTGGCCCGCGCCGTAGGCCAGACGATGGGCCGCCTGGCCAGCTGGCTCGGTGACGTCTGGCTGGCCCGGCTCGGTGAACTCCCCTCCGCCGAACCTCTCACGTCCGACCTGGTCACCGCCGCCCTCGCCGCCACCGAGGAGCTGCGCCCCGCCTTCGAGCGCCTCCTCCTGCACGGCTGGCGCCGCCAGCTCACCGCCGCCGGCATGCGCGCCGCCGCCACCACGGCCACCGCCCACGCCGACCCCGCCGCCGGCCTGGCCCACCTGGCGGTCGGCTTCGCCGACATCGTCTCCTTCACCCGGCTGAGCCGCCGCCTCGACAGCGACGCCCTGGCCGCCTTCATCGAACGCTTCGAGACCACGACCGGCGAGATCGTCGCCGAGGCCGGCGGCCGCATCGTCAAGACCCTCGGCGACGAACTGCTGTTCGTCGCCCCGACACCGTCCGCCGCCGCCGACATCGGCCTGCGCATCGCGGACCACTTCAACGAGGCCCCCGACTTCCCCAAGGTCCGCGTCGGCCTCGCCTACGGCGAAGTGATCCAACGCCTGGGCGACGTCTTCGGCACCCCGGTGAACATGGCCGCCCGCCTGACGTCCACCGCCTACCCGGGAACGGTCCTGGCCGGCCCCGCGCTGGCCGCCGCCCTCCCCAGAGGGCCCCACGACGCCGCCTCCCTGCCCCCACCCCTTATCCACAACCGACC
>NZ_JABXFD010000617.1 GCF_013372625.1 Actinomadura sp. BRA 177
CGGCGAGCACCCGCTCGTCTTCGACGACTAGAACACGCACAGGGTCCCCCTCCTGGTCGGGCGCGGCGGCCCTCGGCTCTCAGATATGCCACGGGCGCCGTAAGACGCTCGTAAACGGGCGTTCAGTGCAGCGCCAGCCGCGCGGTGACCGGGCGGCCCGTCGGCCCGCACACCTCGACCTCGACCCGCCGCCACCCGGCCGCCACCGCGGCCTCCACGGTGCCCTCGCCGCCGTCGGCCACGGGCAGCTCGACCAGCGGGACGTCCGGCCGGGCGCGGCGCAGCCCGGCCGCCAGATGCCGGGCCGCCTGCGCCGCGGTCAGCGCCCCCGGGAACCTGTCAGGCGCCAGCAGGACGTGACCCGGCGGAGACGGACGGGAGGGAGAGTCCGCGGACACAGCCACGCCTTTCACGCCGGGAGAGGTAAGGCTCTACCTTCTGCTTACGCCATGACGGCACTATTTGACACCCGCAAACGCGGCCGAGAGTCTCAAATGGCCGTAGAGCCGTGTTCTCCCGGGGTGGCTACCGCACGTCCAGCCACTGCTCGATCGGGTTGATCGCGAAGAAGACCAGGAACAGCACCACCACCGGCCACAGCCAGACCGACACCTCGCGGACCTTGCCCTTGGCCAGCTTGATCAGCGCGTAGGCGACCATCCCGCCGCCGATCCCGATGGTGATCGAGAACGTGAACGGCATCAGCACGATGGTGAGGAACGCCGGGATCGTCAGCTCCAGGTCGGTCCAGTCGACCTTGGCGACCTGCGTCATCATCAGCGCGCCGACGACGACCAGCGCGGGCGCGGCGGCCTGCGCCGGGACGGTCGCGGCGAGTGGGGTGAGGAACAGCGTCACCGCGAACAGCGCGCCGGTGGCGAGGTTGGCGAGGCCGGTCCGGGCGCCCTCGCCGACGCCGGCCGCCGATTCCACGAACACCGTGTTGGCGGACGAGCTGGTGACGCCGCCGAACGCCGCGGACAGGCCGTCCACCGACAGGATCCGGCCGAGCCGCGGCACCTGGCCCTTCTCGTCCAGCAGGCCGGCCTCGTCGCTGACCCCGAGGATCGTGCCCATCGCGTCGAAGAAGCCCGACAGCACCAGGGTGAACAGCACGACCAGCGCGGTGATGACGCCGGCCCGGGCGAACCCGCCGAACAGGTCGATCTCCCCGAAGAGCCCGAAGTCGGGCGCCGCGAACAGCTGGTCGGGCATGTTCGGGGTGACGACGCCCCAGCCGCCCTCCTTGACGGACGCGTTCTCCTGGATGGCCACGGCCCCGATCGTCCCGGCGATGATGCTGATCAGGATCGCGCCCGGCACGCGCCGCACGTAGAGCACGATCATCAGCAGCAGGGTGAGCGCGAACACCAGCGTCGGCCACGTCGCCAGGTGGCCGCCGGTGCCGAGGGACAGCGGCGGGCTGGTGGCGCTGGAGGTGACGAACCCCGAGTCGTAGAGGCCGACCAGCGCGATGAACGCGCCGATGCCGACCGCGATCGCGTGCTTGAGGGCGAGCGGGATCGAGTTCATGATCCGCTCGCGGATGCCGGTGAGCGCCAGCACCACGATGACCAGGCCCTCGATCACCACCAGGCCCATCGCCTGCGGCCAGGTCATCACCGGCGCCGCCTGGAACGCCACCACCGCGTTGATGCCGAGGCCCGCGGCGAGCGCCAGCGGCGCGTTGCCCACCAGGCCCATGATCACCGTGGTGATCGCGGCGGACAGCGCGGTCATCGTGGTCAGCTGCGGGATCGACAGCGTCGCGCCGGTGACGTCCTTCGCCCCGCCGAGGATGATCGGGTTCAGCAGGATGATGTAGGCCATCGCGAAGAACGTGGTGACGCCGCCGCGCAGCTCGCGCGCGACGGTGGTACCGCGCCCGCTGAGATCGAACAGCCGCTCCAGCGGCCCGCCCCCGCCGGCCGGCGGCGATTCGTCGGTCTTCGCGGTACTGGTCTTGGACATGGCGGGCGCTCATCTCTGCGCGGCGGTGGTTCCGGCGGCGTGGTCCGGAATCGGGCGAGCACAGATTAGCCGCTGCGGACTCCGCAGCGTGACGGGGGTGAGGCGTCCCCTATAGCCTGCCCTGGTTCACTTCTTCCTCGCCCTGCGCGCGGCGCGGCCGGCGACCATCCTGTAGGCGGTGGCAACAATGGACCGGGAGACACTGGGGCAGCGCATCCGCGCCCTGCGGATCCGGCAGGGCGTGAGCCAGGCGCAGCTGGCCTTCCCCGAGCTGTCCGACAGCTACATCTCGCTGATCGAGAGCGACAAGCGGGTGCCGGCCCCGAGCGTGGTCGAGCTGCTGGCCGGGAAGCTGAACTGCTCGGCGACCTACCTCGTCAGCGGCGTCAGCGAGGACGTCGTGGACGAGCTGCGCGTCACCCTCGACTACGCCGAGATCGCGCTGAGCAACGGCGCGGCGGCCGAGGCGCGGGCCCGGTTCGCCGAGGTCCTGGCCAACGCCGACGCGGTCGCGCTGCCGGAGATGCTGCACCAGGCGCGCTGGGGCCACGCCCTCGCGCTGGAGGCCGCCGGCGAGCTGGAGGACGCGATCGTCGGGCTCACCGCGCTGACCGAGGAGGCCTCCGCCGAGGCCGACCTCGACCACTGGGCGAAGGTGCACGTCGCGCTGAGCCGCTGCCTGCGCGAGCGCGGCGACGTCAGCGCCGGCGTCGAGGCGGCCGAGAGCGCGCTGCGGCACCTCATCGCGACCGGCGCCGACTCCACCGACGCGGCCGTGCACCTCGGCGCGGCGCTGCTCGCCGCGTTCATCGAGCGCGGCGACCTCGTCCGGGCCCGCCAGCTCGCCGGCCAGCTCGTCGAGCGGGCCGAGCGGATCGGCAGCCCCCGGGCGCGGATGGTCGCCTACTGGGAGGCCGCCTACGTCGCGGAGATCCGCGGCGAGTACGAGGACGGCGTCACGCTGGCCGAGCGGGCGCTGCTGCTCGCCGGCGACGGCGAGGACCCGCGCGACCTGAACCGGCTGCGCGTCATCTACGCCGGGCTGCTGCTGCGCGCCCGCCCCGACCAGGCCGCCCGCGCCCGCGAGCTGCTCACCCGGGTGCGCGGCGAGATCACCGCCAGCTCGTCCGGGGAGATCGACGTCGCCTGGTGCCTGACCGAACTGGCCCGCGCGGAGACCGCGCTCGGCCGTCCCGCCGAGGCGGTGACGCTCGCCGAGGAGGCCCTCGACCTGCTCGGGGACGCCCCGCGCCGGGCCACCGCCGGGGCGCTGACCGTGCTCGGCGAGGCGTCGGTGCGGCTCGGCCGCCGGGACCGCGCCGTCGAGGTGCTGACCCGGGCCGCGACGTGCCTGGAGCAGATGGAGTCCTCCCGGGAGGCCGCGCAGGCGTGGTTCGACCTCGCCGAGGTGCTGGCCGAGGCGGGCCCCACCGGGGAGCCCCGGATGGCCGCCTACCGGCGCGCGCTCACCTGCGTGGGGGTCTAGCCGAACCATCCCGGCCGCCGCGGCATCCATAATGCTGCGAGTCGTCCGAGGTGGGGGAGTGATCCGTGTTCGGTGTGGTGCGGCCATGTAGGCATGTCCTGTGCGGGTCGCTGTTCAAAGACTGGATGGCGCATCTGTGCGGGCTGTGCCTGACGCTGCGGGCCGAGCACGGGCAGGCCGCGCGGCTCGTCACCAACTACGACGGGCTGCTGGTGTCGGTCCTGGTGGAGGCGCAGGCGCCGGAACTGTCGCCGCGCCGCAAGGCCGGGCCGTGCGCGCTGCGCCGGATGAAGACCGCGGAGGTCGTCACCGCGAAGGCGCAGGGCGCGCAACTGGCCGCCGCGGCGTCGTTGCTGCTCGCGGCGGGCAAGACCCGCGACCACGTCGCGGACGGCGACGGGCCGTACCGGCGCCGCCTGGTCGCCGCCGCGGCCGGGCGGATGGCCGGACGCTGGGACGCGGCGGGCGAGCGGACGGGCGCCGCGGTCGGGTTCGACCCGTCGGTGCTGCGCGACGCCGTCGCACGCCAGCCCGCCCTGGAGGCGGCGCCCGGCCTCGGGCTGCTCGACCTGACCGAGCCCACGGAGACCGCCGTCGCGGCCGTGTTCGCGCACACCGCCGTCCTCGCGGGCAAGGAGGCCAACGCGGAGCCCCTCGCCGAGGCGGGCCGCTTCTTCGGCCGCCTCGCGCACCTCATCGACGCCGTCGAGGACCTCGCGGACGACCGGGAGGCCGGCGCCTACAACCCGCTCCTCGCCACCGGCACCGGCCTCGACGAGGCCCGCCGGCACGCGGACGACGCCCTGCACGGGCTCCGCCTCGCCCTCGCCGACCTGGAACTGGAGCGGCCGCGGCTCGTCCGGGCGCTGCTGGACCGGGAGGCCGGCCGGTCCGTGGACCGGGTCTTCGCCGACCCGGAGAACCTGTCGAAGGGCGGCCCCCGGCGGCCGCGTCCGGGCTGGCCGATCCCGTGCTTCACCGGGACGCTCGTGTGCGCGACCTGCGGAGTCTTCCAGCCGGAGTGGAGCGAGCACCACGGCGACTCGTGCGGGGACCGCTGCTGGTGCTCGCGGAACTGCGACGACGGCTGCTGCGACTGCTGCCAGTGCTGCGAGTGCTGCGACTGCGACTGCGATTGCGACTGCTGCGGGTGCGACTGCTGAGGAAACCGATTCGCGGCATCTGCCCGGATTGAAACACTGTGGAACCCGGGACGTGCCATGGTGGCGGGCTCAGTAGGGTAGATGCAGCCCTTCCAGTCCTAGAGAACCCGGCCCTCCATGAACTTCCTCAAGCCCCGCCGGCCGATGCGCCGACTCGGCGTCGTCGCCGTCCTCGCCCTCGTCCTCGGCGCCCTCACCGCGACGCCCGCGC
Source organism: Actinomadura sp. BRA 177 (assembly GCF_013372625.1). Lineage (GTDB taxonomy): Bacteria > Actinomycetota > Actinomycetes > Streptosporangiales > Streptosporangiaceae > Spirillospora. The sequence continues at coordinate 4,832 of NZ_JABXFD010000617.1, forward strand.
TGGCGCACTCCCGGCTGATCAGCAGCACGCCCGGCAAGGGCAAGTCGGCGGAATCGGTCACCGAGGTCAAGCTGGTCTTCAGCGACAAGATCAGCCTGGCGAAGGTCGTCGTCAAGGACGCCCAGAACAAGACGTACCAGTCGGGTGAGGCGGAGCGCTCCGGCACCACGGTGACGCAGCAGCTGACGGGGCCGCTGCCCGCCGGGTCCTACACGGTGGCCTACCGGGTCGTCGGTGAGGACGGGCACCCGATCGAGAGCGACGACCTGACGTTCACCGCGACCGGGGGCGAGGCCGCCGCGCCCGCGCCGTCCGCCGGTGCGGTCGGCGCCGAGGAGCAGACGGGCGACGCCGCCACCGCCAACGAGCAGCCGCTCAAGGCCGACCAGGCCGCCACCGAGGAGGACTCCGGTTCCGGCGCGGTGCTCTGGGTGCTGATCATCGCCGGCCTCCTCGTCGGCGTCGGCATCGGGGTCGGCATCGTGTACCGCGCCAAGCGCAGGCACCCGGCGGCGACCGGAAGTGAATAGCGGTGAATAGGGGCAGCCTGGGCGTCTGGCGGGCGGCCGCGGTCGCGGTGGCCGCCGCCGGCGCCGTGCTGGTGGCCGGGCTCGTCCTCGGCGGCTCGGTCACCGAGAAGGTCATCCCCGGCCTCGGCGACGCCGGCGCCCTCACCCGGTGGGGGCTGCCCGCCGCCCGGACGGCCATGGACCTGCTGTCCGCGCTGACCGTCGGCGCGCTGCTCGCCGCCGCCGCGTTCCTGCCGGTCGAGGGCGGGCGCGGCGCCTCCCGGCTGTCCAGGGACGCGATCGGCTACCTGAACGCCGCGTCCTGGATCGCCGCCGGCTGGGCCGCCGCCGCGGCGGCCACCCTGGTCCTCACGGTCTCCGACGTCCTCGGCCAGCCGGTCGGGGAGGTCCTCACCGGCAGCGAGCTGAGCAGCTACGTCGGCTCGCTGCCGCAGGGCACCGCGCTGATGATCGTGGTGCTGCTGGCCGTGGTGGTGGCGCTGCTGGCGCGCACCACCACCACGCCCGGCGCCGCGTTCGGGCTGCTCGCCATGGCCGCGGTCGCGCTGCTGCCCGCGCCGCTGACCGGGCACTCGGCCTCGGCCGCCAACCACGCCACCGCGACGACCGGCGTCGCGCTGCACGTCGCCGCGGTCGCGCCGTGGGTCGGCGGGCTCGCCATCGTCTGCGTGCACGCGCTGCTGCGCCGCGACCGGCTGCCGCTCATGGCGGACCGGTTCAGCCGCATGGCCCTCTGGTGCTACATCACCGTCGGCGTCAGCGGGCTCGTCAACGTGATCGCCCGGCTGCCCGACCCCGCCGAGCTGGCCACCACGAACTACGGGCGGCTCGCCCTCGGCAAGATCATCGCGTTCGGGGTGCTCGGCTGGTTCGGCTGGTGGCACCGGGAGCGGACGCTGCCCGCCCTGAACGACCGCAGGCCCCGCGCGTTCGCCCGGTTCGCCTCCGTCGAGGCGGCCGTGATGGCTGCCACCATGGGCCTCGCCGTCGCGCTGGCGCGCACCGCGCCGCCCCCGCCGACCGAGCCGGAGTCGGCGGTCAAGTCGCTGCTCGGCTACGACATGCCGCCCGAGGTCACGCCGGTGCGGCTGCTGACGCTCTGGCAGTTCGACCTGTTCTTCGCCGCCCTCGTCGCCGTCCTCGGCGGGCTCTACCTCGGCGCCGTCGTCCGGCTGCGGCGGCGCGGCGACTCCTGGCCGATGGGGCGCACCGCCGCGTGGCTCATCGGGCTCGTGAGCATCATCGCCGTCACGCAGACCGGCGTCGCCAAGTACGCGCCGATCCTGTTCAGCGTGCACATGGCGCAGCACATGGTGCTGAACATGCTGACGCCGATCTTCCTGGTCGTCGGCGCGCCGGTGACGCTGGCGCTGCGCGCGCTCAAGCCCGCCCCGATCCGCGGCGACCGCGGCCCGCGCGAGTGGCTGACCGCGCTGCTGCACAGCCGCTACCTCGCGGTCATCGCCCATCCCGGGGTGGCGACGGTCATCTTCGTGGTGAGCCTCTTCGCGCTGTACTTCACGCCGCTGTTCGAGGCGGCGATGCGCAACCACCTCGGCCACATCGCGATGATGGTGCACTTCCTGGCGGCCGGGTCGCTGTTCTTCTGGGTGCTGCTCGGCGTCGACCCGGCGCCGAAGAAGCTGCCCTACCCCGGCCGGCTCCTCCTGCTGTTCGTCACGATGCCGTTCCACGCGTTCTTCGGCATCGCGCTGATGAGCATGAGCCAGGCGCTGGCGCGCGGCTGGTACGGGGCCGTCGACCCGCCGTGGGGCACCACGACGCTGCACGACCAGCACACCGGCGGCGCGATCGCCTGGGCGTTCGGGGAGATCCCGACGTTCATCGTCCTCATCGTGATGGCGTTCCAGTGGTACGCCGACGACCAGCGGCAGGCGCGGCGGCTGGACCGCAAGGCCGACCGGGCCGCGAAGGCGGGCGGCCGCTCCGGGGAGGACGAGCTGGCCGCCTACAACGCCCGCCTGGCCAAGCTCGCCGAACGGGACAAGGCCGCGGCCGAGGAGCAGGGCAAGGCGTGATCCATCGGGGGGCGACCCCCGAGCCCCCGGCGGCACACTACTCCCTCTCGCGGGGGAGGGGCGTCGGGGCGGCGTCTGCCAGGATCGTTGTGTGGTTCGCGTGTTCCGGCCGCTGATCGAGCGGACGACCTGGCAACGCTGGGCCCACCTCGTGGTGGGCGGCGCGCTGCTGATGCCGTACTGGTTCCTCGCGATGAGCCTCACGCCGCTGCTGCCGGCCGGCAACACCGTGGTGATGGTCGTGCTCATCCTGCTCGTGCTGCCGGGGGCTGCGGCGTTCGTGACCGGGCTCGTCCCGACGGTCCGGCTGCTGGAGAGCTCGCTCGCCAAGGAGCTGCTCAAGGGGCCCGCCGCGACGCTCGTCCCAGGGTCGGCGCACTCGTGGGAGAGCCGGGTCCGGGCCGCCGCCTGGTACACGCTGCACCTGGGCGCCGGCGTGGTGGTCAGCGGGCTCAGCCTGGCGGTGCCGCCGTTCGCGGTCGTGATGCTCCTGGCGCCGATGGTGACCTGGGACCCCCGGTTCCTGGAAACCTGGGGATGGCGGGACGGCTGGCACCAGTGGCCCGCGCCGCTGATCGGACTGGCGTCGCTGGCCGTGCTGCTCGCGCTGATCGTCGCCGCGGGCCGGCTGCTGGCCCGGCTCGCGCCGCGGTTCCTCGGCCCGTCCGCCGCCGAGAAGCTCGCCGCCGTGGAGGCCAGGGCGGTCAAGCTGGCCGAGCGCAACCGGCTGGCGCGGGAGCTGCACGACTCGGTGGGGCACGCGCTCAGCGTCGTGACCCTGCAGGCGGGAGCGGCCGGACGGGTCCTCGACAGCGACCCGGCGTTCGCCCGGGAGGCGCTCGGCGCGATCGAGGAGTCGGCCCGCGCCGCGCTGGAGGACCTCGACCACGTGCTGGGGCTGCTGCGGGAAGACCCGGCCGGCCCCGCGCCGCAGGCCACGCTGAAGGACCTCGGGCGGCTGCTGGAGCAGACCCGGATCGCCGGGGTGGAGCTCGACGCGGAGGTGGAGCCGGAGGTGGAGCACGTCCCGGCGGCGGTGTCGCGGGAGGCGTACCGGATCGTCCAGGAAGGGCTGACGAACGCGCTGCGGCACGCCGGCAAGGTCCCGGTGCGGCTGCGGCTCGGCATCGCGGGGGAGAGGCTGGAGATGGAGATGAGCAACCCGCTCGGCGCGCACCCCGTCTCTTCTACACATCTGACGCTGCCGACCAAGAGGGAAACATAAGACCCGGCCGCCCGCCCT
>NZ_JABXFD010000735.1 GCF_013372625.1 Actinomadura sp. BRA 177
TCACGCGACATCTCCTCCAGGCCGGACACACCAAGATCACATCACAGCCCACCATCGATGATCAAAGCAACGGACCGTCACCCGAAGCAGCCGCCCATCACACTGCGCGTCTGACGTGAATGCTTACCGGTGAAGGTGCAACACCTGGGGGAGGAGCCGTTTCGCTGGCACCTGCGTATGCGCGGTGGCCAGGGACGAGGTTGATCGTGCAAGTCCCTCGATCGTCTCGTCGGTGGTGTCGCTGACGGTCAGCCATCGGGTCAAGCGGGAGATGTCGTCGGTAGCGGCCAGTTCTCCGGTCTGGGACGGGGCGGGCTTGGCGTCCGCTAGGGCAGCGGGCGGTGTCGCGGTGCGTGGTCGCGGCTGGGGGACGGAGACGGCTGACGCGCTGGGGTGTGCTCGTGGGGCGATGCCCAGAGTCATGCGGGCGGTGTCGGGCATGTGGAGGCCGTCGGCGATGCGCTCGAAGACTTCGAGAGTGGTGACCTGGCGGCCGCCCTTCTTCATGGTCTCGCTGACCTTGCCCTGCGTCATGCCGCACGCGATCGCGATTTGGGTCTGGCTGGCGCCGGTGTACTGGCGCAGGAGGTGGAAGACGGCGCGGATGTCTCGGGAGGTCAAGGCTTGGGTCATCTGCGGGCGTTGCCACAGTGAATCGGGGATGACGATCGGGTCTGACGCCCGTCCCGACATCGGGGTCTCCCTCCGCGTGACACGTCCTCACTGAGCGTATATCTCGTGGCGGGATATCGCCGGGGAATGGGTGCGGGCCGGGTTTTCGCAGATTTTGGACGACGTGACACAGCGGCAAGCAACGGTCAAGGCCGCTTCCGGCACTGCGGCGGTCGTGGGTCGAGGTTCGCTCATCCTCGGCGGGCGGTGCTGGTCGGGGTGCCGGTTGGTTCAGGGCCGGAGGTTGAGCGGGTGCCGTGTCGCTGGTGTGCGCCGACGCGTGAGGTGTGTGCGGCGTAGTTCGTCCCGGCTGCGGGATCGGCGGGTGTCGTGGCGGCTGTGGTGTGGTCGTGCTGGGCGGTACGGCTGTGCTTGGGGTGGTAGGTCGTCCCTGTGGCCGCTCGTTCCTGCCGGTCCCGCTCTATTCTTCTGGGAGTGGTGCCCGATGGGTGCATCGGTGAGGGCTCTGACCCCTGGTGGCGCGTGGCGTCCGGCGGCGTTGGGGCTGGTGGCGGAGTTGGAACGGCGCGGCCTGGTGGCCGAGGTGCGAGGAAGCGGTGTGGTGCGGGTGCACAACCCGGCGGGTGCGCCCGACGCCGACGACCCGCAGGGGCAGGTGTTCGCGCCGGGGCTGGGGCAGGAGGTGGTGTGCCGTCGCCGGGACGGGGTGCTCTGGTGGTGGTGGGTCTGGTCGGGACCGGCACGCCATTCTCCGCCGGAGTTGGAGCCGTTGTGCCCGGTCGCCGATGTTGTGACGGCGGTGACCCGGATCGTGCGGGTTGTCGCGGTGCCCTTCGCCGACTCGCCGGCCTCGTCGTCTCGGGCCTCCTCCGGCTCATCCGGTTCGTCGGATGGGTGCGAGTGATGGGGGTGCCGTGGGTGTCGGCGCCAGCCGAGCGGAATCGGCCGGTGGCAGCGCAGATTGAGCGGGAGTTCTCCGGGGTGGTGGTCTGGTACGGGCAGGCCACTGGCGCATGGTGGGCGATGGTCCGGGTTCACCGTGATGTGCGCTTGGTGGAGGCGCTTAATCCACGGGAGTTGCGCGACGCGATCGCCAACGCGCGGGGGTGGCCGTGGCCGAGGTGAACCGGACCGGCCACGACGGCGGGGTTACATCGGGTCGGGCACTCGGGGATCGGTCCTGAGTGCCCGATCTGGTGTCTGGGGTGCGGACGGTCGGTGACCTGGCTGGCCTACTGGTGAGGGCGGGCCGGGTCTCGGGCCTGCATACGGCAGCGAGCGTAATGGCGTGCATGAGCATGAGCGGGTGACGGCGGCCTGCCCGGTCGGGTGCCTGCAATCGTCGGCGCGTGTGGGGGGATGTACGACGGCTGCCGGCCTCGGGTTCGGCGGTGCCGAGCGTGACCTCGTCCGGGACGGGCCATCCGGCGGCGTCCTCGACCTTCCGCCGTAAGCGGGCCGCGTTCTCTGCATGCGCTCGGCTACGCGGTCGAACTGGGGGACCTGGCGGCGAACCCTCTCGATCGCGTGAAGGGGCGTCCGCCAAAGCAGGACCGAGGCCGTGATCGCCGCGTCGTCGTGAATCCGTCCCAAGCTCGGGAGTTGCTGACGGCGGTCTCTTCTACGTCGGCCGGTCGCGTGCCTCGGCGGCGGGCTTGCGGCGGCAGGATTGCGGACTTCCGGCAACCGGCTGGGGCCTGATCACGCTCAAGAAGACCTGGCCGCAGACGAACAAGCGACACACCGACTCGGGGCCGAAACCGCCGGGACGATGACCTCGTCCGGCCAGTCCCTATCCCGCTGAGCTGGTGGCGATCCTCCGTGAGCACCTCGACGCCTTCGGGACGGCAAAGGACGGGCGATTGTTCGTCACGAGTGGCGGCCGGTCGTCCTCCGGCTCGGCCTACGCGCAAGTCTGGAAGCAGGCTCGCGCCCTGGCGCTGACTCCCGATCAGGTCGACTCCCCGTTGGCCGCACGTCCGTATGACCTTCGGCATGCGGCGGTGTCGCTCTGGCTCAACGCGGGCGTCCATGCGTCTGAAGCGGCCGAACGCGCTGGCCACGGTGTGGATGTGATGTTGCGTGTCCACGCCAAGTGCATAGATGGGCAACGGGACGTCGCTAACCAGCGCATCGAGGACGCGTTGGCGCCATGATCAGCAACTGCGGGCTCCGGAGCGTTCCGGGGCTTCTCTTGTCTTGCGTGCTGACCTGGGCAAACGCGGCCCGAGTCATTCCGCTACGTCCCGGGAACAATGCCGCGCGGCTGTCTTCGGTGGCATCCGGCTGCGTCCGGCCGGACCGGTGCGAGAGACGTTCTCGCAGGTCAGAGTCTTTGATTGGCTGGTCAAGATGGCGCGCCCGGCAGGATTCGAACCCGCGACCGTCGGATTAGAAGTCCGATGCTCTGTCCAGCTGAGCTACGGGCGCCCGGCGCCCGGCGGGACGCCGGGACACAGTGTAAGGGGGCAGGTGCTCCAGCTCCACATCTATAGCGTCGTTACCACGGTTCAGTGGCCGTGGGGGGTGTTTGGGGATCTATCTTGGGGTGCTGTGGATGTTGAGGTGCCGCTCTCCGGTGGAGGCGTGTCGGAGGGCGTGGTGCGGGTCGGGGAGACGGTGCGGAGGCCGCTCGGGGCGCATAGTGCGGCCGTGCACGGGGTGTTGCGGCATCTGGAGGCTGTGGGGTTCGACGGGGCGCCGCGGGTGTTGGGCGTTGATGAGCGGGGGCGGGAGGTGCTCAGGTGGGTGCCTGGGGAGGTGCCGCACCGGCCGCTGGCGGCGTATGTCGTTTCGGAGGATGTGCTGCGGGGTGTCGGGCGGTTGCTGCGGAGCTACCACGATGCTGTGGCTTCCTATGGTGTGCCGGATGCTGGGTGGGATGGGGACGTCTCTAATCTGGATGGGGAGCCGGAGGTTGTTGGGCATTGTGACGTTACGCCGGAGAATGTTGTTTTTCGGGGTGGGGTGCCGGAGGCTTTGATCGATTTTGATTTGGCGCGGCCCACTACGCGGTTGTTTGACGTTGTTACCGCGTTGCGGCATTGGGGGCCTATTGAGGATCCGGCTGATCGGGATGCGTTGTTGTATCGGGCTGATGTCGGACGGAGGATCAAGGTCTTCTGTGATGCGTACGGGTTGGAGAGGGAACTGCGGCGGGATGTTCTGCCGGCGGCTCGGGTGAGGTTCGAGCGGTCTTATCGGGCGATGCGGGCGAGGTCGGAGCGTGGTGGGGGATGGGCGCGGATCTGGGACGGCGGTGCCGGGCCGCGAATTCGGCGGGCGCAGGACTGGCTGGAGAGGCACTGGGATGAGCTTGATGCGCGGCTCTGCTGAGGGGATCGTTGCCGGTGTCGTGCTCGATGCCCTTCTGGGAGATCCGATGCGGTGGCATCCGGTCGCAGGATTTGGGCGTGTCGCATCGGTTGCCGAAGGTCGTCTTTACGGGGACTCTCGGTGGCGCGGGGTTCTTTATGCAGGGCTGCTTGTCGGTTCTGCTGGTGCGGCCGGGGTGGTGATTGAGCGGGTCAGTCGGCGATTCGGGGTGCATGGGCTTGTCACTGCGGGGGTCACCTGGGCTGTGCTCGGGGGGACGTCGTTGGGACGTGAGGGGCTCACCATGGCGGGTTTGTTGGAGCAAGAGGATTTGGGTGCGGCGAGGGCGCGGCTGTCTCATTTGTGTGCACGGGATCCTGAGGGGATGGACGCGGCCGGATTGAGCAGGGCCGTTGTCGAGTCGGTCGCTGAGAATACTTCGGATGCTTCTGTGGCTCCGTTGGTGTGGGGGGCGGTGGCCGGCATTCCGGGGCTGTTGATGTATCGGGCCGTGAACACGCTCGATGCGATGGTCGGGTATCGGAGTCCGAGGTATGAGCGGTTCGGGTGGGCGTCGGCGAGGTTGGACGATATTGCCAACTGGGTTCCGGCTCGGGTGACCGCCGGGTTGGTCGTGTTGTGCGGAGGGTCTGAGGCTTACCGGGTTTTGCGGAGGGACGGGAAGAAGCATCCGAGTCCCAATGCGGGGCAGGTCGAGGCGGCTTTTGCGGGGGCGCTCGGCGTGCGGCTCGGCGGGGTCAATGCTTATGGGGGACGTGTTGAGCGGAGGCCCGAGATGGGAGACGGCAAGGCCCCCGAGGTGCGGGATATCAGGAGGGCCGTCCGGCTTTCCGCGGCGGTGACGTTCGCGGCAGCGGTCGTTATCGGGGTGCTGCGGTGAGCGGGCTGCTGGTGGCCGGCACGACGTCGGATGCCGGGAAGAGCGTCGTCACGGCGGGGTTGTGCCGGTGGCTGGCCAGGCAGGGAGTGAAGGTCGCGCCGTTCAAGGCACAGAACATGTCGCTGAATTCGATGGTGACGAGTGATGGGGCGGAGATCGGGCGGGCGCAGTACATGCAGGCCCAGGCGGCGGGCGTCGAGCCGCGTGCCGTGATGAATCCGGTGCTGCTGAAGCCGGGGAGCGATCGGCGCAGTCAGGTTGTTGTCCTGGGGCGGCCTGTCGCGGAGGTCGACGCGCTGGAGTACGGCAGGCACAAGGAGAAACTCAAGGCCGTCGTGCTCGAAAGCCTTGAGGAGTTGCGAGCCGAGTACGACGTTGTTGTCTGCGAGGGCGCGGGGAGCCCGGCTGAGATCAATCTGCGGGGCGGCGACATTGTGAACATGGGGCTGGCGCGGGCGGCCGACCTGCCGGTCGTGGTCGTCGGTGATATTGACCGCGGTGGTGTCTTCGCGTCCTTGTACGGGACGGTCGCGCTGCTGGAAGAAGCGGATCAGGCCCTTGTCGCGGGATTCATCATCAACAAGTTCCGGGGTGCGCACGAACTGCTGAAGCCGGGGCTGGAGCAGTTTGCGGCCCTTACTGGGCGACCGACACTGGGCGTGCTGCCCTGGAAACTCGGCCTGTATCTCGATTCTGAGGACACCCTGGCGCTGGATGCGCCGCGACCCGACGCCAAGGGCCCGTACGGGAAGGAGACGCTGCGGATCGCCGTCGTCCGGTTCCCGCGCATCTCGAATTTCACGGACATGGACGCCCTGGCATGCGAGCCGGGCGTCATCGTCCGGTACGCGGCCAGTGTCGGCGATCTGGCGGAGGCCGACCTCGTCGTCCTGCCGGGTACCAGGGCCACAGTGAGCGATCTGGAATGGCTGCGCGACAGGGGAATGGCCGACGAGATCGAGAAAAGGGCCACGGAAGGGCGACCTGTGCTCGGCATCTGCGGTGGCTACCAGATGCTCGCCGAGGAGATCGTTGACCACATTGAGTCCAAGGAAGGCACGGCAAAGGGCCTCGGCCTCCTGCCGGCGCGAGTCGAATTCGGGGAAGAGAAGATCCTCGGGCGCCCTACCGGCAAAGCCTACGGTGAGGACGTCCACGCCTATGAGATCCACCATGGCATCGTCACCGCACAGGGAGAGCCGTTCCTGGACGGTTGCCGAAAGGGTGCCGTCTGGGGCACGACCTGGCATGGCGCCATGGAGAATGACGGCTTCAGAAGGGCCTTCCTCAAGGACGTGGCCCAGCACGCCCAAAGGGATTTCACCCCCGCCCCCGACGTGTCGTTCCAAAAGCTGAGAGAAGCCACACTGGACGCGCTCGGTGATCTCGTCGAGGAGCATATGGACACCGACGCCCTGTGGCGGATCATCGACAAGGGCGCGCCCGGCGGGCTGCCCGTCGTCCCTCCCGGTGGCGCCCCGGAACCACCCGCCGCGGCGGTAGGGTGATCCATTCAGGCCGCACCAGGTGCCAGGAGGAACGTCCCGTGACCGACCCGCGGTCCAGTCTGATCGTCCCGCTGATGAAGGCGCGGGTGCCTGCGGAGATCCAGCTGGAGTTCCCGCTGCCCGCGGACGAGGAGCCGATCCGCGACCCGTTCGCCGGCGACCTCTACGTCACCTACGCGCTGGAGATCGCCGACGAGGGCGTCCCGTCCGGCCGCCGCCACGAGCATGTGGCGCGCCGGCACTGCGCCGAGCTGGGCGTGGTGCCCGGCGAGCTGCGCCGCCGCGCGGTGATCAACCTACGCGACCTGCGGCCGGAGCTGAGCCTCAGCTGGTACCCGGACGTCCGCGCCGTGACGGTGTCGCTCGGCGGGACGCCCGGCCGCGGCACCCTGGAGTCGGGCCTGCTGCTGGACGAGGGGTTCCTGGAGAAGCTGGCGCAGGACGTGGAGGGCGACCTCGTCGTGGCGGCGCCCGCGCGGGACGTGTTCGTGGCGTCCGGTACTGGCCATCCCGACGGCGTGGACAAGCTGCGCTGGGCGGTCGCGCAGGTGTGGGCCGAGGACCGTGACAACGCCGACCCCAGCTGGGACGTCCCGGCCGGGAGTCTCCTCACGCACGACCTGATGGTGCGCCGCGGCGGCGGCTGGGACGTGCTCTCCGCCTGAGCGTCACGACAGCTGCTTCATCTCCGGCCACAACTGCGCCCAGGAGGCCCGCTGCCCGCGGCAGACCCACACCGGTTTGCCCTGCTCCTGGTTGTCGAGGCCGACGCCATTGTCGATGCGCGCCACCGGACGCACGTCCGACCAGAACCGCCGTAGCCCGGCGCCGTCGGCGACGGTGTCGGGGCCGACCACGATGGTGGGGCCGCCCGTGTCCGGCGGACGCCCGAAGTACCAGTAGCCGTTGTGCCCGCTGTAGGCGCGGGGCAGGCCGAGACCCGGCCCGTACTTGTCGAGCGCCCCGGCCTCGCCGTAGTTGCCGACGACGATCGTCGCCGTCGATCGCTCGTCCGGCGGCAGCGCGCGGTAGACGGCCGCGACCTGCGCGGCGAACCGGGGCCAGCCGACCGTCTCGGCCGCGTCGGCGTTGATCACGGGCTGCGGCGTGTCGGCGAGCCACTTCACCGGGTAGACGGGCAGCGTCAGCAGGACGGTCGTGATCCCGGTGATCACGTACACCGGGGCGGACGTGAGCCAGCCGAAGCCGCGCGGCGCGCCGTTCCGCTCGATCTCCACGGCCCCGGCCGCCCAGAGCGCCGCCCACAGCCCGCTCAGGTAGTACGGCTTGCCGGCGGTGACCAGGAACAGGACGTTCAGCAGCAGGTACGCGTGCCCGAGGAACCGGAACGCGCGCAGGTCGTCCGACCGGTACGTTCGCCACAGCCCGTAGATCCACAGCCAGGACGTGAACACACCGGTCAGGATGAGCTGGAACGGGATAAATCCGGGCCGTCCGGCGAAGTCCCCCTTGTCGGCGATCGCGCCCGCCATGTCGAGTTGCGGCCAGCCGTGCCGCGCCTGCCACACCAGCCCTGGGACGACCGCCAGGACGACGACGAGGACGCCGGCGGCCAGCATCGGACGGCGCAGGAACTCCCGCGGCCCCGACGCCAGCAGCCCGATCACGAGCGCGACCAGCAGGAACGCCGCCAGATACTTCACGTTCAGTGCCAGTGCTGAGACGACGCCGACCGCGAGCAGCAGCCGCTGGTCGCGGGTCCGCACCCACCGGACGACCAGCCACACGATCGTCGTCGACAGCAGCAGATCGAGCGTCGCCGTGTAGAACGTGTGCCCGACCGCGACGGCGAACGGGCACACGGCGTAGGACACGGCCGTCAGCAGCTGCGCCCGCCGTCCGCCGCCCATCTCCCGCGCCGTGAGCGCGGCGACCACCACACCGGCCGCGGAGAACAGGGCGGCCGGGACGCGCAGCGCGACGAGCGAGTCGCCGAACACCGCCGTGACCGCCCGCGCGATCAGCGGCATCAGCGGCGGCTGGTCGGGATAACCCCAGGCCAGATGCCGTCCGGCCACCCGGAAGTACAGCTCGTCGCGGTGGTAGCCGTACCGCGCGGAGAGCGCGAGCAGCAGTACCCCCAGTACACCGGCCACCACCAGCACCGGCCGCCACGCCACCACCGGCGCATCGGACGAGGTCTCAACGGGCCGCGACGCCTCGGACGCAGGGGCGCTCATGATCCAGACTTTAGGCAGAGATACTGGTCCAAGCATGTCCCTTATACCCATCTGACGCTGCCGACGACA
>NZ_JABXFD010000694.1 GCF_013372625.1 Actinomadura sp. BRA 177
AGGTGTCGGCGTCCTCCGGGGTCTACCCTGTCCTCTTGGTCGGCAGCGTCGGTTGTGCCGGTCTCCGTGGGCGGCGGCTCCGGCCGGCCGCCGCCCGGGACGCCGCCCGGATCGGAGGCGCCGAGGAAGACGCGCGGCGCGTCGAAGCCGCCCGTCTCCGGCGGGTTCCGGGGCGCCCACTCGGGCACGTCGTCGTGGTGTCCGCTCATCGCCGACCTCCGTGGTCCCGGCGGGGTGCCGGGCCGTGTCGCGCCGTGTCGTGACGGGCCGCTCGTGAGACACATCGGAAATCTGTCTCAGGAGGGCCAGGTGTGATGTTCGTCTCATCGGCGCCGCCCGTCAAGGGGTCGGCGGTTCAGGGTCTGACGGGAATCTCGGCGAGCAGCGCGGACAGCCCGGCGGCGCGCCCCGGGGACACCTCGCCCGGCGCCCGTCCCGCCATCAGCGCCCGCAGCCGCGCCACCCGCCGCGGCAGGTCCACCGCCGCGCCGCCGTCCACCTCGTTGAGCAGCGTGGTGACCTGGGTGGCCAGCTCGGTCCCGAACCGGGGCTCGACCTCGCCGGCCGCCATTCCCACGTCGATGTCCCGGCGCATCCGGGCGAGCACGCTCACCGCCAGCGCCCGCGAATCGGCCGCGGGGACGGCCGGACGTGACGGGATCGCCGCGGCCGACTCGCGGGCGCTGCCGGCCGTCTCTCATCCACACCTTC
>NZ_JABXFD010000052.1 GCF_013372625.1 Actinomadura sp. BRA 177
GCTCGGCTGCGGCATCACCGAGGCGCTGCGCGGCTCCGGCGCCGAACTCATCGCGCGGCTGCTCGGCGAGGTGTCGGGCGGCCCGCCGGACGGGGTGGAGCTGACCGCGCTGGCGCTGGTCGGGGAGCCGGGCGCCACGCTGGTGCGGCTGGCCGGCGACGACGACATCCTGGTCGTGGGGCACGGGACGCGCGGCCCGTTCTCCCGGCTGCTGCGGCCGTCGGTGCGGCTGCACTGCGCGCGGCGGGCCCGCGCGACGCTGGTGTGCGTCCGGCAGCCCTCGTTCGAGACGCTGATGGAGGGCCTGGCCGTCCGGGACGAGTCGCCCGAGCACGCCCCGGATTCACGTTTCCGCAGGCTGGGGCGGCGGCTGCGGCTTCCGCTCTGACCACCCGCCTAGGCTGGACGGCATGCGCAAGTACGTCATCATCGGCGCCATCGGAAGCGGCAAGGGGACGCAGTCGGGGCTGCTCGCGCGGGATCTGGACATCGTGCACATCAGCGTCGGCGACATCTTCCGCTGGCACGTCAAGAACCACACCAAGCTGGGCGCGCAGGTGCGGCGCATCATGGCGGCCGGTGAGCTGGTCGGCGACGACCTGGCCGAGAACGTCGTCCGGGAGCGGCTCGACCAGCACGACTGGAACTACGGGTTCGTCATCGACGGGTTCCCGCGCAGCCGCCGGCAGACGGAGTTCTTCCTGGAGAGCTACGACATCGACGGGGTGATCCATCTCGACCTGCCGGACGCGGAGGTCCGCCGCCGGGTGCTGGGCCGCCGGCTCTGCTCCAGGTGCGGAATGGACTACAACCTGATCGCGGACCGCCCCACGCAGGAGGGGCGCTGCGACGTGTGCGGCGGCGAGCTGGTGACCCGCGAGGACGACACCGAGGAGGCGCTCGCCGAGCGGCTGCGCGACTACCACGAGAAGACCGACCCGATCCTGGAGCTGTTCGGCCGCAAGGAGTACGTGGTGACGGTGGACGCGCGGCCGGGCATCGACGAGGTGCAGCGGACGCTGCGGGAGAGGCTGCGGCTGCCGATGCCGGGATGACCTCGCCCGTGGTGGAGCTGGCCGACGACCGGGCGGCGCGGCGGGGCCTGCGGCTGTTCCTGAAGCGGGACGACCTGATCCACCCGGAGCTCCCCGGCAACAAGTGGCGCAAGCTCAAGCACAACCTCGAACCGGCGCGCGCGCACGGGACGCTCCTGACGTTCGGCGGCGCCTACTCCAACCACATCCGCGCCACGGCGGCGGCCGGGAAGCTCTTCGGGTTCGCGACGATCGGCGTGATCAGGGGCGAGGAGCACCTGCCACTGAACGATTCCCTGACATACGCCGAGCGGATGGGCATGCGCCTCGCCTACATGGACCGCACCACCTACCGGCGCAAACACGAGCCGGACGTCGTGGACGCCTTGCGCGACCAGTGGGGCGACTTCTACCTGCTCCCAGAAGGCGGCAGCAACGCGCTGGCCGTCCAGGGCTGCGCGGAACTCGGTGCGGAGGTGCCGGGCTTCGACGTGATCTGCTGCCCCTGCGGGACGGGCGGGACGCTCGCCGGCCTGGCAGCGGGCCTGGCCCCGCATCAGCGGGCTCTCGGGTTCTCCGTGCTGAAGGGCAACTTCATGGACGGCGAGGTAGAGCGCCTCCAGCGCGAGACATACGGCGAGCGGCGGGGAGACTGGCGCGTCGAAGGCGGCTTCCATTTCGGCGGCTACGCCAAGCGAACCCCGGAGTTGGACGCCTTCATCGACGATTTCGCCGACCGGCACGGCATCGTCCTCGACCCGATCTACACGGCCAAGATGATGTTCGGAATCTTCGCCCTCGCCGACCGCGGTGCCTTCCCGAACGGAACTCAGATCCTGGCCATCATCACCGGCTGACCGGACGGCCCCGGGCGCGGGATCGTCCGGGATGAGCGTCAGACCGGGGGCAGGTCGACCAGGGTTGCGAGGGCGGCCCGGTGGTGGTCGGGCGTGCCCAGCGCGATCGCGTCGGCCTTGGCGCGCTTCAGGTACAGGTGCGCGGGGTGCTCCCAGGTGAAGCCGATGCCGCCGTGCATCTGCACGCATTCCTCGGCGGCCTTGAGCGCGATCGCCGAGCAGTGCGCCTGCGCGACGGCCACCGCGATCGGCACGTCCTCATCACCGGCGGCGACGCAGGACGCCGCGTGCCGGGCCACAGCACGGGCCTGCGTGATCGACGTCCACAGATCGGCGAGGCGGTGCTTGAGCCCCTGGTAGGAGCCGACCGGCCGGCCGAACTGGTAGCGCGTCTTCACGTAGGCGACCGTGTCGTCCAGGCAGCGCTCGGCCAGGCCCAACTGCTCGGACGCCAGCATCGCGGCCCCGGTCAGCAGGGCGGCGCGGACGGCGTCCGTCCCCTCGGCGACACGCCGGGCGGGCGCGCCGGAGAAGGCGATGTCGGCGAGCCGCCGGGTCATGTCGAGCGAGGTCACGGCGGTGCGTCGGGCGTCGGCGGCGTCCACCGCGTAGAGACCGTCAGAGGCCGGGACGAGGAACACGTCGGCCGCCATGCCGTCGGCGACACTGGTGACCTCACCGGTCAGCGTCCCGTCCGCCGCCTGCACGGCCGAGGAGACATCACCGGGACCGGCGCTGAACGGCACGGCCAGAACGGCGATCTTCTCCCCCGCGGCCAGCTCCGCGAGCAGGTCGCGCTCCCCAGCGGCCAGCAGCGCAGCGGTCGCGACGACCGAGCTGGTCAGGAACGGGAGGGGCGCGGCGGACCGGCCCAGCTCCTCCATGACCACGGCGGTCTCCCGCCAGGTGGCGCCGGCGCCGCCGAGGTCCTCGGGAACCGGCAGCCCCGCGCAGCCGAGCTGCCCGGCGACGGCCCGCCACAGCGCCGCGTCGTACGGCTCGTCCTTCTCGGTGCCGGCCAGGACCGACGTCCACGGCGCCTTGTCGTCGAGCAGCTCGCGGACGCCGGCCCGCAGGTCGTTCTCGATCTCCGAGTACAGCAGGTCGCTCACTTGGGCAGGTCCTTCCAGGGCACGTCCTTGTCGACGCGGATCTCGCCGGGCAGGCCGAGGACGCGCTCGGCGATGATGTTGCGCAGGATCTCCGAGGTGCCGCCCTCGATGGAGTTGCCCTTGGCGCGCAGGTAGCGGTAGCCGGGCGAGCGGCGGGTGAAGTCGACCTCGGTGGGGCGGCGCATCGTCCAGTCGTCGTAGCGCAGGCCGTCCTCACCGAGCATCTCCAGCTCCAGGCCGGAGACCTCCTGGTTGAGCTTGGCGAAGGCCAGTTTGGCGCCCGAGCCCTCGGGGCCGGGCTGCCCGGCGGTGAGCTGCTGGCGCAGCCGCGCACCGGTGAGCCGGGCCGCCTCGGTCTCCACCCACGCGCGCAGCAGCGCGTCGTGCAGGCCGGGGGTGCGCAGTTCGGGGCGGTCCCGCCAGAGCGCGGCGACGACGCCGACCATGCCGCTCTCGCGCGGCGCGGCGTTGCCGCCGATCGCGACGCGCTCGTTCATCAGCGTCGTGGTGGAGACCTGCCAGCCCTGCCCGACCTCGCCGAGCCGGTGCTCGTCGGGGATCCGGACGTCGGTGAGGAACACCTCGTTGAACTCGGCCTCGCCGGTGATCTGCCGCAGCGGCCTGACCTCGACGCCCGGCGCGGTCATGTCGCACACGAAGTAGGTCATGCCGCGGTGCTTGGGGACGTCCGGGTCGGTGCGGGTGACGAGGATCGCCCAGCGCGCCTCGTGGGCCATGGACGTCCAGACCTTCTGGCCGTTGACCGTCCAGGCGTCGCCGTCGCGGACGGCGCGGGTGGCGAGCGCGGCGAGGTCGGAGCCGGCGCCGGGCTCGCTGAACAGCTGGCACCACAGCTCCTCGCCCGTCCACAGCGGGCGCAGGAAGCGGCGCTTCTGCTCCTCGGTGCCGAACGCCAGGACCGTCGGCGCGGCCATCCCGAGCCCGATGCCGTTGCGCTCGGGATGGTTGGTGGGCGCGCCGGCCTTGGCGAACGCCCGGTCGACGGCGGGCTGCAGGTGGCGGGGGGCGCCGAGCCCGCCGAGCCCCTCCGGGTAGTGGACCCAGGCGAGCCCGGCGTCGAAGCGGGCCCGCAGGAACTCCAGGGGCTCCATGGCCGAGGGGTCGTGGCCGGCGAGAAACTCGCCGACCCGCCTGCTCAGCTCGTCGGCGTCGGGCGGTGCTGTGCTCACAGGGCGAACCTCCGCGCGGGGCGGCGGGCGGCGGCCGGGCCGCCCGCAACGAACATACCAACCGGTCGGTATGGCAGCTCCACCCTAGGAACCGCCGGACCGCCGGTCAACCGGCCCCGCCGCCGGCCAGCGCGCGGGCGAGCCCCGAATGGTCGTGGTAGTCGCGGGACTCGACGATGTGCCCGTTGCGGACGCGCAGGACGACGATGTTGGGCACGACGAACTCGTGCCCCGTCTCGGTGTTGCGGCCCGCGTACTCGTACTCCGCGATGATCACCTCCGGGTCGGGGGTCTGGTGGACGACGACGTTGCGCGCGGCCATCTCCAGCGGCAGCGCCTCCAGGCGGGCGAAGTGCTCGCGCAGCGCCGCGCGGCCCTCCAGGCGCGCGGCGGGCTGGGCGAACGGCTGCACGACCACCGCGTCCTCCGCGTAGAGCCGCGGCAGGTCGTCGGACCGCCGCGCGGTGATCCCGTCGATGAGCCGCTGGAAGACGGCGCGGGGGCTGGCGAACTCGGACATGACACTCCCCTACAATCGGAGTCCGTGCTCCGTATGAGAAAATACGGAGTCAGCACTCCGCATGTCAACGAAAGGTCGCGATGACCTCACCCGCGTCCGGCAGGCCGCTGCGCGCCGACGCCCTCCGCAACCGCGCCAAGGTCCTCGCCGCGGCCGAGGAGGTCTTCGCCGTCCAGGGGACCTCGGCCTCCACCGAGGAGGTCGCGCGGAAGGCGGGGGTCGGGATCGGCACGGTGTTCCGGCACTTCCCGACCAAGGAGTCGCTGCTGGAGGCCGTGCTGGTCGCGCTGCTGGAGCGGCTCGCCGCGGAGGCGGAGGAGCTGCGGTCGGCCGCCGATCCGGGCGCGGCGTTCTTCGGGTTCTTCTCCCGGGTGGTCTCCCGGGCGGCGACGAAGCAGGCCGTCACCGAGGCGCTCGCCGAGGCCGGCATCGACGCCCGCGAGGCCACCGGGAGCGCCGGCCCCGGCCTGAAGGCGGCCCTCGGCGTCCTGCTCGAACGGGCGCAGGCGGCCGGGGCCGTCCGCGGCGATGTCGGCGCGGGCGAGGTCATGGCGCTGCTGGCCGGCATGTCCTACGCGGCCGGACACGCCGGAGCCCGCGAGAGCGTCCTGCGGATCGCCTTCGACGGTCTGCGCCCGTGCCCCGATCAGGCGGCGGCGCGCAGGTAGTGCGACTATCCGCCGGCTACGACATCATGAGTTCGGCGGGGAGATCGTCCGCGTGCAGGACGGTCAGGGACGTGACGGCGCGGGTCAGTACGACGTACAGGCGGGCTAGGCCGCGCGCCTCGGCGGCGGTGATGGCGGCGGGCTCGGCCACGATCACGTGGTCGTACTCCAGGCCCTTGGCGAGCGTCGCGGGGATGACGAGCAGCCGGGCGGTGCCGTCGGACTCGGGGCCGAGGATCTCGTGCTCCAGCCCGGCCGCCGCCAGATCCTCCGCGTGCGCGTCCGCGTCGGCGTCGGGCACGATCAGGCCGACCGCCCCTGGGCGGGCCAGGGCCTCGCGCGCGGCGTTGACAGCGGCGGCGCGCACGTCGGGGACGCGCCGCACGTCCAGCGCGCCGGTGCCGGGGCGCAGCGAGCGCGGCCGTTCCAGGCCGGGCGCGACGTGCGGGAGCAGGCGGGCCGCATAGTCGAGGACGCTGCCCGGCACGCGGAAGCCGAGCGTCAGCTCGGTGACCTCCCCGTCCTGCCCGAGGTGGGTGAGCACCTCCTTCCAGGAGCGGGCGGACCAGGCGGTCGTGCCCTGGGCGAGATCGCCGAGGACGGTCGCCGAGCCCGTCCCGCAGCGGCGGCCCAGCGCGCGGAGCTGCATCGCGGACAGGTCCTGCGCCTCGTCCACGACGAGGTGGCCGAGTGAGGCGGTCCGCTCGATGAGGTCGGTCAGCTCGTCGAGGAGGGCGCGGTCGGCGGCGGTCCACTTGGCCGAGCGGTGGGAGCGCGGGGGCTTGGCCCACAAGATCGCGGCCTGCTCGTCGTCGTCCAGGACGCCCCTGGCCGCCCTCCGCAGGAACTCGGCGTCCGACAGCAGCCCGTGCAGGACCTGCTCGGCGGTCACCTTCGGCCACACCGCGTCGAGCACCTGCTTGACCGGCCGGCTCCGCGCGACCTGGTCCTGGACGCGGTCGTCGGGTGCCTCGCCGCGCCGCTCCATCAGCACGAGGATCCGGTGCGCGAGCCGCTGCGCGAACGCGGCGCGGCCGGCGCCGTAGCGGGTGGTGCCGCGCAGCCCCGCGGCGATCTCGCGGACCTCGTGGTCGGCGAGCCGGTAGCGGGCCGCGCCGCGGGTGACGACGAGGCCCTCCTCGGGTTTGCGGACGTGCAGCCACAGCGCCTTGCGCAGGATGTCAGCCATCCGCGCATCGCCCTTGGCGGCGGACACCGCCGCCGGATCCTCCCCCAGCGGCGCGCCGAGCAGGTCGTCGATGGTGGCCTGCTCGACCCTGACCTCGCCGAGCGCGGGCAGCACCGCCGAGATGTAGGCGAGGAACGCCCGGTTCGGGCCGACGATCAGGACGCCGGATCGCGACAGCCGCTCCCGGTGCGTGAACAGCAGGTAGGCGGCGCGGTGCAGGCCGACGGCCGTCTTGCCGGTGCCGGGCGCGCCCTGCACGCACACCGTGCTGGGCAGGCCGGCGCGGACGATCACGTCCTGCTCCGGCTGGATGGTGGCGACGATATCGCGCATCGGCCCGGTGCGCGGCCGCTCGATCTCCTCGGTGAGGATGCGCGACGGCCCGATGGCGCCGCCGTCGAGGGGCTCGTCCTCGAACGCGGTCAGCTCGCCGGCCTGGAACCCGAAGCGGCGCCGCAGCCGCCAGCCCATCGGGTCGGCGGGCCCGGCCTGGTAGAAGGCGCGGGAGACGGGGGCGCGCCAGTCCAGCACGAGCGGGCGCCCCTCATCGCCGTCGTGGACGTGCCGCCGCCCCACGTACATGATCGCGGGCAGGTCGGAGGCGGTATCGCGGTCGCGGTCCATGCGGCCGAAGAACAGCGGGGTGCCGGGGTGGTCGGCGAGGGCGGCGACCCGCTGGTCGAGCAGCGACTCCAGGTACTGCTTCGACACCCAGTCGGCGGCGACGTCGGCGGACAGGCTCTCGGCGTGCTCGCGCATGCGGCGCAGCGCGGCGCGGGACTCGGTCAGGTGGGCGCGTTCGGCGGCGAGTATCTCCGGTTCGTCGGTGTCGGCGGTTTCGGCGGGCATGCGGGCAGGCCTCCGGCGGCGAGAGGGCGGGAAGGGAAACTCACTACCCTACCGGCTGGTGCGGGGCCCGGCGGCGCTTCGCCTTGCCCGGCGGGGCGGCGGTGTGTGACGTTGGGCGGATGGTGACTTTGACGGGACGGTCCGCGTTGGTCACGGGAGCCTCGTCCGGCATCGGCGCGGTCGTCGCGGAGGCGCTCGCCGCCGCCGGCGCGCGGGTCGGGCTGGTGGCGCGGCGCAAGGACAGGCTGGAGGACGTGCTCGCCCGGTGCCGCGAACACTCCCCCGAAAGCGCGATGTGGACGGCCGACCTCGCCGATCTCGACGGGATCGCGGGCCTCGCGGCGGACGTCGAGCGCGCGTTCGGCGGCGTGGACGTGCTGGTCAACAACGCGGGGATGCCGAAGCGGCGCCGCGTCCAGGACCTGTCGCCCGCCGAGGCCGAGGACGTGATGCGGCTGAACTACGCCTCCCCGGTGCGGCTCACCCTCGCCCTGCTGCCCGGCATGATCGAGCGGGGGCGCGGGCACCTGGTGGCGGTCGGGTCGGTGGCGGCGCGGCTCGGCCCGCCGCACGAGGGCGCCTACGGCGCGTCCAAGGCGGCGCTGACCGCGTTCTGGGAGAGCATGGCGGTCGACCTGGACGGCACCGGCGTGCAGGTCCACGTGATCCAGCCCGCGCTGATCGCGGGCACGGAGCTGTTCACGCTGCCCGGCAACGAGCCGCCGCTGAGCGACGTGTCGGACGCGCTGCCGCCGCAGCAGGTCGCCGACGCCGTCCTGGACGCCCTGGACAGCGGGAAGTTCGAGCAGTACGTGCCGGCCTGGTTCGACGAGATGGCGTCCGGCAAGGCCGCCGACGTCGACGCGTTCATCGCCGGCGTCAAGGAGTGGGCCCGGGACCAGCTGACGCCGCCCTGACCGGAGGCGTTGCCGCCGTCCCCGCGCGTCAGTAGGGTGTGGAACCGCCAGTGATCCACCTCACATTGCCGAGGTGCGGATGCCCGCTCCGGATGGTCTGCAAGTACGCGACGTGACGGTCCGCTTCGGCCGCCTGACGGCCGTGGACGGCGCCGGGCTGACCGCGCCGCCCGGCACGGTGACCGGGCTGATCGGCCCGGACGGCGCGGGCAAGACAACGCTGTGCGACGTGATCGCCGGGCTGCGCCGGCCGGCGATCACGCCGTCCCGCCAACACACCTCAC
>NZ_JABXFD010000426.1 GCF_013372625.1 Actinomadura sp. BRA 177
TGTGTTGCTGTAGCTGTTCTCTCTGTTGTGGTTGTTATGAATGTTCCGACAACCACCGGACGCGCCACTACCCTCTTCGTCGGCTGCGTCAAATGTGTAGAGGCGACAGGAGACCGACGCCGGCGCGGCCCGGGCGGCCGCCGCCACGCGGGCACACCGGCCCGCCGGTGGGCGGCGGCCGCCCGGGCCGCGCCGGCGTCGTGCACCCAGCCCTGGTGGCTGCGGCCGGTGACCTCCAGCCGGACGAGCGGCACGTAGCAGTCGGCCCGGATCCCCTCGTACCCGTGCCGGACGATGGAGTGGTAGATGTCCTCGGACACGACCAGCGCCAGCGGCGCGCTGGTGCGCCGCAGCGCCTCCTTCGCCTCCGCCGAGTCCAGCAGCCGGAAGGCGACGTCGAGCGCCTCGCCGAAATTGCCGTGGCCGTCGCTCTGCACCTCTCCGGCGTGCACGACGACCCGCACGCGAATTCGCCGGTCACCGCCCGGGGAGATCGTCTGCGCCGAATTGTATTCGGCCAGCAGCCCGGACAGGATCGGGATCACCGGGTGCAGCAGCAGCGTTTTCGGGACCTCGTCGAAAGGGTGCACCAGCACCAGCGCCCCATCGCCGCGGTCGACGTACTCCTCCCGGTACCCCCGCCCGATTCCGGCCCGGTTGAACGCCTCCTCCAGCAGCCGGTACAGCGTGCGGCGGAGCTCGGCCTTGACCGGGTCGGTGCGGGCGGTGGACCCCTCGATGTCCACCGCCAGGATCGCCCGGTACCGCGGCC
>NZ_JABXFD010000292.1 GCF_013372625.1 Actinomadura sp. BRA 177
AGATGTGTATAAGGGCCAGCCCCCGCCCCGCCCGTTGCGCCGCTGCCCACCGGGCCGTCCAGCGTCGTCGAGCAGCCCGCGTACCCCGATGGCCCGGTGTCGCCCGTGCGGGCCCCCATGCTCCCGTGGCGTGAGTACTTCGGCGGCCACGGAGGGCCGCACGGGTATTCGCGGGCGGCGCCGGCGCGGATTCCCGCTCCGGCCCCGGTCACCAGGCAGACGCCGTTCGCGCCGCCGACGAGCAGGGAACCTTCGCCGAGCGGGCCCGTCGCGCCCGCTCGGCGAAGGTTCCCTGCTCGTCGGCGGCGCGTCCAGGCGCGGGATGCTCGGCGCCGGGCTCGTCGAGGTCGCGCCCGTCCCGGCCCGCGACCCCGCCTCCGCGATCATGGAGAACCCGGAGGTGCCGGAGAACCGGCGCTTCTGCAGCCGCTGCGACGAGAAGGTCGGGCGCAGCCGCAACGGCAACCCCGGCCGCACCGAGGGGTTCTGCCGCAGCTGCGGGCACCCGTTCTCGTTCACGCCGAAGCTGCACGCGGGCGAGCTGGTCGGCGGCCAGTACAAGGTGCTGGGCTGCCTCGCGCACGGCGGCCTCGGCTGGGTGTACCTGGCCCGCGACCACAACGTGAGCGAGCGGTGGGTCGTCCTGAAGGGCCTGCTCGACACCGGCGACGCCGACTCCCTGGCCGCCGCGACCGCCGAGCGCGCGTTCCTCGCCGAGGTCGAGCACCCCAACATCGTCAAGATCTACAACTTCGTCCGGCACGGCGAATCCGGCTACATCGTGATGGAGTACGTCGGCGGCCGCTCCCTCAAGGACATCCTGCTCAGCACGCGCGCCGAGCACGGCGACCAGGCGTCGCTGCCGCTCGGCCAGGTGATCGCCTACGGGCTGGAGGTGCTGAGCGCCCTCGGCTACCTGCACGGCGTCGGGCTGCTGTACTGCGACTTCAAGCCGGACAACGCGATCCAGTCCGAGGAGCAGCTCAAGCTGATCGACCTTGGCGGCGTGCGGCGCGCGTTCGACGTCGACAGCCCGATCTTCGGGACGCCCGGCTACCAGTCCCCGGAGATCGGCTCGCAGGGCCCGTCGGTCACGTCCGACCTCTACACCGTGGGACGCGCGCTGGCCGTCCTCAGCTTCCCGTTCCGCGGCTATACCGGACGGCATCTGCGCAGCCTGCCGCCCCGCGACGAGGTACCGCTGTTCCAGCGGCACGAGTCGTACTACCGGCTGCTGCGGCGCGCCACGCACCCGGACCCGTCCCGCCGGTTCCAGAGCGCCGCCGAGATGGCCGAACAGCTGACCGGCGTGCTGCGCGAGGTCCTGTCGGCCGAGGACGGACGGCCGCGTCCCGCGCCGTCGCCGCTGTTCGGGCCCGAGCAGCACACCGCCGGCGCCGAGATCGTCGACACGCTGGACACCGCGACGATCCTGGCGCCGCTGGAGCCGCCGGCCGCCGCGGCGGCGCTGCCCGTCCCGCTGGTGTCCGCGTTCGACCCGGCCGCCGCGTTCCTCGCCGGGCTCACCGCCCGCGACCCCGAAGACCTGGCCGCCGCGCTCGCCTCCGCGCCGGTCGCGTCCCACGAGGTGCGGCTGGCGCTGCTGCGCGTCCGCATCGAGCTGGGCGACCTCGACCCCGCCGCCCGGCTGCTGGAGGAGATCGCCACCGAGGCCCCGGACGACTGGCGCGTCGACTGGTACCGGGGCGTCCGCGCCCTCGCCTGCGGGCGGGCGAGCGAGGCCGTCGGCGTCTTCACCGACCTGTACGACCTCGCGCCCGGCGAGCAGGCGCCCAAGCTGGCGCTCGCGTTCTGCTTCGAGACCCTCGACGACATGGGCAACGCCAGCTACTTCTACGAGACCGTCTGGCGCACCGACCCCACCCACGTCAGCGCCGCGTTCGGGCTGGCCCGCTCCTACCTCGCCGCCGGTGACCGGGCCGCCGCCGAACGCGTCCTGGACTCGGTCCCCCGCATCTCCAGCCACTACCTCGCCGCGCAGCTCGCCGCCGTCGCGACCGCCGTCCGGGGCCGCGGCCCCGGCGAGCTGGACGCCGCCGCGCTCATCGAGGCGGGCCGCCGGCTCGCGTCGCTGCGCCTGGACACCGAGCGCGCCGCCGCGTTCACCGCCGAGGTCCTGGAGGCCGCGCTCGGCTGGCTGCGCGCCGCCCGCACTCCGATCCCGGCCGGGTTCCGGCAGCCGATCCTCGGCACGGACCTGGACGAACCGGCCCTCCGCGCCAGGCTGGAGGAGACCTACCGCGTCCTCGCCAAGCTCGCCGACGACGCCGGACACCGGCACGCGATGGTGAAGCGCGCCAACGCCGTCCGCCCGAGGACGCTCTTCTGATCATGAGCACCGACAGGGAGCATGGACACCGACGGGAGCGGGGCAGATGAGCGGGTTTCCGGAGTTCACCGTCCGCGTGGACCAGAACGCCTACCTTCCGGCGGGCGGACGGGAGATGCACGCGATCGTGACCGTGGAGGCGCGCTCGTCAGGGGGCGGTGGCGGCGTCCCGGCCGCGGAGATCATCATCATCGACACGTCGGGGTCGATGTCGTACCGGGGGAAGATGGCCGCGGCGAAGCGGGCCGCGCGGGCGGCGGTCAACGTGCTGCGCGACGGCGTGCACTTCGCGGTGGTCGCGGGCGCCAACCGGCCGCGGATGATCTACCCGCATGGGGAGCGGCTCGTCGCGGCGGACGAGACGTCCCGGCGCAGCGCGGTGAACGCGATCGGACGGCTGGAGGCGGCCGGCGGGACGGCGATCGGATCGTGGCTGCGGCTCGCCGAGCGGCTGTTCACCGGGCACGACGACGCCGTCAAGCACGCCATCCTGCTGACGGACGGCAAGAACCAGCACGAATCGGCCGAGGAGCTGGACGCGGCGCTGCGGCTGTGCGGCGGCAGGTTCCTCTGCGACGCGCGCGGCGTCGGCACCGACTGGGACGTCGCCGAGCTGCGCAAGATCAGCTCCGCGCTGCTGGGCGGGTTCCTGGACGTCCCCGACCCGGCCGACCTGGAGGCCGACTTCCTGGCGATGACGCGGGCCGCGATGAGCAAAGAGGTCGCGGACGTCGCGCTGCGCGTGTGGACGCCGCAGCAGGCGCGGCTCCGGTTCGTCAAGCAGATGGTCCCGGCCGTGGAGGACCTGACCGGGCGGCGGGTCGATTCCGGGAAGCAGACCGGTGACTATCCGCTGGGCGCGTGGGGAGACGAGTCCCGCGAGTACCACGTGTGCGTCGAGGTGCAGCCCGGCGACGTGGGACGGCAGATGCGGGCCGCGTGGGTGAAGCTCCTGGCGGGCGACCAGGTCCTCGGGTCCGGGAACGTCCTCGCCGAATGGACGGACGACGAGGCCAGCTCGACCCGCATCAACCGGCGGGTCGCGCACCACACCGGGCAGTCCGAGCTGGCCGACGCGATCCAGGAGGGCCTGGAGGCGCGGCGCGAGGGCGACGAGGACCGGGCGACCGCCCGGCTCGGGCGCGCCGTCGTGCTCGCGCGGGAGGTCGGCAACGAGCAGATCTCCGGCCTGCTCGACCGGGTCGTGGACGTCGTCGACGAGGCGAGCGGTACCGTCCGGCTGAAGCGCGACGTGTCGAAGGCGGACGAGATGTCGCTCGACACCCGTTCCGTCCGGACCGTCCGGACCGTCCGGACCCGGCACGGCGACGACGCCGGCAAGGACGATGTCGGCAAGGATGACGCCGGCAAGGCAGGGGGCTGAGGCCATGCCGATCTGCCCGAGCGGGCACACGTCCGGGGACGACCAGTACTGCGACGTGTGCGGCGACCGCATCCGCAGCGCTCCCCCCGCGGAGCCGGGCCCGGCCGTGTGCCCGCACTGCGGGACGCCCCGCTCGGGCCGCTTCTGTGAGGCAGACGGATACGACTTCGACACCGGCACCATCTTCACGGTCGAGTTGTCGATCGACCGTGCGGCGCGGGCCGTCCCGATGGTGCAGCCGCCGGCCACGGGCGGTTCGCCGTCCGCGCTGGTCGCGGCCGACCGCGACTACTTCGCATCGGTCGTCGCCGAGATGGGGTCGGACGCGTCCGGTCTCACGTTCCCGCCGTACTGCCCGGAGCGGCGCGTCCCGCTGAGCGGCGAGCAGGTCCGCATCGGGCGGCGCAGCGCGTCCCGGGGGATCGTGCCGGAGATCGACCTGGGCGCGCCGCCGGAAGACCCCGGTGTGTCGCATTTGCACGCCGTCCTGCTGGCGCAGCCGGACGGCACCTGGAACCTCGTCGATCCCGGTTCGACGAACGGCACGACGGTGAACGGCGGCAGCGAGCCGATTCCGGTGAACGTGCCGAAGCCGATGGCGGACGGCGACCGCATCCACGTGGGCGCCTGGACGACCATCACGCTGTCCCTGCAGGAAGGCCCGTCATGACGATGAGTCCCGCGCAGCCGGCGGCTCCCGCTCCCCCCGCACCGGGTCCGCCCGAACCGTCCGATCGGAAACCGCAGCGCGGCGGTCGGCTCCGGACGTTCTTCCGCGGCCGCTGGCTGAAGACGATCCCGGGCCGCATCCGCGCGCACGTGGTGCTGTGCCTGGCCGCGCTCGTCGCGCTGCTCGCCGTCCTGTCCGTGGCGATCGGGAACGCGCGCGACTCCGTCCAGACGATCGGGCACGACGCGGGCCCGCAGGTCGTCGCGACCGGCACGCTGTACTTCGCGCTCAGCGACATGGACGCGCAGGTGTCCAACATCCTGCTGATCGGCCGCGAGCACGACCTCGGCATCGGCTACGACGAGTCGCTCCGCGTGTACGAGAAGCGCCGCGCGGAGGCGGACGCGGCGGCGGTGCAGGCCGCGCAGCTCGCCGGACGCGACCCGGCGCTGAAGCGGACCGTTCAGGAAGTTCTGGACGGCCTCGGCAAGTACGAGCGGCTCGTCGGCCAGGCCATGCAGCTCGACGCCCAGTCGAACCACGCGCCGGGGGAGCTGCCCGACCAGGTCATCGACGCGTACCGGCAGGCGACCGACCTGATGAAGCTGCAACTGCTGCCGAAGGCGTACAACATCACGCTCGACAGCGGCGCGCACGTCCGGCAGTCGTACGAGACGAAACGGTCGGCGGTGCTGACCGGACGCACGTGGGTCGCCATCACCGGCCTCATCGTGCTGCTGCTCCTGATCGCCACGCAGCTGTACCTGGCCCGGACGTTCCGCCGCGTCCTCAATCCGGCGCTCGTGCTGGCGACGCTCGCCACGGTCGTCCTCACCGCAGTCGGCGCGGGCCTGCTGACGGCGCACGCGGGCCATATCAAGACTGCGAAGGAGGACGGGTTCGACTCGATCCTCCAGCTGTCGCGGGCCCGCGCGATCAGTCACAGCGCGTTCGCGGACGAGAGCCGCTACCTCCTCGACCCCGGCCGCGCCGACACCTACGAGCAGACCTACCTCGACAAGTCGCTGTCGGTGATCTACCCGGACCTCGGCGACAAGCCGATCAACCTGGAGAGCTACTACGCGGGCCTGGAGCAGAAGGTCGCCCCGTACAAGCCGGGCCAGGACGACGTCCCGTTCCTCGGCTTCTTCGGGGACGAGGCGCGCACGGTGGACGAAGGCCGCGAAGCGGACGCGCTCGCGAAGACACTCCAGGCGTACCGGACCGTCCAGCGCAACGACCAGCGCATGCGGCAGCTCGCGTCGTCGGGGGACCGGGCCGGCGCCATCGATGTGCGGATGGGCCGCACGTCCGGCGCCATCCGCGACTTCGGCGCGTTCGACGCCGCGCTGAGCGCGCTGACGGCCGTCCACCAGGACGCCTTCGACGAGGCGATCAAGGACGCGGACGGCGGGCTGCGCGGCTGGAACGCCGTCCCGCCCGCCGGCGCCGCCGTCATCGCCCTGCTGGTCCTCGCGGGGGTCCGTCCCCGGCTGGCCGAGTTCCGCTGACCGGAGGAGAGCAAGCCATGCGCGCCATACGAGCGACCGCCGTCCTGCTGACCGCCGGGCTGCTGGCGGGCTGCGGCCTCGGCGGCACCGAGGAGGAGTCCGTCGCCGGCAAGGACTCCCTGGTCATCGGCGTGAAGGCGGACCAGCCCGCGCTCGGCGTCAAGCGCCCGGACGGGACGTACGAGGGCTTCGACGTCGACGTCGCCACCTACATCGCGGGCCGGATGGGCGTCCCGAAGAGCCGCATCAGGTGGAGGACGACGAACTCGTCCGTCCGCGAGGATGCGCTCGCCAAGGGCACCGTCGACATGATCGTCGCGACGTACTCGATCACCGCGAAGCGCAAGATGAAGGTGACCTTCGCCGGCCCCTACTACGTCGCGCACCAGGACACGTTCGTCCGCCCCGACGCCGCGTCCATCCAGAACGTGCGCGACCTGAAGGGCAAGCGGATCTGCGAGGTGACGGGCTCCAACTCCTGGCGCCGCGTCATCGAGGAGCGGCACGTCGCCGCGCGGCCCGTCACCGTCGGCACCTACGGGGCCTGCATGGACGCGCTGGCCGCCGGGAAGCTCGACGCCGTGTCGACCGACGACCTGATCCTCGCCGGGTTCGCCGCCGGCCGCCCCGGGCGGATCATCAACGCGCCGTTCACCGACGAGAAGTACGGCGTCGGCCTGAAGAAGGGCGACCTGCGCGGCTGCGAGGAGGTCAACCGCGCCATCACCGCCATGTACCAGGACGGCACCGCGCAGCGCCTGCTCACCAAGTGGTTCGGCAAGTCGGGGCTGAAGCTGACGACGAGCGTTCCGCAGTTCGAGGGGTGTACCTAGGGCTTGGTGGTGGACGGGAACGCCACGATCGCCTCGCGCAGCGTGTCGTAGATCGGGATGAACTTGTCGATCCCGGTGATGCGGAAGACCCGCGCCACGCGCGGCGGCAGCGCCACCAGCGCGATATGGCCGCCGCGCTCGCCGGCGCGGCGGTTGGCGGCGACGAGCGCGTTCAGGCCCGTCGAGTCGCAGAACGTGACCTCGCGCATGTCGACGACCATCGGCTCCTCGGTGTCGACGACCTCGAAGAGGGTCTCCTCGAACCGCGTCCGGGACACCACGTCGATGTCGCCCTGGACGCGGACGACCGTGCAGCGGTCGTCCCGCATCAGGCTGATGTCGAAGTCCATGGTCACCTCACGCCCCACTCCGGTGGTACCCGGCCATCTCAGGTGACTCCTCAGGATTGCGCACCCGTGCCCGCATTCCAAGCTCTCGCCGGGGATAGGGATCGAGCCCGCGGCCCGTGCCCCGGACCGTAACGCCGTCCCGGACGTCCGTCCGGCCCCGTGTGCAGACTCTACCCGACGCGCCGTCCGGGCCGTCCGGATGCGTCCGGGGACGCCCGGGAAACGCGGCCAATAACTTACTCAAGAGAAACTTACTGGACGGTAAGAAATGGCGTCCAATCTCCCCCCGTCCACCCCTTGACCTGCGGATGGACCATTCCTTACCGACCTCCCGCCAGGTAAGAAGGACGCTGACTCCGGCCCGCATCGGCGCAGAGGTTACAGTGGCGGTGGCGAAATTCGGGAGGCTGGATGTTCTACACGTTCATGACGCGGGTGGTGCGTCCGATCCTGTGGCTGCTATTCCGGCCCCGCGTCGTCGGCGGCGAGAACGTGCCGTCCTACGGGCCGCTGATCGTGGCGAGCAACCACCTGTCGTTCATCGACAGCTTCATCATCCCGCTCGCGGTGCCCCGCCCGGTGACCTACATCGCCAAGGCCGACTACTTCGAGGGCGGCGGGCTGAAGAAGGGCTTCGTCCGCTGGTTCCTCACCAACCTCGGGCACGTCCCCGTCCGCCGCGGCGCCCGCCGCGCCGCGATGGGCGCCCTCGAACAGGCCGCCGAGGTCCTCGACAACTCGGGCGCCTTCGCGATCTACCCGGAGGGCACCCGCTCCCCCGACGGCCGCCTCTACCGCGGCCGGACGGGCGTCGGCTGGCTCGTCCTGGAGTCCGGCGCCCGCGTCCTGCCGGTCGCCCTGGAGGGCACCGAGAAGATCCAGCCCATCGGCGCCGGCTTCCCGCGCGTCTTCGGCCCCCGCCCCACCGTCCGCATCGGCCCGCCCATGGACTTCTCCCACTACCAGGACCTCCCCCCGGCCAAGGCCCGCCGAGCCATCACCGACGAGATCGTCGAAACCATCCAGAAAATGTCCGGCCAGGACTACGCCGCCGAGTACAACGACCGCGCGGAGAAGGCGTAGCGGCGCCCTCCGCTCCGCTAGCGCTCCGCTCCGGTCGCCGCGTAGGTGCGCGCCGCCCCACGGTGGTCAACTCCACTCCGGTCGCTGTGTGGGTGCGCGCTGTCCGACGGGGGGTCGGTTCCGCTGCGGTCGTCGTGTGGGTGCGCGCTGTCCGACGGGTGGTTGGCTCGGCTGCGGTCGTCGTGTGGGTGCGCGCGGCGCCGCGGTGGGGCGCTGCGTCGGCTTTGGGTGGCGGGTGTGGCGTGTCGGTGGGGGG
>NZ_JABXFD010000563.1 GCF_013372625.1 Actinomadura sp. BRA 177
GCCGCACACGACGGCCGCCGCGACGGCCGCGCCGGGCGCCGACGGCGCGAGCCGCACGCACAGCAGCCCGGCGACGATGAGGGAGAGGGCGGTGCGCGACCAGGCGAGCGCCGTCCGCTCCGGCTGCGCCCCCCGGTCCGCGAGCTTCACTGCGCGACCAGGACGGCGACCAGCAGGACGATCGAGGCGACGGCGATGCCGTAGGCCATGACCGGCGCGAGCGCGGGCGGCGGGAGCGTCTCCTCGCGGCGCAGCGCCCGCTCGGTGCGCAGCCAGCGGCGGAACGCGAGCACGGCGACGAGCGCGCCGGTCGCGGCGAAGACGACCGCGAGGCCGTGCCGGAGCACCGGCTCGACGAAGTCGCCGGCGAGCGCGAGGCCGATGCCGCCCGCGATCAGCGCCAGCGCCGTCCGGATCCAGGCCAGGAACGTGCGCTCGTTGGCGAGCGTGAAGCGGGGATCGGGGTCGCTGCCCTCGGCGAGCAGGCGGTCGGTCCACCGGCCGCCCGGGTTCGGTTTCCTCGTCGCGGTCATCGCCATTCATATTAGGCGACCGAAGTGAATGCCTTTTGCCCGGCCATGAATGCCAATTCCGATTGATTATCTCGGAAATACCTGGTGGACGGGGTCAGCGGGCGCGGAAGCGGTGCGCCGAGGCGTCCTCCTGCGCCAGCCGGTGCAGCGCCGTGAGGACCTGCTCGTACAGGACGGTGGAGACCAGCAGCGAATGGACGGTCCGGCCGCGCGGAGCGCCGTCGGCGACCCGGCCGATCTCGTGCGCGGCGACCTCGGCCGCGGCCTTCACGTAGGGGCGCAGGTCCTTGAGCGTGATCGGGTAGCCGAGCCGGCGCAGCGCCACGAACGTGTGCGCGAGCAGGTCGCGGGCGGGGGCGTCCGCGCCGACCGTCCAGCCCAGCTCGCGGACGAGGGCGTCGACGTCCTCGCGGGCGGCGCGCCAGTGCGGGTCGTACGGCGCGGCGACGTGCGGGCCGATCGCGTGCTGGGCGGTGGCGAACAGGTCGTGCAGGCTGACCCGGTCGTCCTCGACGGCGGAGATGATCTGCTGGATCGCCGCCACCGGCAGGTCGCCGACCTCGCGCAGCGCGCTGATCAGCCGCAGCCGCTCCAGATGCCGGCCGTCGTACTCCGACCGGGTCGCGCTCACCGCCGAGCCCTTCGGGAGCAGGCCCTCCCGGATGTAGAACTTGATCGTCTGGACCGTCAGCCCGCTCCGATCGCTGAGCTCGGAGATCTGCACCGGCGTACCCCCTTCACCGAGGGTCAACGGTATCGAGGTCGGGGGATTGGATACCGGCACTATCCAATGTCTGTCCGAGTTGTACCGGTTCTCAGGTCGGTGACCGAGCGGCCCGCCCGGAGCGCGCAGGGGACGGGGAGCCGCTCGTCCAGCGTGATCCGGACCGTGACCGAATCGCCGGGCGCCGCCTCGGCGACGGCGGAGCCCGCGAGCCGGACCGTCCCGCCGGCGAACGCGTAGCACTGGACGACCTCGCGGCCGGCCCGGCTCCCGGTGTTGTGGACGGTCACCTCCGCGACGCCGCCGGAGACCGTGAGCGACTCGTACTCCCACGTCGTGTAGCCGAGCCCGTGCCCGAACGGGTACGCGACCTGGGCGGACGTGTAATGCCGGTAGCCGATCGCGGTGCCCTCGGCGTAGTCGAGCGTCCCGTCCTCGGCGGGAACCGGCGACAGGACACCGTCGTGCGACGCGGGGAACGTGGTGGGCAGCCGCCCGCCGGGCTCGGCCGCGCCGATGAGGACGTCCGCGACCGCGTCGCCGCCCTCCTGGCCGGGCAGCCACGCCCACAGGACGGCGGCGACCTCGTCCCGCCACGGCATCAGCACGGGCGCGCCCGCGTTCACCACCACGACCGTGCGCGGGTTGGCGGCGGCGACGGCGGAGACCAGTTCGTCCTGGCGTCCGGGCAGCGCGAGGGACGTGCGGTCGAAGCCCTCGCTCTCCACGTCGTCGTTCGTCCCGACGACCACGACGGCGGCGTCGGCGTCGCGGGCGGCGGCCACGGCGGCGGCGAGCGCGTCGTCCTCGGCCGGGCGCGGCTCGTGGTAGCCGATGCCGAACGCGGCGCCGAAACTTCTGGGCGCGGGGGTGTAGCGCAACTCGACCGGAACGGGCGCGCCCGCCTTGAGATCCACCTCGACACGGTGTTCCGGCGGGCGCAGCAGCGCCTCCACCGGGTCGCCGTGGTCGGGCGTCAGGGTCACCGCTGCCCGGGTCTCGGCCACGCGCAGCTCGTACTCGCCGGCGCCCGCGATCGCGAACGTGTGCACACCGTCCTCGGCCGGGGTCATCGACGTGCGGGCGACGATCCGGGCCGTGCCACTGGGGATCCCGCCGAGGAAGACGAAATGCGCCGCCTTGCGGTGCTGCGACTCGATCAGCGTTCCACCGGCGTCGAAGAAATCGAGCCGCACACCGCGCTCACCCGTCTCCGGTTCGGTCGTGAGTGCGAGCGGCAGGGGAGCAAGCCGTGGATGCGGATAGACGCCCGGACGGACGATCAGCTCGGTGCCGTCCCCCAGCGCCCGGCGCAGCCCGTCCACCGGCGTCACGACACGATCGGGATTGACGTGCGCGCTGCCGCCGCCCTGCGCGCTGAACCGCACCGCGTTGGGGCCGATCACGGCGAGCCTGCGCGGGGCGTTCAGCGGCAGCGCACCGTTCTCGTTCCGCAGCAGCACGGCGGCCTGGGCGGCGGCCTCCCGCAACTGCGCGCGGGCGTCGGAAGGCGTGGTCACCGGCGGCGGGTCGGGGAAGCCGTCGAGCGCACCCACGCGCGCGGCCAGCCGCAGGACGCGCAGCACCTTGTCGTCGATCAGCTCCTCGGCGACCCTGCCGGCGCGGACGGCCTCGACGAGCCTGTCCCGCCACGGGCTGGTGGGGAGGCCGGGCATCTCCACGTCCATGCCGGCGCCGGCGCTCTCCTCGGTCGAGCGGATCGCCGTCCAGTCCGAGACGACGACGCCGTCGAACCCCCAGCGCTCCTTCAGCACGCCCGTCAGCAGCTCGCGGTTCTCCGTCATGGACGTCCCGTTGACCTTGTTGTACGCGGCCATCACCGCCCACGCGCCCGCCTTCACGGCCTCCTCGAACGGGCGCAGGTACAGCTCGTCCAGGGCCTCCTCGCCGATGCGCGCGTCGTAGGACATGCGGGCGGTCTCGGAGTCGTTGCCGACGAAGTGCTTCACCGTCGCCGCGACGCCCGCCGACTGGACGCCCTTCACGAACGCGGCGCCGACGCGGGCGGTGAGCAGCGGGTCCTCGGAGAAGTTCTCGAAATGCCGGCCGCCCAGCGGCGTCCGGTGCAGGTTGATCGTCGGCGCGAGCTGGACGTGCACGCCCTTGTCGCGCGCCTGGGCGCCGTTCAGCCGCCCGATCCGCTCGGCGAGCGCCGGGTCCCACGTCGCGGCGAGCGCCGTCGGGTTCGGGAACAGCAGGCTCGTGTGACGTTCGTCCCAGGTGGTGCCGCGGACGCCGGACGGTCCGTCCGACATGACGAGACCCCGCAACCCGATCCGGGGGATGGGGCGCAGGGTCCAGAACCCGTCACCGGTGAGCAGATGGACCTTCTCCTCAAGGGTGAGGTCCGCGAGCCGTTCACGAAGGCGGGATTCGTCCATCCGCCGACTCTACGTTCCGGGGGTCAGGAGGCGGTGCGGCGCATCCCCTCGGAGATCTTCTCGGCGGCGGCGGCCACGGGGGGAGCGTGCAGGCGCCCGGGCGAGCGGGTCAGGCGTTCGAGCGGCCCGGACACGGAGACGGCGGCGATCACCCGTCCGCCCGCGCCGCGGATGGGGGCGGACACCGATCCGACGCCCTGCTCGCGCTCGCCCACGCTCTGCGCCCACCCCCGCCGCCGGACGGCCGACAGCGTCGTCGCCTCGAACTTGGCGTTGCGCAGCCCCCGGTGCAGCCGGTCGGGCTCCTCCCAGGCGAGCAGGATCTGCGCGGCCGAACCCGCCGTCATCGGCAGCGCGGCGCCCACCGGGATGGTGTCGCGCAGGCCGCTGGTGCGTTCGGCGGCGGCGACGCATACCCTGACGTCCCCCTGGCGGCGGAACAGCGAGGCGCTCTCACCGGTGAGGTCGCGCAGCTGGGCGAGGATGGGCTGGGCGATCGCGAGCAGGCGGTCCTCGCCGGCGGCGACGGCCAGCTCGGCGAGCCGCGGCCCGAGGATGAAACGCCCCTGCGTGTCGCGGTGCACGAGGCGGTGGTGCTCCAGCGCGACGGCCAGCCGGTGGGCCGTGGGGCGGGCCAGCCCCGTCGTCTGGACGAGCTGGGCCAGGGAAGCCGGGCCGGCCTCCAGCGCGTTCAGAACGAGAACGGCTTTGTCAAGTACGCCGACTCCGCTAGAGTTGTCCATGTCTTGATATTGCCGTCTCGTAATATGAGATTGCAAGTCGAGGTGACCGAGACCACGGCGATGACGAAGAGGTGGGAGCCATGGGCCGAACACTGGCCGAGAAGGTCTACGACGCGCACGTCGTACGGCGCGCCGAGGGTGAGCCCGACCTCCTCTACATCGACCTGCACCTCGTCCACGAGGTCACCAGCCCGCAGGCGTTCGACGGGCTGCGGATGGCCGGCCGCCCGGTCCGCCGCCCCGACCTGACGATCGCCACCGAGGACCACAACGTCCCGACCACGGACCTGCTCAAGCCCATCGCCGACCCGGTGTCGCGCACCCAGGTCGAGACGCTGCGCAAGAACTGCTCCGACTTCGGGGTCCGGCTGCACCCGATGGGCGACGACGGCCAGGGCATCGTGCACGTCATCGGCCCGCAGCTCGGCCTGACCCAGCCCGGGATGACCGTCGTCTGCGGCGACTCGCACACCTCCACGCACGGCGCGTTCGGCGCCCTCGCGTTCGGCATCGGCACCAGCGAGGTCGAGCACGTCCTCGCCACCCAGACGCTGCCGCAGGTCCAGCCGAAGACGATGGCCGTCACCGTGGACGGCGCGCTGCCCGAAGGCGTCACCGCCAAGGACCTGATCCTCGCGATCATCGCCCGGATCGGCACCGGCGGCGGCCAGGGCCACATCATCGAGTACCGCGGCGAGGCCGTCCGCTCCCTGTCGATGGAAGGCCGCATGACGGTCTGCAACATGTCCATCGAGGCCGGCGCCCGCGCCGGCATGATCGCGCCGGACGAGACGACCTTCGAGTACCTCAAGGGCCGCCCGCACGCCCCGCAGGGCGCGGACTGGGACAAGGCCGTCGAGTACTGGACGTCCCTGCGCACCGACGACGACGCGGTCTTCGACAAGGAGATCGTGATCGACGCGGCCGAGCTGACCCCGTTCGTCACCTGGGGCACCAACCCGGGCCAGGGCCTGCCGCTCGGCGGCTCCGTGCCCGACCCCGCGTCGTTCACCGACTCCGTCCAGCGCCAGTCCGCCGAGCGCGCCCTGGAGTACATGGGCCTCACCGCCGGGACGCCGCTGCGCGACATCAAGGTCGACACCGTCTTCGTCGGCTCCTGCACCAACGGCCGCATCGAGGACCTCCGCGCCGTCGCCGGCGTGCTGCAGGGCCGCAAGGTCGCCGACGGCGTCCGCATGCTGGTCGTCCCCGGCTCCATGAAGGTCAAGAAGCAGGCCGAGGAGGAGGGCCTCGACGAGGTCATCGCCGCGTCCGGCGCCGAGTGGCGCGAGGCCGGCTGCTCCATGTGCCTGGCGATGAACCCCGACAAGCTCACGCCCGGCGAGCGCAGCGCCTCCACGTCCAACCGCAACTTCGAGGGACGCCAGGGACCCGGCGGCCGCACCCACCTGGTGTCGCCCGCCGTGGCAGCCGCCACCGCCGTCACCGGCCGCCTGACCGCGCCCGCCGACCTCTAAGGACAGCCCAATGGAAGCGTTCACCACCTACACCGGGCGCGCGGTCCCGCTGCGCCGCAGCAACGTCGACACCGACCAGATCATCCCGGCCGTCTGGCTCAAGCAGGTCAGCCGCACCGGCTTCGACAAGGGCCTGTTCTCCGCCTGGCGCGAGGACCCGGACTTCGTCCTCAACCAGCCCCGGTACGAGGGCGCCGGCGTCCTGGTCGCCGGACCCGACTTCGGCACCGGCTCGTCCCGCGAGCACGCCGTCTGGGCCCTGCAGCAGTACGGCTTCCGCGTCATCATCGCGCCGCGCTTCGGCGACATCTTCCGCAACAACTCCACCAAGATGGGCCTGCTCCCGGTCATCCTGACCGGCGACCAGGTCGAGGACCTCCAGACCCGCGTGGAGAAGGACCCGACCCTGGAGATCACCGTCGACCTCGACAAGCGCGAGGTCCGCTACGCCGACGTGGTCGCGACCTTCGAGATCGACGACTACACCCGCTGGCGCCTCATGGAGGGCCTCGACGACATCGGCCTGACGCTTCGCCACGCCGACACGATCAACGACTTCGAGAAATCCCGCCGGACCTGGTTCCCCACCACGGTCTGACCGGAGCCTCCACCGTGGGTCACCGCCGCTGACCAGCGGCGACGCGGTGATCTTGCGTGGGAGCGGTGGTTCTACGCGTGGCCCGTGCCGCCCGGCGCCCCAAGGCGCCGGGCGGCACGGGCCACGCTTAATACACCCCGGGCGTGTTGAGCGGTAGGGGCACCAGGGACAATTTCCGTGATGCCATGCTCGCCGAGCGTTTGGGGGAAGGGAATTGAGTGCGGTCCCGTGGAGCGGACCCAAGTGGGACGATCCCGCGTTGACCCAGCTTGCGCGGCAGTTGCGTGATGCTCACAAGGCGGTCGCGCCGCTTCCGCCGGAGACCCGGCAGCGCCTCATCCGGCACCTGCTGGCGATCACCGATCTGGCGAAACGGGACGCGGGGCTGGCCGCCCGCAGGCTGGACGCGTTCCTCGCCGATTTCCAAGACGGCCCCGACGTCGGTTAGCGTGCGCAGTGGCCGGATCCGGTCCGGTCACCCGGCGAGACGGGGGCGAGGCCGACAAAAACGCCAGCGACACGCCAACTTCTGCGTGCAGGTGATTGTGTCCACGCTGACGCTCCCTTAGTTTCGTTCGGGCAAGGGGGGAACTAGAGGAGTAACCCATGAACAAGCGTGAGCTGGTCGACGCCATCTCTGACCGGCTGGGCAGCAAGAAGGCCGCAGCCGAGGCCGTCGACGCCATCCTGGAGGCGATCCAGACCGCCGTCGCCAAGGGCGACAAGGTCGCGATCACCGGGTTCGGTTCGTTCGAGAAGGCCGACCGGCCTGCCCGTACGGCCCGCAACCCGGCAACGGGCAAGACCATCGACGTTCCCGCGACGTCCGTGCCGAAGTTCAAGGCCGGCGCCGACTTCAAGAACCTCGTGGCCGGCAAGAAGTAGCCTCACCGCGACAGCGCCCGGGACCGCCAGGTTCCGGGCGCTGACGCATTACGAGGGCAGCGGGAACGTCGAGAGCGTCACCGCCGAGACGCGGCCGCCGTCCAGGGCGAGCCTGACGCGCTGGCCGAAGCGCAGCAGCCGCAGCCCGCCCGCCGCGAACGCGTCCGCGTCGAACGGCAGTTCCGTCCCGTCGTCGAGCAGCACGCTCCCCGTGCGGGTCTCCGCGTCGAACGCCTTCACCGTCCCCTGCATGAGCGGAACTCTAGGCCAACGAGGGGAGCCGGGACGCGACCTCGGCGGTGCGGGGGCCGGTGCCGAGGGCGAGGGC
Organism: Actinomadura sp. BRA 177; assembly: GCF_013372625.1. Classification (GTDB taxonomy): domain Bacteria; phylum Actinomycetota; class Actinomycetes; order Streptosporangiales; family Streptosporangiaceae; genus Spirillospora. Next base: position 7,692 of record NZ_JABXFD010000563.1, read on the forward strand.
GGTGCGGAGGTCGTCCGGGGTGTCGACGTCGCGGCGGACGCTGTCGGTGCCCGGGAGGAGGATCTCCGCGGCGCCGCGGGAGCGGTGCGCCGCGCGGGAGCCCCCGCCGAACGCCGGGGCGAACGGGACGCCCGGACGGGCCGTGTACAGCGTCGTGCCGACGCCCGCCGCGTCCGGGACGCGCCTCCGGCACGGCGGCCGCGGCGCCGAGGCGCGGGCGAGGTCGTCCGGCCGCAGAGCGGGCAGGTCTGCCGAGAGGGCGCCGACGCCCCCGTCCGGGGACAGCTCGCGGCCCCGGCCGGCGCCGTACACCAGCGCCGGGTTCAGGCCGGCGTCCGGCACGTCGGGCACCACGCGGGCGCCGAGGGCGGCGAGGTCGGCCGCCGGAAGGGGATCGTCGGTGACAACGATCACGTCGCGGACCCGGTCGCAGCGCAGCGCCGCCGCGACCGTGTCGGCCGCCACGGCGAGCGCGAGCGCCTCCCGGTGCGGGCCCGCGGCCCCGGCCATGCGGGTCTTGGCCCTGGCCAGGACCTTGACGGGAACGACGAGCGACCAGTGGAGATGAGGCGCGCCGTGCGCCGCGGAGGACCCTGCTGCTGTAGACATGGCAACTCGACACTATGCGCACGCAACCGCGACACTTGAGGACACCCCATGTTCATCCGGGGGATGAACCGAGGAGGGGACGGAATGAGGAGGGGACGGGCATGAGCCACGGGTACTCGCCGGGCTGGCGGAAGCTCACGATCGTCATCCTGCGCCCGCTGCTGTTCGGGCTCCTGAAACGGGACTGGCGGGGCCGGGGCAACGTACCCGGGAAGGGCGGCGTCATCATCGCCGCCAACCACATCTCCGAGTCCGACCCCCTCGCGCTCGCCCATTTCGTCTACGAGTCGGGCCGCTACCCCGTCTACCTGGCCAAGTCCACGCTGTTCGACGTGCGGTTCATCCGCGCCGTGCTGCGCGGCACCGGCCAGATCCCCGTGTACCGCGACCGCGCGGACGCGGCGCAGGCCCTGGAGGCCGCGGAGAAGGCGCTGGTGGACGGCGAATGCCTGATGTTCTACCCGGAGGGCAGCTGCACCCGTGACCCCGAGCTGTGGCCCATGACCGGCCAGACCGGCGTCGCCCGGATGGCGCTGAAGACGGGCGCGAAGGTCGTCCCCGTGGCGAGCTGGGGCGCGCACGAGCTGATGCCGTACAAGAAGGGCGTCGAGCAGAAGGGCCTCGCGGGGAGCCTGAAGAAGGGCTTCCACCCGCTGCCCCGCAAGACGATGCAGGTGATCGCCGGCCCGCCCGTGGACCTGGCCGGGTACGCGGGGCTGCCGCTCAGCCGGGAGACGCTGCGGTCCGCGACCGACGACATCATGACGGCGATCGCCGATCTGCTCGGCGAGCTGCGCGGCGAGGACCCGCCCGCCGAGCGCTACGACCACCACCGGGTGCTGGAGGAGCGCCGCGCGGCCGCCGCGCTGAAGGCGGCGGTGCCGGAGCCGGCGCCGCCGTCCGGCCCGGAGGCCGGGCCCGGACCGGAGTCCGGGTCCGCCGCCGAGCGGAAGGCGGCCGACTCGTGACCTTCCGTACCGCGGTGATGGGCGCCGGATCCTGGGGGACGACGTTCACCAAGCTGCTGCACGACGCCGGCGGGGAGGTCGTCCTGTGGGGCCGCCGCCCCGAGGTCGTCGAGGCGGTCAACGAGCGGCACGAGAACCCCGACTACCTGCCCGGCGTGACGCTGCCGGAGGGCGTCCGCGCGACGCTGGACCCGGCGGAGGCGCTGAAGGGCGCCGACTTCGTCGCTCTGGCCGTCCCCGCCCAGACCCTGCGGCAGAACCTGCGCGGCTGGCTGCCGCACCTGCCGCCGGACGCGGTGCTGGTCAGCCTGATGAAGGGCGTCGAGATCGGCACGTCGCTGCGGATGTCGGAGGTGGTCTGCGAGGTCGCCGGCATCGCGCGGGAGCGCGTCGGCGTGTTCTGCGGGCCCAACCTCGCCCGGGAGATCGCCAGCGGGGAGCCCGGCGCGGCGGTCGCCGCCTGCGTGGACGAGTCCGTCGCGCAGCGCCTGCAGGCTGCGACGATGACCCCGTACTTCCGCGTCTACACCTCCACCGACATGGTCGGCTGCGAGCTGGGCGGCGCGGTGAAGAACATCGTCGCGCTGTGCGTCGGCATGTCGGTCGGGCTCGGGTTCGGCGCCAGCACCCAGGCGCTGCTGATCACCCGCGGGCTCGCCGAGATCACCCGGCTGGGCGCCGCGCTCGGCGCCGACGAGCACACCTTCGCCGGCCTCGCCGGGATGGGCGACCTCGTCGGGACGTGCATCTCGCCGCTGTCGCGCAACCGGACGTTCGGCGAGAACCTCGGCCGCGGCATGACCCTGGAGGAGGTCATCGCCGTCACCAGGCAGACGGCCGAGGGCGTCAAGTCGTCCGAGGCGGTGCTGGAGCTCGCCCGCAAGCACGGCGTGGAGATGCCGATCACCGAGGCGGTCACCGCCGTCCTGCACCACGGCATGCCGATCAAGGAGGCGGCCGTCTCGCTGATCTCGCGCTCCCCGAAGCCCGAGCGGTACGGGGTGTGATGCGGGGCCGCGCCCGGTCCGCTCGTGGCCCGCGCGGGCTGATCACCGGTAGGGTCGGACGTCATGTCCCAGGTTTCTAAGATCCGCGTGGCCGTGGTCTTCGGCGGGCGCAGCTCCGAGCACGCGATCTCCTGCGTCACCGCCGGCGCCGTCATGGCCGCGATCGACCGGGACCGGTACGAGGTGGTGCCGATCGGCATCGCCCGCGACGGGCGCTGGGTGCTGCCGCCCGGCGACCTGCGGCTCGCCATCGAGGGCGGCCGGCTGCCCGAGGTGACCGGCGCCGGCAGCGTCCTGGCACTGCCGTTCGACCCCGACAGCCGCGGGCTGATGGTCGTCCAGCCGGGGGAGATCCCGGAGACGCTCGCGGAGGTCGACGTCGTCCTGCCGCTGCTGCACGGCCCCTACGGCGAGGACGGCACCATCCAGGGCATGCTCGACCTGGCGGGCGTCCGCTACGTCGGCGCCGGGGTGCTGGCCAGCGCCGTCGGCATGGACAAGGGCTACATGAAGCTCGTCTGGCAGGCGCGCGGCCTGCCCGTCGGCCCCTACGTCCTGGTCGGCGACCGGGAGTGGCGGCGCGAGCGCAAGCGCAAGATCGACGAGATCAAGGAGCTGGGCCTCGCGGACGGCACCGCGGTGTTCGTCAAGCCGGCCCGCGCCGGGTCGAGCATGGGCATCACCCGCGTCACCGACGAGGCCGGCCTGGAGGCGGCGGTCGACGCGGCCCGCGAGCACGACCCGAAGGTGGTCGTGGAGGCCGCGATCGAGGGCCGCGAGATCGAGTGCGGCGTCCTGCAGGGCGAGGACGACGGCCCGGCCGAGGCCAGCCTGCCCGCCGAGGTGCTGACGTCGGGCGAGCACGACTTCTACGACTTCGAGACCAAGTACCTCGACGGCGCCACCCGGATGGAGATCCCGCCGGACCTGCCGGCCGACGCGATCGAGGAGGTCCGCCGCGTCGCCGTGCAGGCGTTCGAGGCGCTGGACTGCGAGGGCCTCGCCCGTGTCGACTTCTTCCACACGCCCGACGGCCGCTGGATCCTCAACGAGATCAACACCATGCCGGGCTTCACCCCGGCGTCGGCGTTCCCGCAGATGTGGGCGGCGACCGGGCTGCCCTACCCGGCGCTCGTCGACCGGCTCATCCAGACGGCCCTGAAGCGCTCGACCGGCCTGCGCTAGCCGAACGGCAGCCAGTCGCCGTCTTTGAAAGTGGCCGCGTCGGATTCCTGTGCGTGTTGTCGGAGAGCGCCTGAGGTGCGCCGCTAACGATCACTGAACGGACGGTGGCGTTGCCTGGGCCCGGATGCCGGAGGCTCCGCCCTTGGCGATAGCAGCGGCGGCGACCTTCGGGCGAGCGCCTTCTGCGGTCCGGTGCCCGGCCGTGGCGACGACAGGACGGTGAGGCCGAACTCCGGGCGTGCAGGGAGGCGTGCGGGTCGAGTCCGCCTGCATGGTGGCCATGGGCAGCGTGTAGGTCTCGATCCCGCAAGCCCGCCGGTAGACATCTACACATCTCGGGCCGGGCGATGCTCGCTACCCCCGACCTCGCGTCGCACGAGTGAGACGAGCCAGGAGTTTAGGGATCGGTCGTCAGCAGCGGCGGCGCTCTTGGCTCGTTCGAAGAGGTCGTCGGGGAGCCGGAGGTTGAACTTGGTCATCCACCGAGTATGGCCCTGGAATGGGGCCATGTCACGTTTCCGCATGTATCCGACGGCTGAGCAGGAGCAGCAGATGCTGCTGCACTGCGCGCACGCCCGGTACGTTTGGAACTTGGCCGTCGAGCAGCACTCCAACTGGAAGCCCGGCCGCAAAGCCGCGCCGACCTTCGCCGGGCAGTGCCGCCAACTCACCGAGGCGCGCGCGGAAAGCGAGTGGCTACGTGAGGGAAACGTCACTGTTCAGCAGCAAGCGCTGAAGGACTTCGCCAAAGCCAAGGCCGCAATCTTCACCTCCGGGTTCGGTGAGCCGACTTGGCGCAAGAAGTTCGTACACGAGGGCTTTCGCGTGATTGGCACCGATCGTGTGCCGGCCCGTCGGCCGGACGGTGGCCCGCTGCTGAACGCTAAGGGCAAGCAGGTGATGAACCGTAGGGTGATTGTGAGCAAGCTCAACCGCCGCTGGGCTCAGGTGAAGATTCCCGGCTGTGGTTGGGTGCGGTTTCGTCTTACCCGCCGAGAGTTGCCCGTCGCGAAGACCTTCCGCGTCACCTTGAAGAACGGTCAGTGGCACGTCGCTTTTGCGGTGATGCCCACACCGATCCCGGCGCCAGGAACCAGCGAGGTCGTCGGCGTCGACCGGGGCGTGAGGATCACCGCTGCGCTGTCGGATGGGCGGAAACTGAACTGTCCGGGGTCCACCCTGAGGGAACGAGCCCGGATCCGCAAGTATCAGCGGCGAGCGGCACGGGCGCCGAAGGGCAGCCCGGCAAAAGCAGCCGGGCACGCAAGGGCCGCGAAGCTAAAGGTGCGTGAGGTAAACCGGCGCAAGGACTGGTGCGAAAAGACATCAACGATGCTCGCCAGGTCATATGACCTGATCCGGTTCGAGAAGTTGAACATCATCACCATGACCGCATCTGCCAAAGGAACGGTCGAACAGCCTGGTCAGAACGTGCGGCAAAAGGCCGGGTTGAACCGGTCGATCCTCGCCCAAGGCTGGGGCCTGCTCCGGCAGCGCACCGAGCACAAGGCTCCCGGCCGGGTCGAAGACGTCCCGGCCCGCTACACCTCACTGCGATGCAGCGCCTGCGGATGGATCGAGAAGAACTCGCGCAAGAGCCAAGCCGAGTTCCTCTGCGTATCCTGCGGGTTCAGTTGCAACGCGGATGAGAACGCAGCAGTCAATGTCGCGGCAGGACAGGGCGGCGCGAGCCGACCCGTGCGTCGAGCACGTGCCGGAGGGATGACACCGCGTGATCAGCGGTCGAGCGTCCGTGAACCGCAACCCGCTCGGGTTGGAATCTCCTTCGTCTAGGGGGAGAGGATGTCAAGCATGGACGTTGGACGCTCGCACCGGCCGCGCGGTTGCCTATTCGTCCTTCTTTTGCCGCTTTTCGTGCTTGGCGATCAGTGTGTCGATCTGGACGCTGAGCCGGGAGCCGAGCGGCCAGCCGATGTAGTGGGTCAGGAAGATGCCGATCTCGCGCAGCTCGTCCGGCGACACCTCCCCGTTGGCCAGCGCCGCCGAGATCTGGATGTCGAGGACGTCGTTGAGCCCCTGACCGGCGAGCATGCCGATGAGCAGCAGGCGCCGGTCGCGGAGGGTGAGGCCGGGTCGTGTCCAGATGTCGCCGAAGAGATGGTCAACGGTGATACCGAAGAACTCGCCCGGCGCGTCCCCGATCTCCCAGCCGTAGACCTGCCGCATCATCTCCAGCCCGCGCTCGCGGCGTTCATCCATCGGTGTCTCCAGGAAGTCCGAGGCCGGGGCCGAAGCGGTCGCGGGCGATGCGGGCGAGAGGCACGTCCACGCCCAGTTCGTCCGCCAGTTCCAGGGCGAGGGTCAGGTCCTTCTCGCCGAGGTCGCGGGTGTGGCACAGGATGTCGTACAGGTCGTCGTCCGGCGGCAGCGGCGCGGTCGTCGGGCGGAGCATGATCGACCCGGCGCCGCCGGTGATCGCGTCGGTGTGCCGGACGACCCGTCCCAGCTTGCGCAGCGACACCCCCGACGCCTCCGCCAGCCGCTGCGCCTCCGCGGCGGCCGTGAACGAGATGAAGTGCAGCATGTTGCGGGCCAGCTTCGTGCGGGTGCCGGCGCCGACCGGGCCCATGTGCAGGACGAGCTCCGCCCACGCGCCGAACGGTTCGCGGCAGCGCTCGAACGCCTCGTCCGTCCCGCCGACCATCACGGCGAGGTTCCCGGCGCTCGCGCCCATGAACCCGCCGCTGACCGGGGCGTCCACGATCTCGATCTCGTACCGCCGGGCCCGCGTCGCGAGGTCCTCGGCCGTCCTAGCGCGGATCGTCGAGTGGATCGCGAGGACCGTGCCCGGACGGGCGCTGGCGAGCACCTCGTCGCCGACCTCGTTCACCTGGGCGTCGTCCCGCACCATGATCGAGACGAGGTCGGCGTGCGCGGCGACGTCGGCGACGCTCTTCGCCGCCCGCGCGCCCGCCTGCACCAGCGGCGCCATCGCCTCGGCACGCGCGTCGTACACGACCAGGCCCTGGCCGGCGAGGTGGCCCGCCATCGGGGCGCCCATCTGGCCGAGCCCGATGAACCCGACCGTCATGCGCGGAACACCTCGCCGCCGTCCACATTGATGATCTGGCCGGTGATCCACGCCGCGTCGTCCGACAGCAGGAACAGGCAGGCGCCGACCAGGTCCTCGGGCGAGCCCATGCGCTTCAGCGCCATCTTGTCCTGGACGATCTTCTGCGACATGTTGCCGGGCACGACGTTGCGGTTGGCCTCGGTGTCGATCGGGCCGGGCGCGATCGCGTTCACGCGGATGTTCATGCTGCCCAACTCGTGCGCGAGCTGCTGCGTGAGCCCGTTGACGCCGACCTTCGCCAGCCCGTAGAAGCCGGAGTACTGCCACGCCGCCGTGGACGACTGGTTCACGATGGAACCGCCGCCGCGAGCCTGCATGTGGGGGTAGCAGGCGCGCGCGCACAGCAGCGCACCGTCCATGTTCACGGACATGAACTTCTTGTAGTAGTCCCAGTCGACGGTGAAGAGGAAGTCCAGCTTCATCGTCCCGAAGATGGCGGCGTTGTTGACGAGATGGTCGATCCCGCCGAACCGTTCCTTCGCGGCCGTCGCCATGGCCTCCACCGACGCGGGGTCGGACACGTCCGTCCGGACGAACAGGCCCTTGATGTCGTCGGCGACGCCTTGCCCGCGCTCGTCCACGTCCGCGACGACCACGTGCGCGCCCTCGGCCGCCAGCGCCCGTGCGTACGCCTCGCCGATGCCCTGCGCGGCCCCGGTGACGACCGCGACCTTTCCCTCGAACCTCATGCGCCCTCCGCGATCGCCTTGGTCTCCAGGTACTCCTCGAACCCGGCCACGCCCATCTCGCGGCCGATGCCCGACTGCTTGTAGCCGCCGAACGGGACGTCCGCGCCGTACCAGACGCCGCCGTTCACGCTGACCGTCCCGGCGCGCAGCCGCCGCGCGACCCCGCGCGCCCGCTCCATGTCGCCGCCGTGCACCGCGCCCGACAGCCCGTACGGCGAGTCGTTCGCGATCCGCACCGCGTCGTCGTCGCCGTCGTGCGGCAGCAGGGTCAGCACCGGGCCGAAGATCTCCTCACGGGCCGCGCGGGCGTCGTTCGTCAACCCGGTGATCAGCGTGGGCTCGATCCAGAAGCCCTTGTCGCGGCCCTCCGGGCGCCCGCCGCCGCACGCGAACGAACCGCCCTCCTTGACGGCCAGCTCCAGGTAGCCCTCGACGCGCTCGCGCTGCCTCGCCGAGATGACCGGGCCGCAGATCGTCCGGTCGTCGCCGGGGTCGCCGACGCCGAGCTTGCTCAGCGTGCCCGCCGTGATCTCGGCGGCCTCGTCGTAGCGGTCGCGCGGGACGAGGATCCGGGTCGTGATCGCGCACCCCTGCCCGGCGTGCGCGACCCCGGAGAACGCCGCGTACGAGCACGCGGCCCGCAGGTCGGCGTCGTCCAGTACCACGAACGCCGACTTGCCGCCCAGCTCAAGGAAGACCCGCTTGAGGGTGGCGGCCGCGCTCGTCATGACGTTCCGGCCCGTCGCGGTGGATCCGGTGAACGACACCAGATCGACGCGCGGGTCCTGCGTCAGCTGGGCGCCGAGCCCATGGTCGGACGACGTCACCACATTGACGACGCCGGGCGGAATGTCGCTCTCCTCCGCGATGACCTCGCCGAGCACCGCCGCGCACCAGGGCGTGTCGGGCGCCGGCTTCAGCACCACCGTGTTCCCCGCGGCCAGCGCCGGGCCCAGCTTGGCCAGGTTGATCTGGTGCGGGAAGTTCCACGGGGTGATGGCGCCGACGACGCCCACGGCCTCCCGGCCGACCCGCCGGTGGCTGGGCATCCCCATCGGCTCGGCCCGGCCGAGGTCCCGTTCCCACTCGTAAGACTCGACGAGATCGGCGAACCAGCCCAGATCATCGACGGGCGCGTCCAGCTGGGCCCCGAACGTCAGGAACCGGGGCGCGCCCACCTCCTTGATCGTGAGTTCGCGCAGCTCGTCGGCGCGCCGCTGCAACCCCTCGCGGAGCTGCCGCAGGCACCGCACGCGGAACGCGTGGTCGGTCGCCCAGGCCGTCTCGTCGAACGCGCGCCGGGCGGCGCCGATCGCGCGGTCCATGTCGTCGGCGGTGGCGTCGGCGGCGGTGCCGAGCACCTCCTCGGTCGCGGGATTGATCGTCTCGAAGGCGCCGCCCGTCCCGGGGACGAGCCGCCCGTCCAGCAGAAGCAGGCGTTCGGTAGTTCTGGACACCTGTCCAGACTACAGTTCAGCCCATACCGGTGCGCAAGGGGCACCGGCATCGGGGACCGGTTCGCGGGGGAGTGTGACAGGCTTGTCGCGGCGACCCCCGAGCTGAGGAGAACGTGCCGTGTCACACCCCGGCCTGCCGGAACGCATCGGCCCCTACCGGGTCGTGGACCGGCTCGGCGAGGGCGGGATGGGCACCGTGTACGCGGGGACGGACGCCACCGGGCGCAAGGTCGCCATCAAGGTCATCAGGCGCGAGTTCGCCGCCGATGGGCGGTACCGCGCGCGGTTCGAGGCGGAGGTCGCGGCGGCGCAGCGCGTCCGGCCGTTCTGCACCGCGCCGGTCCTGGACGCCGACCCCGCCGCGGACCCGCCGTACCTGGTGACCGAGTTCGTGAACGGCCCGAGCCTCGACGCCGCCGTGGCGAAGGACGGGCCGCTGCGCGGCGCCGACCTGGAGGCGGTCGCGGTCGGCATCGCGACCGCGCTGACCGCCATCCACGACGCGGGCGTCGTGCACCGCGACCTGAAACCCGCCAACGTGCTGCTGTCCACGTTCGGGCCGCGCGTCATCGACTTCGGCATCGCCCGGTCCCTGGACGGGACGCGCCTCACCGCGACCGGCGGCATCGTCGGCACGCCCGCGTTCATGGCCCCCGAGCAGCTGGACGGCCGCGGCGCCACCCCGGCGTCGGACGTGTTCGCGTGGGGCGCGACCGTGGCGTTCGCCGCGCGCGGCGGACCGTGCTTCGGCGGCAACTCGCTGCCCGCCGTCATCCACCAGATCATGAGCGGCGATCCGGACCTGAGCGGGCTGGACGGCATGCTCCTCGGCGCCGTCCGGGCCGCGCTGGCCAAAGACCCGGAGCGGCGCCCGTCCGCGCAGTCGCTCCTGGACGGCCTCATCTCCGGCGACGTCCGGCACCAGCCCACCCAGGCGCCGGCGGCGCACCCGTCCACCCCGGCCCCGGCTCCGCGGCTCGCCGCCGGGGAAGCGGCGGCGCTGGTCGAGAACCAGTACCGGCAGGCCGCCCAGGCCGGCGACCCGTCCGCGATGCGCAGCCTCGCGATGCTGCTGACCGGGCAGGGCCGCACAGCGGAGGCCGAGTCCTGGAACCGCTACGCCGACGCGATCGCCGCCCGCCCGGCCGCGCACCGGCAGCCCGCGGCCTACCACGGCTACCCGACGCAGCCGCCGCACGCCCGGCAGTACCCGGCCGCGCCGGGCAAGCCGCCGGTCAACAGCCTCGCGATCTATGCGGTGTCGATGGGCGCGGTCGGGCTGATCACGTGCGGGCTGCCGTCCATCCCCGCGATCATCGCCGGGCACATGGCATGGGTCCGGGTACGGCGCTCGGGCGAGCGCGGCATGGGCCTCGCGGTGACCGGCATCGCGCTCGGCTGGATCATGGTCGCCTTCTGGGCCCTGGTCGCCTTCGGCTGGTCCCTGCCCGACGAGACCTGAGCGAAAAACACGTTGCGGCCCCACCGCCGCCGATGGCACCGTAGGCGCTGTCAGCCCGTCCAAGACGGTGGAGAGGAGGACCGGCCATGGCTCTGGAGCAGTATCGACTCCGACTGCCCTCGGCGTCGCACGCCCGCCCCGGCCGGTATCCCGCCTCGTAACGAGCCCCCGGCCGAGTCGCCGCGAGTGACGCCTTTCTCGCGATCCATGCGGCTCTACCCCAACCGGCAGAGGGGCCACTCTCAGGAAGTGGACGCTCCGGGTTCGAATCCCGGGGGCCGCACGCACGCCTCCGTAGTCCAACGGTAGAGACAGCGGCATGAGGTGCCGTGTGCTGGATCTGGTTGGCCAGGGCTAGCACTGAATCCCTCCGGAGGTACGACGCAAGTCATGGGGCGGCGCCGACGTTCGGAGAGTCGGGCCTGGCTGTAACCCAGGTGCCTCGCGCTGAGTGGGTTCGAATCCCACCCGCCCCACCGATGTTTCCCTCGTCCCTCCAGGGCAGGAGGGCACCGAACGGCAACCGATATGAGGGGGCATTCGGTGAACCCCAAGGTGAAGGAGCGGCACAGCCCGACGCATCCGCCCGGCAAGGGCAAGGGGGCGTGGCTGTCGACGCTCGAACAGGGCGCGAACCTGTTGCAGGATCCGACGCCGCTGAAGGACTTCGACGTCTACGTGGTCGGCTTCCACTGCGCCAAGGACGAGCCGCACAACCAGATGGAGGCGCACCACTACTGCCGCGTCGTCAACGACGACCTGCTGCAGTGCGTCCTGTTCGACGGCAACACGCGCGACGCGAACCTGATCGGCATCGAGTACATCGTCTCCAAGGAGATGTTCGACTCGCTGGACGAGCAGGAGAAGTCGTACTGGCACCCGCACAACTTCGAGATCCTGTCCGGTCAGCTCGCCGCGCCCGGCCTGCCGGACGTCGCGGAGAAGGCGTTCATGAAACGCCTGATGAACTCCTACGGCAAGACGTGGCACACCTGGCACACGGGACGGCATGACGGCGAGCCCGGCCATGCCCTTCCCGTCGGCGACCCCATGCTGATGTGGTCGTTCAACCGCGAGGGCGAGTGCGACGAGTCCCTCAAGCGCGACCGCGACGAGAACATGCAGCTCGACACGGAGCAGAAGCGCCAGGACCGCCAGGACTTCGTCCCGCTGGCCGGGCCGCAGTGCGGCGTGGACGCGATGCGCGACCAGTTCACCGGCACCGAACCCATCCCGGGCGTGGTCGACGCCGACGGCCACTCACCCGCCTGACCCCGGCGGGCCGCCGCCGGCACCGCTCCGTCCCGGCGGGCCCACCGTTGCGCGGCCGAAGTTTCTGAACTATTGTCTGGACACGTGTCCGGAAAACCGCAGGAGCTGACGACCGAGCCCACCCGGCGCCGCCTCACCGAGCGGCAGGCCGACACGGTGCGGCGGCTGACCGACGCCGCCGTGGTGGAGGTCGGCGAGACCGGCTACGAGGGACTGACCGTCCGCAACGTGGCCAAGCGCGCCGGGGTCGCCCCGGCGACCGCCTACACCTACTTCGCGTCCAAGAACCATCTGATCACCGAGGTGTTCTGGCGGCGGCTCAGCGCGCTGCCGCCGGTGGAGGCGGACGGCGCGCTGCTCGACCGCGTGGTGGAGACGCTGCGCGACATCGCGCTGCTGGTGTCGGACGAGCCGGAGCTGGCGGCGGCGTGCACCACCGCGCTGCTCGGCACCGATCCCGACGTGCGGGAGCTGCGGGTGCGGATCGGCGTCGCGATCCGCGAGCGGCTGCAGGCCGCGCTCCGCGACCACGACGACCCCAAGATCCTCGGTGCGCTGGAGCTGGCCTACACCGGCGCGCTCGTGCACGCGGGCATGGGCTACACGTCCTACGCCCGCATGGCCGACCGGCTCGCCGAGATGGCGGAGCTCATCCTGCCCGACCCCCCGGAGTGAGGTGACGGCCGTGGACCCTGCCGCGCAGGTCTCCTACAGCCCGTTCGACTACGCCGTCCACGAGGACCCCTACCCCGTCTACGCGCGCCTCCGCGAGGAAGCGCCGTTGTACCGCAACGACGAGATCGGCTTCTGGGCGCTGTCCCGGCACGCCGATGTCGCGGCGGCGTTCCGCGACCACGGGACGTTCTCCAACTCTCATGGCGTCTCGGTGGAGCCGAGCGCCTGGGGGCCGCACGCGCCGCGAACGATGTCGTTCCTCGCTCTTGATCCGCCGCGCCATACGCGGATGCGCGCGCTTGTTTCGAAAGGCTTCACGCCGCGGCGGGTCAAGGAGATGGCGGACGGCATCCGTGAGCTGACCCTGCGCCACCTGGAGCCGGCCCTGGAGAAGGGCGAGTTCGACTTCGTCGCCGACTTCGCCGGGCTGCTGCCCATGGACGTCATCTCCGAGATGATGGGCGTCCCCGAGGCCGACCGGGTGGAGGTGCGCCGGCTCGCCGACACGGTCGTGCACCGGGAGGAGGGGCTCAACGACGTCCCGCCCGCCGGGATGGACGCGGCCCTCACCCTCGTCGGCTACTACCAGGACATGGTCGCCGAGCGCCGCCGCAAGCCGACCGACGACCTGACGTCCGCGCTGCTGGACGCCGAGATCGACGGCGACCGGCTGGACGACACCGAGATCATCGCATTCCTGTTCCTGATGGTCGTCGCCGGCAACGAGACCACGACGAAGCTGCTCGCCAACGCCCTGTACTGGGGCGCGCGGAACCCCGGCCAGGCGGCGAAGCCGCTGCGCGACCCGGCGCGCGTGGACGACTGGGTGGAGGAGACGCTCCGCTACGACACCTCCAGCCAGATGCTGGCCCGGAAGGTCGCGCAGGACGTCGAACTGCACGGGCAGCGCGTTCCCGAGGGCGATCGCATACTGCTGCTGGTCGGGTCGGCCAACCGCGACCCGCGCGTGTTCGATGAGGCCGACACCTACGACCTCGACCGGGACACCTCGCAGCTCGTCAGCTTCGGCGGCGGACGGCACTTCTGCCTCGGCGCGAACCTGGCCCGGCTGGAGGCGCGCATCGCGCTGACCGAGTTCGTCCGGCATGTCGCGTCCTATGAGGTCGACTTCGCGAAGGCGGAGCGGGTGCATTCGGTGAACGTCCGCGGATTCGCGGCCCTGCCGGTGCGTGTGGAGGTGCGGTAGATGCCCCGGTTCGACCCCCATCCGGAGCGGCGCCCGGCCGTGGTGACCGGCGCGTCGTCCGGGATCGGCGCGGCGACGGCGACGGCGCTGGCGACGGCCGGGTACCCGGTCGCGCTCGGCGCCCGGCGCGTCGAGAAGTGCGAGGAGCTGGCCGCGACGATCCGGGCCGGCGGGGGAGAGGCGTTCGCGCACCCCCTCGACATCGGCGACTCCGACTCCGTCAAGGCGTTCGCGGCGGCGGCCGGCGACGCGCTCGGCCCGATCGAGGTCGTTGTGTCCAGCGCCGGCGACCTGGCCGCCGGCCGCGTCCACGACCTGAGCCCGGACGAGTTCCTCGCGCAGGTGCAGATCCACCTCGTCGGCGCGCACCGGCTCGTGTCGCACTTCGTCCCGCCGATGGTGGCGCGGCGGCGCGGCGACATCGTGTTCGTCTCGTCCGACACCGTCCCCGCGCCGCGCTCCTGGACGGGCGCCTACGTCGCGGCGAAGAACGGCGTGGAGGGCATGGCGCGCACCATGCAGATGGAGCTGGAGGGGACGGGGGTGCGGGCGTCCATCGTCCGGCCCGGACCCACCGCGACCGGCATGGGCATGACCTGGGACGCCGGCACGACCGGCGCCGTCCTGGAGGACTGGGTGAAGTGGGGCCACGCCCGCCACCCCTACTTCCTGCGCCCCTCCGACGTCGCCGCCGCGATCGCCGCGATCGTCGCGACCCCGCGCGGCGCCCATCTGCGGCTCGTCGAAGTACAGCCGGAAGCCCCCCTGGAGGAATCATGACCGCTGTGGTGGAGCCGCGCGCCGTGTCGGGCGGTCCCGACCATCTGGAGGAGCTGCGCACCGACCCGATCGGGCTGATGCGCCGCGTCCGGGACGAGTGCGGCGACGTCGGCGAGTTCGTCCTCGCCGGGCGGCGCGTCGTGCTGCTGTCCGGCGCCGAGGCCAACGAGTTCTTCTTCCGCGCCCCGGACGAGGAGCTCGACCAGGCCGAGGCGTACCCGTTCATGACGCCGATCTTCGGGGAGGGCGTCGTGTTCGACGCCACCCCCGAGCAGCGCCGCGAAGCCCTGCACAACCAGGCGCTCAAGGGCTCGTTCATGAAGGGCCACGCCGCGACGATCGCCGCCGAGGTCGACCGGATGGTCGCCGGGTGGGGCGACGAGGGCGAGATCGACCTGCTCGACTGGTTCGCCGAGCTGACCATCTACACCTCGTCCGCCTGCCTGATCGGGCGCAAGTTCCGCGAGCAGCTCGACCGCCGGTTCGCCGACCTGTACCACGACCTCGAACAAGGCACCGACGCGATCGCCTACGTCGACCCGTACGCCGACATCGAGAGCTTCCGCAAGCGGGACGCGGCCCGGGCGGCGCTCGTCGAGCTCGTCCAGGGGATCATGGACGGCCGGGAGCCGAAGCCGCCCAAGGAGGACCGCGACCTCCTCGACGTCCTGATGTCCATCAAGGACGAGGACGGGACGCTGAAGTTCGATGCCGACCAGGTCACCGGCATGTTCATCTCGATGATGTTCGCCGGGCACCACACCACGTCCGGCACCGCCGCCTGGACGCTCATCGAGCTGCTCCGCCACCCCGACGTGCTGGACGGCGTCGTCCGCGAGCTGGACGAGCTGTACGACGACGGCCGCGAGGTGTCGTTCCAGGCGCTGCGCGCCATCCCGAAGCTGGAGTCGGCGATCAAGGAGGCGCTGCGGCTGCACCCGCCGCTGATCCTGCTGCTGCGCGTCGCGAAGAACGACCACGAGGTCCTCGGCCACCACATCCCCGCGGGCACCATGGTCGGCTGCAGCATCGCCGTCTCCAACCGGATCGCCGAGGACTTCCCCGACCCCGACGCCTTCGACCCCGGCCGCTACATCGCGCCCCGCGAGGAGGACCTCCTGCACCGCTGGACGTGGGTGCCGTTCGGTGCGGGCCGGCACCGCTGCGTCGGCGCGAACTTCGCGATGATGCAGCTCAAGGCCATCTTCTCGGTGCTGCTGCGGGAGTGGGAGTTCGAGCCCGCGCAGCCGCCCGAGACCTACCGCAACGACCACTCCAAGATGGTCGTCCAGCTGGCCCAGCCGTGCGCCGTCCGCTACCGCAGGCGGCGCCGGTGAGGGTCGAGGCCGACCTGGACCTCTGCCAGGGACACGCCATGTGCGAGCTGGAGGCCCCCGACGTCTTCGAAGTCCCGCACAAGGGCCGAGGCGGTAGGTCGGGGTCGGTTGGTCGGGGCGAACAGGTGCGCGTCCTCGACGCCGAGCCGCCCGAGGACATGCGCCGCGAGGTGACCGCCGCCGTCCGCTACTGCCCCACCCAGGCCCTCAAACTGCTGGAGACATGATGCCGTCCTTCCCCCGAGAAGAACTCGACGCGATGGTGGAGCACTGGCTGGCGGAGAACCGCCGGTGCGAGGAGCTCGGCGACTGGCGCCCGCTCGCCGACCTCTACACCGAGGACGCCACCTACGGCTGGAACATCGGCCCGAACCAGGACTTCATGGCCGTCGGCCGGGACGAGATCCGCGACATCGCGCTCGGCGCGGAGATGGGCGGCCTCGACGGCTGGACGTACCCGTACCAGAGCATCCTCGTCGACGAGGCCAAGGGCGAGGTCGTCGGCTTCTGGAAGCAGGTCGCCGACGCGAAGCGCCCTGACGGGACGCCCTACGAGGTGCTCGGCATCGGCGGGTCCTGGTTCCGGTACGCCGGGGACCGGCGGTGGTCGTGGCAGCGCGACTGGTTCGACCTCGGCAACGTCACGTCCGTGTTCGTCGAGATGATGAAGGCCGACGTGCTGTCGGACGGGATGAAGCGGCGCCTCGACCGGGCCGCCGCCGGCGAGCCGATCCCCGGCTACTACCCGCGCGGAGAGAGCCCCGTCCCCATCTGGTGATCAGATCTGGCCTTCGGGCTTCGCCGGGATCGTCGCCTTGATCGACGGTCCCAGCTCGATCAGCACGTCCCCGGCCGGGTTGTACTTCGGCGGCACCGTCACCTCGACGTACGCCTGCCGGCCGACCGCCGTCCAGGTGACCGGCCGGTCGGTGGGCGTGCCGAACCAGTCGAGCCCGTTGATCGTGACCAGCTCGGACCGGGGCTGAAGCGCGGCCGGCCTTGGCACGCCGCAGCGCAGCGCGATCGCGGGCGACCCCCACGCGGCGGTCAGCGGCGTGCTCGGGGAGGTGTCGCGGCGCTCCTGGCCGTGCACCTTCTCGGGCAGCCGCAGGCCCTGGCACAGCCGCGCGGTCGCGGCGTCCGGGCTCGGCACGGGCACCTGCACGGCCCCGTCCCCGCACCCCGCCGCCAGCACCGCCACCCCGGCGAGCGCGGCAAGCCGCTTAAATGTGAACAATCGGGCAGGTGAGGGTCCGGGTGATGCCGTCGACAGCCTGGATCTGCGCCACGACGAGCTTGCCCAGCTCGTCGACATTGCGCGCCTCCGCTCGGACGATCACGTCATAGGGTCCCGTGACGTCCTCCGCCAGGGTGACGCCCGTCACGCCGGAGATGTGGCCCGCCACCTCGGCGGCCTTACCGACTTCTGTCTGGATGAGGATGTAGGCCTGCACCATCACGTCCTCCCCGAGCGGGAATCGACCGTCGGACGGTTCACCGTATCGTGTTACGCGCCGCCGCGGGGGACCGGGGTTCCGGGTCCCCGGACAAGGCGGGCGGACCAGGCGGAACACGGGGGAACGGGCGCGGATGGGCACGATCGGCGAGCTGGGCGAGTTCGGGTTGATCGGCCGGCTGACGCGGCGGCTGCCGCAGGGCCCCGCGGTCCGGCTCGGCCCCGGCGACGACGCCGCCGTGGTCGCCGCGCCGGACGGGCGCGTCGTCGCCACCACCGACCTGCTCGTGGAGGGCCGGCACTTCCGCCGCGACTGGTCCGGCCCCTACGACATCGGACGCAAGGCGGCCGCGCAGAACCTCGCCGACGTCGTCGCGATGGGCGCCCGGCCGACCGCCCTGCTGATCGGGTTCGCGGCACCGGCCGAGACCGACGCCGCATGGGCCGAGCGGCTCTACGACGGGTTCGCGGACGAGTGCCGCGCCGCCGGGGCGTCCGTCGCGGGCGGCGACGTCGTGTCCGCGCCGCAGATCACGCTCGCGGTCACCGCGCCCGGCGACCTGGGCGGCGCGGCGCCGCTCCAGCGGTCCGGAGCCCGTCCGGGGGACGTCGTGGCCGTGCGGGGACGGCTCGGGTTCGCCTCCGCCGGGCTCGCGCTGCTCACCGGCGGACGCGGCGAGCCCGAAGAGCTGATCGCGGCGCACCGGCGCCCTGAGCCGCCCTACGGCGCCGGGGACGAGGCGCGGGCGTACGGCGCCACCGCGCTGCTGGACGTCAGCGACGGGCTCGTTCAGGACCTCGGGCACATCGCGGACGCGAGCGGCGTCCGCGTCGAGATCGACTCCGCGGCCGTCCCCGTCCCGGAGATCCTCGGGCCGGACGGGCTGCGGCACGCGCTCACCGGCGGCGAGGACCACGCGTTCGCCGGGACGTTCCCCGGTGCCCCGCCGCCGTCCTGGTCGCGGATCGGCGTCGTGGCAGCGGGTTCGGGAGTGCGCGTGGACGGACGCGAACCGCCGTCCGGCGCGTGGGATCACTTCGCCGTCTGAACGGCGCGTGCACGGAGCGCGTACAGCCGTGTGCGTTGACGCATCCGGTAGGCAGGTTTGGTACGGGTTTGGTATACATCCTGTGATCGAAGAGGGATGGGATGGGACGACACACGAGGAACGAGCCACCGGACGACGAACCCGTACCGGGCGCCTCCCGGGGTCCGTACTACGGCGCTCCCGCCGACCCGTCCTACGACATCTTCTCCGGGCCGACCGACGACCGCGTGTTCGTGTCGTCGTACGAGCGGCCCAGGTCCGGCCCGCCGCCCGCCGCGGAACGCCAGCACGGCCCGCCCGGCGGCGGCTACCGGTTCGACCCGCTGCCCGGCGACTATCCGGGCGACTACCCCGGCGCTCCCGCCTCCGCCCCCGAGAGTCCCCGCGACCGTCCGAAGCCCCGTCCGGAACCGTCCGACGGGCGCAGCTGGACCAAGTTCATCTCGATGCTGCCGCTCCCGCTGCTGCCGATCGTCGCGCTCGTCATCGCCGTCGGCATCGTCTCCTACGCGCTGAGCACGCAGCAGATATCGCTCAACTTCGCGGGCGGCGGCGCCCCCCGCGACACCGTGACCAACCCGCGCGACAGCCAGGTCTCCCAGCGCGGCCCGGGCGAGCGCGCCGGCCGCGGCACCGGCCGCGCCGACGGCCTCATCATCGCCTTCCGCGTCTCCGCCAAGACGCCGGGCGGCTTCAAGGCCACCGCCACCATCGCCAACAAGGGCACGCAGCCCGTCGCCAAGTGGGCGCTCGCCTTCAAGATCCCGAACGCCTCGGTTACCGCGATCAGCGGCGCCACCGTCGTGAAGACCGGCAGCGTCGCCTTCGTCCGGGGCCGCAGCGGGATCGCCCCCGGCGACAAGGTCAGGATCGTGTTCACAGCGCAGGGCACCGCCTCCAGGCCGTCGTCCTGCATCCTGAACAAGCTGCCCTGCGCCCTGGTCTGACGAATCGCCGAACCGCCCAGATCACCATAAGCTGGGCGGCATGTCGCATCCTCCGTCCCCGGCCCTCGTCCTCACCATCGCGGGCTCGGACTCCGGCGGCGGCGCCGGCATCCAGGCGGACCTGAAGACCATGCTCGCCCACGGCGTGCACGGGATGAGCGTCATCGCCGCCGTCACCGCGCAGAACTCCCTCGGCGTCCAGGGCTACTGGGAGCTGCCGCCCGAGGCGGTGCGCGCGCAGCTCGACTCCGTCCTGTCCGACATCGGCGTGCACGCGCTCAAGACGGGGATGCTGGCCTCCACGGCCCTCGTCGAGACGGTCGCCGAGGCCATCGCCGCGTCCGACGCCCCCGCCGTCGTCGACCCGGTCGGCGTCTCCAAGCACGGCGACGCGCTGCTGGCCCCCGACGCCGTCCACGCCGTCCGCTCGACTCTGCTACCGGCCGCGACCGTCGTCACCCCGAACCTCTACGAGGTGGAGCAGCTGACCGGCGTCAAGGTCGTGGACGAGTCCGGGCTGCGCGAGGCCGCCGAGGCCGTCAAGGCGCTCGGCCCGCAGTGGGTGTTGATCAAGGGCGGCCACCTGCCGGGCGATCCCACCGACCTGCTGTTCGACGGCGAGCACGAGCACCGCTTCACCGCCCCGCGCCACGACAACCGCCACACCCACGGCACCGGCTGCACCCTGGCCTCCGCGATAGCCTCCAACCTCGCCTTGGGCGAAGACGTCCCCACAGCAGTAGCAAAGGCCAAAAAGTACGTAACAGGCGCAATCGCCGCAGGCTTCCCCCTGGGCGCCGGCATAGGCCCGGTAGACCACGCCTGGCAAACCCGCCCCTAACTCCACCCGGTAAAGACTCCGGGCATGCAAAAGTCGGCTCATCGGAGTGTCGATGAGCCGACTTCGAGTCCTGCGGTGGCCTGGGGGCCGTTCAGACCGTGGGCTTGACGATCTTGCCGGCCTTGATGCAGGACGTGCAGGCGTTGATGCGCTTGGTGCTGCCGTTCACGACGGCGCGGACGCGCTGGATGTTGGGGTTCCAGCGGCGCGGGGTGCGGCGGTGCGAGTGGGAGACGCGCATGCCGAAACCGGGTCCCTTGCCGCAGACGTCGCAGACGGAAGCCACGGGAAACTCCAAGTGGTGTCGATGCTCTGACCGGAGCGCCGCCCGATGCCGCCGACGGGCGGGCCGGGCATCATGGGTGCTCACTGACGAGCGCCTCGGACGAGGCGCACGGATCAGAGTAGCCGACAGCCGGTCGCTAGGCGAATTGCCGGCGGCGGTGAGCGAGCAGGGGAGCGGGTTCTTGGGCGAGGTGCTCGACGGTGCGGCGGTGCGGCGGTGGTGCAGGCTGGCGGCGGAGGCGCTCGGCCGCACGCGGGGCGAGATCGACGCGCTGAACGTGTTCCCGGTCCCGGACGGCGACACCGGCACCAACCTGCACCTGACCGTGATCGCGGCGGCGGACGCGCTGGACGAGCTGCCGGACGGCGCGGGCCTCACCGAGACGTGGCGGGCGCTGGCGCAGGGCGCGCTGCTCGGCGCGCGGGGCAACTCGGGTGTCATTCTCAGCCAGGTGTTCCGCGGCCTCGCGGACGTCCTCGGGCCGTTGGAGGCACCGCCCGACGGTGCGGCGTTCGCGGGGGCGCTCGGGCACGCCTCGGGGCTGGCTCGTGGTGCCGTGGAGCATCCCGTGGAGGGGACGATCCTGAGCGTGGTCGCCGAGGCCGCCGCGTCGTGCACAGGGGCCGGGCTTCCTGACGCGTGCCGCGGAGCGGCCGGGGGAGCGCGGCGGGCGCTGCGACGGACCACCGGGCAGCTGGACGTCCTCGCCCGCAGCGGTGTGGTCGACGCGGGGGCGGCCGGGCTGTGTGTTGTGCTCGACGCGCTCGCCGCTGTGATCACCGAGGAGTATCCCGAGCGGTACGAGGTGCCCGCCCGGGTCGGCGGGACGCCCGCCGTCGTGCCTGAGCGGCCCGAACCGCAGGGGCCCGGCTACGAGGTCATGTACCTGCTGGACGCCCCGGACGACGCCGTCCACGCGCTGCGGGAAAGGCTCGACGGTCTCGGCGACTCGCTCGTCGTGGTGGGCGGCGACGGGCTGTGGAACGTCCACGTCCATGTGGACGACGCCGGGGCCGCGATCGAGGCGGGCATGGCGGCGGGGCGCCCGCACCGGGTCCGCATCAGCTACCTGCACGCGGCTCCGGGAGAGCCGCACGCGCCGCACACCGGGCGCGCGGTGATCGCCGTGACCGCCGCCGACGGGCTGGCCGCGCTGTTCGAGGAGTGCGGCGCGCGGGTCGTCCGCCGGGAGCCGGGCACGGTGCCGCCGCTCGCGGTGCTGTCGGAGGCGATCCTCGCGGCGGGAGACGAGGTGACCGTCCTGCCGAACGAACCCGAGGTCCTGGCGCTCGCTGAGGCTGCCGCAGAGCGCGCGCGGGACGGCGGTGCGCATATCGCCGTGGTCCCAACGAAAGCGTCCGTGCAGGGGATGGCGGCGCTGGCGGTGCACGATCCGCTGCGCCGCTTCGGCGAGGACGTCATCGAGATGACCCGCGCGGCGGGCGCCACGCGTTTCGGTCACCTGGAGGTCGCCGAGCAGGAGGCGGTGACGAGCGTCGGGCTGTGCCAGCCGGGCGACGTCCTGGGCCTGATCGAGGGCGACGTCGCGACGATCGGCGCGGACATCGCCGAGGTCGCCCGGCGCGTCCTGGACCGGATGCTGTCCGGCGGCGGCGAACTCGTCACGCTGATCGCCGGCACGTACGCCCCGCCCGGTCTGGCCGAGGCGCTCGAAGAACACCTCCGCCAGGAGCACCCCGATGTGGAGGTCGGCGTCTATGAGGGCGGCCAGGAACGATATCCGTTGCTCATCGGCGTTGAGTGATTCCCGTCCCTCCCATGGGCTAGAAAAGAATGCGTGGCGAATCTCGACGAGCCGTTGCGCAAGGTCCTCGGCGACAAGACGGCCAAGGCGCTGGAGAAGGGCCTCGACCTGCACACGGTCGGCGACCTGCTGCACCACTACCCGCGCCGCTACGCCCACCGCGGTGAGCTGACGCAGCTGAGCGGGCTGGAGGACGGCGAGCACGTCACGGTGATGGCGGAGGTCGTGAAGGTCCAGGGCCGGAGCCTCACCCGCAACCCCGGCTACGTCCTGGAGATCACCGTCACCGACGGGACGGGAGAGCTCAAGCTGAGCTTCTTCGGCCGCAAGGGCTCCTACCGGCCCGAGAAGGACCTGTCGCCCGGCACCCGCGGCCTGTTCGCCGGCAAGATCAGCACCTACCGGCCGCGCAGCGGGAACGTCGTCCGGCAGCTCACCCATCCGCAGTACAAGGTCGTCCACGAGCGGAGCGCCGAGCAGGCCGCGCAGGAGTGGGCGGACGAGATCATCCCGATCTACCCGTCGACGAAGTCGCTGCCCATCGAGACGATCGGCACGTCCATCGAGACCGTCCTGACGCAGCTGGACCTTCCCGCCGACCCGATGCCGGAGGGCCTGCTCAGCCGCCGCGGCCTGATCGGCCTGCGCGAGGCGTACGAGGGCATCCACCGCCCGAAGAGCTGGGACGAACTGGGCCGCGCCAAGAAGCGCCTCAAATGGGACGAGGCGTTCGTCGTCCAGATGGCCCTCGCCCAGCGCCGCCTCGCCGCCGCCGCGCTCCCGGCCAAGCCGCGCCCGCCGGCCTTCGGCGGCATCCAGGCGGAATTCGACGCGCGCCTCCCCTTCGAACTCACCGAGGGCCAGCGCGAGGTCGGCGACGAGATAGCCGCGGACCTGGCCAAGGAACACCCCATGCACCGCCTCCTCCAAGGCGACGTAGGCGCGGGAAAGACCGTGGTGGCGCTGCGGGCGATGTTGCAGGTTGTGGACGGTGGGGGGCAGGCGGCGCTGCTGGCGCCGACCGAGGTGCTCGCGCAGCAGCATTACCGGTCGATCACCGGGATGCTCGGTGACCTCGCCCTCGCCGGGCAGATCGGCGGTGCGGAGTATGCGACGCGCGTCGCGCTGCTGACCGGGTCGCTGGGGGCGAAGGCGCGCAAGGAGGCGCTGCTGGACGCCGCGTCCGGCGCCGCCGGGATCGTCGTCGGCACCCATGCGCTGCTGCAGGAGAGCGTCCAGTTCGCCGACCTCGGCCTCGTCGTCGTGGACGAGCAGCACCGCTTCGGCGTCGAGCAGCGGGACGCGCTGCGCGAGAAGGTCGGCGGCGGGCGCCCCCACGTGCTCGTCATGACGGCGACGCCGATCCCGCGCACGGTCGCGATGACCGTCTTCGGCGACCTGGAGACGTCCGTCCTCGGGCAGCTCCCGGCGGGGCGGTCGGAGATCCAGACGCATGTCGTGCCGCCCGAGAAGCCCGCCTTCTTCGCCCGCATCTGGGAGCGCATCAAGGAGGAGGCCGCGAAGGGGCGGCAGGTGTACATCGTCTGCCCGCGCATCGGCGAGCAGGAGGGCGACGAAGGCGACGCCGTGGCCGCGGAGGAAGGGGAGCGCAGGTCGCCGCTCGGCATAATGGAGGTGCTGCCGAAGCTGGAGGAGCTGCTGGACGGCCTGAACATCGGCGTCCTGCACGGCAAGCTGCACCCCGACGAGAAGGACGCGGTGATGCGCCGCTTCACCGCGAAGGAGCTGGACGTCCTGCTCGCCACCACCGTCATCGAGGTCGGCGTGGACGTCCCCAACGCCACCGTCATGGTCATCATGGACGCCGACCGGTTCGGCGTCTCCCAGCTCCACCAGCTGCGCGGACGCGTCGGACGCGGCTCGCTGCACGGCCTCTGCCTGCTGGTGACCGAGGCCGAGCCCGGCAGCAAGGCCCGCGAGCGGCTCGACGCCGTCGCGTCGACCACCGACGGGTTCAAGCTGTCGCGCCTGGATCTGGAGCAGCGCCGCGAGGGCGATGTGCTGGGCGCCGCGCAGGCCGGCCGCGCGTCCAGCCTGCGGCTCCTCACCCTCCAGCGGGACGAGGACGTGATCCGCGACGCCCGCGAGGAGGCGACCGCGCTGGTCGAGGACGATCCCGACCTGGCGGCCCATCCGGGCCTCGCCACCGTCCTGGCCTCGCTCCTGGACGAGGACCGCGCCGACTTCCTGGAGAAGGCGTGACGCGGATCATCGCGGGCTGCGCGGGCGGGCGGCGGCTGGCCGCCCCGCCGGGCCGGGACACCAGGCCGACCAGCGACCGCGCCAGGGAGGGCCTGTTCTCCACCGTCCTCGCTCTCCTCGGCCCGCTGGACGGGCTGCGCGTCGCCGACCTGTACGCCGGGTCGGGCGCGGTCGGGTTCGAGGCGCTGTCCCGGGGCGCCGGGCACGTGCTGCTGGTCGAGTCGCATCCGCGCGCGATGCGCGTGATCCGGCAGAACGCCGACGCGCTCGGGCTGCCGGGTGCCGTTCCATGCCCCGACAAGGTAGAGCGGCTCGTCCAGCGGAAGCCGGACGAGCCCTACGACCTGGTCTTCGCCGACCCGCCGTACGCGCTGGCGGACGCGTCCGTCACCGCCCTGCTGGAGAACCTGCGCGACCAGGGCTGGGCCGCGCCCGACGCGCTGGTCGTCGTGGAGCGCGCCGCACGCGGGCCCGCGCTGCGCTGGCCGGACGGCTACGAGGCCGAGCGCGACCGGCGCTACGGCGAGGCGATTTTCTGGTACGGCCGAGCGGAAGGCCGTTGACACGGGAGGAGATCGGGTAAAGGCATGCCCATGAGGCCCGGGATCGACCGCGCGTTGGGACGCACCTGGGCCGTCGCCTTGGTGACGGTCATCGCCCTGATGGCGAACATCACGTACGTACAGGGCTTCGAGGCGCAGGATCTGCGCGACGACTCCCTCAACGCCCGCCGGCTGCAGGACCGCTTCAAGGTCGACCGAGGGCCGATCGTCGCGGACGGCGAGCGGCTCGCCTGGTCGGAGAAGACCGACGACGACCGCTACCAGCGCCACTACAAGGACGGCCCGGTGTTCGCGCCGGTCACCGGCTACTTCTCCGTGTTCTCGCAGACCGGCCTTGAGGAGGCCGCGAACCACTTCCTGGACGGCACCGACGACCGCCTCGCCACCAGGAACCTCGTCGACAAGATCCTCGGCAACCCCGTCCCGGGCGGGACGGTCGAGTCGACCGTCGACGTCAAGGCGCAGCGCGTCGCCTACGAGGCGCTGAAGTCCAGCGGCGTGCGCCGCGCGGCGGCCGTCGTCCTCGACGCCGACACCGGCGCCGTGCTGGTGCTGGCCTCGACGCCGTCCTACGACCCGAACGACGTCTCGGTGCTCGACGGGGAGAAGGCCGAGAAGGAGTTCAAGCAGCTCAACAGCGAGAAGCTCAAGCCGCTGCTCGACAAATCCACGCGGGAGCTCTTCCCGCCCGGCTCCACGTTCAAGACCGTCGTCGCCGCGTCGGCACTGGAGGCCGGTGCGAGCGAGAGCACCAAGGTCAAGGCCGGACGCAGCTACCAGCCGCCGGGCGGCGGGCAGCCCATCGCCAACGACGCCGGCGACATCGGCGGCTCCTGCGACCTGAGCCAGATCCCGCTGATCGAGGCGTACGCGCAGTCCTGCAACACCACGTTCGCCTACATGGGCGCGGAGGAGCCAGGCAACGACGCCGTCCACAAGGTGGCGGGCGAGTTCGGGTTCGGCGACCGGATCGAGTACGCCGACGGACTGCTGAGCGCCGCCAGCTCGTTCCCGACGACGGACCAGCCGGTGCTCAGCGCGCTCGGCTCCATCGGGCAGGGCAGCACGGTCGCGACCCCGCTGCAGATGGCGATGGTCGCCGGCGGCGTCCTCAACGGCGGGGAGGTCATGCAGCCGCACCTCATCGACAAGCTGCGCGCGCCGAGCGGCTCCACCGTGGACACCATCTCGCCGAAGCGGATGTCGCGCGCGCTGACGTCCGACCAGGCGAAGCAGATGCGGGACATGATGGAGGCCGTCGTCGATCACGGCACGGGCAAGTCGCTGAAGGGGACGTCCATCCTCGGCGGCAAGACCGGTACCGCGGACGTCGAGGGCGCCGCCTACAACGACCGCTGGTTCATCGGGTTCGGGCCGCGCAAGGACCCCAAGTACGCGGTCGCGGTGATGACCGAGGCGCCGGGCTACGGCATCGAGTCCGGCCCCATCGCCGCCAAGATCATCGACGCGCTGGGGGACTGAACGGGCGGCGGGCGGGAACCGTCCGGGGACGGTGTGCCGGTCCCGGGTGAAACCGGGCCGAATGGGATTTGGTACGTTCACGCCGCAGGTCAGAAACCGGGACCGAAGGGGTTCGCGCCGTGCGCCGTGTCGTCTGTCCGGGATCGTTCGACCCCGTCACCAACGGGCATCTCGACATCATCAGCCGCGCCTCCCGTCTGTACGACGAGGTGGTCGTGGCGGTGCTGATCAACAAGAGCAAGAAGAGCCTGTTCACCGTGGACGAGCGGGCCGACATGATCACCGAGGTCACCCGCGAGTACGGCAACATCAAGGTCGACACGTTCTACGGGCTCACCGTCGACTACTGCAAGGAGCAGGACATCCCGGTCATCGTCCGGGGGCTGCGGGCCGTCAGCGACTACGAGTACGAGCTGCAGATGGCCCAGATGAACCACCGGATCGCCGGCGTGGAGACCCTCTTCATGGCGACGAACCCGGAGTACGCGTTCCTGTCGTCCAGCCTCATGAAGGAGGTCGTGAAGTTCGGCGGGGACATCTCCGGTCTCGTCCCCGACAGCGTCCACGACCGCCTCGTCGAGCGCCTCCAGCAGCAGGGCTGACCCGGCCCGCCGGACGGGCCGGTGGACGGGCCGCGAGTTGGGCCAGTGCCCCGGGGGCGGTACCCTGGGACATCGGCCATCACAGGCGGCCGCCGTTCACCATGCCTCACGAAAGCAGGATTCCGCTGACTCGCCTTGACCCCAACGCCCCTCTCGTGCTCGACACCCGAGCTCTTGGCAGGCAACCCGGGTCGTCGCGGGAGGAGCACCTGACCGTGCCGGCACCGGAGAATTTCGGCGTCGAGATGGTGGGCGTCCCCGAAGGCGCCGCGATCGAGCTGGACCTCCGGCTCGAGGCGGTCCTGGAGGGGGTGCTCGTCACCGGCACGGCGACGGTCCCCCTGAAGGGGGAGTGCTCCCGCTGCCTCGATCCGATCGCCTCGACCTTCGAGGCGGACTTCCAGGAGCTGTTCGTCTACGACGACACCCGCTCGGGCGGGAACGCCGAGGACGACGAGCTCCGCCTAGAGGGCGACCTGATCGACCTCGAACCCGTCCTGCGGGACGCGGTGGTGCTCGCGCTGCCGCTGTCCCCGCTGTGCCGGGACGACTGCCCGGGCCTGTGCCCGGACTGCGGTGCACGGCTCGCCGACGTCGGGCCGGAGCACCACCACGACGTCGCCGACCCCAGGTGGGCGGCGCTGCGAGACCTCGCCGGCGACATGCCGGCCTCCCCCGGACGGGGGAACGGGAGCTCCGGCTCCCGTGGATTCGACCGACGAGAAGGAAAGCAGGAGGGCTGACGTGGCCGTCCCCAAGCGGAAGAAGTCGCGCAGCAACACGCGGCACCGGCGCTCGCAGTGGAAGACCGCGGCGCCGAACCTGGTCGAGTGCCCGACGTGCCGCGACCACAAGCTGCCGCACACCGCGTGCGCGACATGCGGAACCTACGACCGGCGGCAGGTCATCGCCCCGTCGGCCTGAGACCTTCCCGCATCCTGGGGGGCGGATCCGCGCGGACGGCGCGGCCCGCCCCCACAGGTGCGGGACGGACATCCCACCCCGACCACCCCGGCGCGCGACGTCGGCGTGGTGACCGGCGCGGAGACTGAACCAAGCGTTCGCTGCGCCCGGAGCCGTGGTGCACGCCGGGACAATCGACCGGCGCGCACCTCGTCTTCGCGGACATCCTCCCCGCCGCGCGTCCTCGCCGTCCCCGGCCGCTTCGGCCGGCGCGCCGCACCAGCGACCGCGCCATGCGCGGTGCACGGCCTGCGAGGAGGGCCCGTGAGCGCCAAAAGGAGCGCACCTGCGCCGGACCGCGCGGAACTGACCGCGGCGCTCGGCGTCCAAGTGGACGACGATCTGCTCGAACGGGCGCTGACGCACCGTTCGTACGCCTACGAGAACGGCGGCCTGCCCACCAACGAGCGCCTGGAGTTCCTCGGCGACTCGGTGCTGGGCCTCGTCGTCACCGACACCCTGTTCCGGGGGCACCCCGACCTGCCCGAGGGCCAGCTGGCGAAGCTGCGCGCCGCCGTGGTCAACATGCGCGCCCTCGCCGGCGTCGCCCGCGGCCTCGGCGTCGGCGCCCACATCCGCCTCGGCCGCGGCGAGGAGGGCACCGGCGGCCGTGACAAGGCGTCGATACTGGCCGACACCCTGGAGGCGCTGATCGGCGCCGTGTACCTGAACCGCGGCCTGGACGAGGCGTCCGCCCTCGTGCACCGGCTGTTCGACGGGCTGATCACCCGGTCGGCGGGCCTCGGCGCCGGGCTCGACTGGAAGACCTCGCTGCAGGAGCTGACGGCCGTGGAGGAGCTCGGCGTCCCCGAGTACCACGTCGCCGAGAGCGGCCCCGACCACCAGAAGACGTTCCGCGCGTCGGTGCGTGTCGGCGGGAAGACCTACGGGTCGGGGGAGGGCCGCAGCAAGAAGGAGGCCGAGCAGCACGCCGCCGAGGCCGCCTGGAACGAGATCCGCGCGATCGTCGTCCAGCGGGAGGCCGAGGCGCGGGGCGAGCAGGCCGCACAGGCCGCACAGGCCGCGCAGGAGGCCCAGGCCGGTGCCTGAGCTGCCCGAGGTCGAGGTCGTCCGGCGCGGCCTGGAGAGCTGGACGACCGGCCGGGCGGTCGCGTCCGCCGAGGTCCTGCATCCCCGCTCGGTGCGCCGCCACGAGGCGGGCCCGGCCGACTTCGCCGCCCGTCTCGCCGGCCGCACCATGCAGGCCCCGCGCCGCCGCGGCAAGTACCTGTGGATCCCCCTCGACGACAAGTCCGGGGCGGTGCTGGCGCACCTCGGGATGAGCGGCCACCTGCTCGTCGGCGAGCCGGACCGCGAGCGCGAGAAGCACCTGCGGGTCCGGGCCGTCTTCACCGACGGCGGCCACGACCTGCGCTTCGTTGACCAGCGGACGTTCGGCCACCTGATGCTGACCGACCTCGTCCCGGACGCGTTCGACGCCGGCGCGCTCGTCCCCGAGCCGATCGTGCACATCGCCGCCGACCCGCTGGAGGACGCCTTCGACGCCGAGGCGTTCTTCCGCGCCCTGCGCCGCCGCAAGACCGGCATCAAGCGCGCCCTGCTCGACCAGTCGCTGATCAGCGGGGTCGGCAACATCTACGCCGACGAGGCGTTGTGGCGGGCCAGGCTGCACTGGGCGCGCCCCACCGACACGATGACGCGGGCGGAGGCCACGCGCGTCCTGGAGGCCGCACGGGACGTCATGGGCGCCGCCCTCGCCGTCGGCGGGACGTCCTTCGACAGCCTGTACGTCAACGTGAACGGCGAGAGCGGCTACTTCGAGCGCTCCCTGGACGCCTACGGCCGCCGCGACGAGCCGTGCCGCCGCTGCGGCGCCCCGATCCGCCGCGACGAGTTCATGAACCGCTCGTCCTACAGCTGCCCGGTGTGCCAGCCGCGTCCGCGCCGCGCGCGCCACTAGGGTTCCGGAGCGTGATGGACGACGAGGAGATCGTGCGGCTCACGGCCTGGGTGCGGGGGCGCGTGCAGGGCGTCGGGTTCCGCTGGTGGGTGCGGTCGCGGGCACTGGAGCTCGGCCTGGCCGGCACCGCGACGAACCTGGCCGACGGGCGGGTCGAGGTCGTGGCGGAGGGGCCGCGCGGGAAGTGCCTGCGCCTGCTCGACCTGCTGGGCGCCGACGGCTCCGGTGCGACATCCGGGCGTCCGGGCGAGGTCACGGGCGTCACCGAGCGCTGGAGCGCGCCGCGCGGCGGGGCCGCCGGTTTCCTGGAGCGGTGACCGGGTAGGGCGTTTCGGTTTCGACCTGCTAAACTAGTAGAGGAAGGTTGTTACCGGCCTGTGATGTGCGTCTTGACCAGGACACCGGCCGGTGCGACTCTAGACGATACGCGCACCGACTTCAGTTGATTATCGTGCGCGATCCCTGCTGGTTACTCAGCGTGGAGGACCCTTAGTCATGGCGAAGGCTCTACTCGGCCACGTCGGCGGTCCCGACCCCCGGATGGTCGCGGAGATGCGGCGCCTGCAGCAGCGAGTACGTGATCTGGAGGCCGAGCTCGTACGGCTTCAGGCGGAGAACGACGCGCTTGCGACGGCACCGGACGACGATGTGATGTCCCTCGCGGTCAAGGACCGCGAACCCGCGCTGACCTGATCGGCGCTGTACCTGTCTATTCTTTGCTCTCCTCCTTCGGGCCTTGGCGGCCCTCCATCGTCGAGCGAAGGGCGATCGCTGGCATCGCTCCGGCTCGCCCGGGGGGCTCGCTGCGCGATCAAGTTCTCGCAGGCTCGAACTTGCCTTCGGACGCGATCGCAACCTTGAGGCCGTTGCGGGGCTGAGCTGAGAACCCCAGGCCCAGACGCCACCGCTGGTGGCGCTGGGCCTCTACTGTGCGCGTCTGCCGCGTTCCGGTCGTCGCGTGGTCGAACCCGGCACCGGAGCGGCACGGGCGCCATGTCGGCGCGGCGCGTGGTCATCGTCCATTCGGGGACCTGAATTCCCTGGTCGTGGAGTCGGCGGGGGATTGTTCGGCTTCCGGAGTGTGTCGCCCCTTTGACTCGTACGCGCAGTTCGCACGGCGAGTTCACCGCCGGCCGGCCGGAGAGCGGCTCGTTCAAGATGCGGTAAAGATTCTCCCGGTTTCGGGCTGGCCGAATCCGGTCGTTCTGTGTTGATCTATGGAATTGCGGCATCTGACGGGTGTGGGCGTGGACGACACGGGGCCGGCCCGGGCTCGTGGCGGCGCCCGATGCGGGCGGTCGGCGCGACGTCCGGGGTCGTCGGCGCAGGTACGCGATAGCCTCTAGCGTTGCGTTCGGGCTCTGGGCGCCGATGCGGAGCAGGGAGGATGGCGAGGGTTTGTACCTGAAGACCTTGACGTTGCGCGGCTTCAAGTCCTTCGCGTCCTCCACCACGCTCAAGTTCGAGCCGGGGATCACGGCCGTCGTGGGGCCGAACGGGTCGGGCAAGTCCAACGTCGTGGACGCGCTGGCCTGGGTCATGGGCGAGCAGGGCGCCAAGTCGCTGCGCGGCGGCAAGATGGAGGACGTCATCTTCGCCGGGACGGCGAACCGGGCGCCGCTCGGCCGCGCCGAGGTCGTGCTGACGATCGACAACACCGACGGCGCGCTGCCCATCGACTACACCGAGGTGACGATCAGCCGGCTGATGTTCCGGTCGGGGTCCAGCGAGTACGCGATCAACGGCGACTCGTGCCGGCTGCTGGACATCCAGGAGCTGCTGTCGGACTCCGGCATTGGCCGCGAGATGCACGTCATCATCGGGCAGGGGCAGCTCGACCGGGTCCTGCACTCGGGCCCGGAGGGGCGCCGCGCGGTCATCGAGGAGGCGGCCGGCGTCCTCAAGCACCGCAAGCGCAAGGAGAAGGCGCTGCGGAAGCTGGACGCGATGCAGGGCAACCTCACCCGCGTCCAGGACCTCACGGTCGAACTGCGGCGGCAGCTGAAGCCGCTCGGGAAGCAGGCCGAGATCGCGCGGCGCGCCGCGGTGATCCAGGCCGACCTGCGCGACGCGCGGCTGCGCCTGCTGGCCGACGACCTCGTCACGCTCGGGACGAAGCTGGAGCAGGAGGCCGCCGACGAGGCCGCGATCCGGGAGCGCCGCACCGACACCGAGCGGGCGCTGGCCGAGGCGCAGCAGCGCGAGGCCGTCCTGGAGGCGGAGGAGGCCGAGCAGGCGCCGAGGCTCGCGCAGGTCCAGGACACCTGGTTCCAGATGTCGGCGCTGAAGGAGCGGCTGCGGGGCGTCGCCGACCTCGCCGCGGAGCGGCACCGCAACGCCGCGGAAGCGCGCGAGGAGGAGCGGCGCGGCCGCGACCCCGAGGAAATGGAGCGCGAGGCCGCCGAGATCCGCGAGCAGGAGGAGATGCTCCGCGCCGCGCTGGACGAGGCGCAGGACGGGCTGGCCGACGCCGTCCAGGAGCGGACGGGCGTCGAGGAGGCCCTCGCGGCCGAGGAGCGCCGCCTGCAGGCCGCCGCGCGGGCCGCCGCCGACCGCCGCGAGGAACTGGCCCGCACGCGCGGCCGGGTCGAGGCGCTGCGCAGCAAGGCGCAGGCCGGGCGGTCGGAGATCGGGCGGCTCACCGAGGCGCGCGAGGAGGCCGAGCAGCGCGCCGACGACGCCCGGGTCGAGTTCGAGGCGTTCGAGGCCGAGGTCGTCGAGGATCCGGCGCTCGCCGCCGAGCACGAGGTCGTGCAAGAGGCGCTCGCGACCGCCAAGGACGCCGCCGAGGGCGCGCGTTCGGCCGTGGACGGCCCGCGCCGGGCGCTGAAGGAGGCGCGGGGGGCCGTGGGGTCGGCGCGGTCTGCCGACCAGGCCGCGCAGAAGAAGGTCACCGCGCTGCAGGCGCGGATCGAGGCGCTGAACCTGACGCTCGCCAGCGCCGCCGACGGCGGGGAGGCGCTGCTGTCGGCGGGCGCGGACGGGTCGCTCGACGGCGTGCTGGGGACGGTCGCGTCGCTGCTGAACGTCCGTCCCGGATACGAGACGGCGGTCGCCGCCGCGCTCGGCAACGCCGCCGAGGCCATCGCCGTCGGCTCCCTGGACACGGCCGAGGCCGCCCTGGCGCTGCTGCGCTCCCGCGATGCCGGACGCGCCGGGCTGCTCATCGGCGGGGGAGCGGTGGCACCGGGCGCCCGGGTTCCCGGTGTCGACTACGCGGCCGACGCGGTGAGCGTCCCGGACGCCGTACGTCCCGCCGTCGAGCATCTCCTGCGGGACGTGGCCGTGGTGGACGACGTACCGTCGGCCGCGTCACTCGTCCGCCGGGAGCCGTCCCTGCGCGCCGTGACCCGCGAAGGCGAGCTCGTCGGCGCGCACTGGGCGCAGGGTGGCGCGGCCGGCGGGCAGGGCCTGCTGCAGATGCGCGCGACCCTCGATGAAGCCACCGAAGACCTTGCCGCCGCCGAGACCGCTGCCGGGGTGGCCGCCGACGAACTCAGTGCATCGATAGAGCGCGAGCAGTCCGCCCAGACAGCGCTGGAAGCCGCGGAGGCAGCAGCTGGCGAAGCCCAGTCGAGCGTCAACCAGGCCCAGAGCGAGCTTGACCGCGTCCGCGCGCGCTTGCGTGAGTTCGACGCGCAGGCCGCGCAGGAGGCCAAGCGCGCTGCGCGCCTGGAGGCCGACGTCCGTGCCGCGCGCGGGGAGGCGGAGCGGCTCACCAAAGCGCTCGACGCCGCGACCGAATCGCTGGAGCGCGACACCCAGGCGGCCGAGGAACTGGCGATGCGGCTCGCCGAGTCGGAGGAGGCCGCCGAGGTCGCCGACGAGGCCGGGCACGACACCGAGACGCGCGACGAGCTGAACGCCCGCGTCCAGGAGCTGCGCTCCGCCGAGATGGAGGCGCGGCTGTCGGTCCGCACCGCCGAGGAGCGCGTCCAGGCCATCACCGGCCCCGCCGCCGCCCCGGAGCGCGGCGCCCGCCCCCGGCCCGCCTCTCGCTCCTATCAC
>NZ_JABXFD010000627.1 GCF_013372625.1 Actinomadura sp. BRA 177
TTGGTTGTTGTGTACGGTGTGGTGACGGGGGCGCACCAGCTCTCCTGTTGGCGTGTGGCCGGCAGCGTCGGGTGTGTAGAAGGGCCAGGCGTGGGGCGTGGGGGCCGGCGCCGGGGCGGCGGCCCCCGCACCGGCGCCGGCTCCCACGCCCCACGCCGCGGAGTCCCCAACAACGGCAACGACCGCCGCGCCGCCCGCTACAACTAACACCCGAACGAGAGCAGCCCCGCCCACCCAGGGCGGGGCTGTTGTCATATCCATCCCAGCAGTCGCCCGGCGGGCCGGTGCCGACCACTACAACTGGCGTCCCGGACGGAGCAGGCCGCGTCCATCCCCCGGGTGGGCTGTTGTCATGCTGGGCTCGGCAGTTCCCGGCGGGGCGGGGCGGTTGCCGTGCTGCTCGCTGCAAATGATGGTTCGACAAGAGCAGCCCCTCGCGGAGCTGTTGCCATGTCCGGGCCGATGGGTGAGGGGTTAGCCGGCTTCCTCGTGGACGTCGGGCTCGGCGGTGTTCTCGGCGCGTAGGCGGTCCTGTAGCAACTGGAGGCCCTCTAGGCCGTCTACGGAGAGGGCGGCCAGTTCGTCCAGGGACATCAAGGGGTCGTTGCGTAGGGGCGGCTGCCAGCCGGTTTCCTTGTCGTGGCTGCGGAGGATCTTGGCGGGGACGCCGCCGATGACCGAGTGGTCGGGGAACTCGCCGCGGACCACGGCGCCGCCGGCCACGGCGACGTTGCGGCCCAGGCGGGTGCCGGGGAGGATGATCGCGCCGGTGCCGATCCAGCAGCCGTCCCCGATGATGACCGGGTTGTTCTCCGGCCACTGGCGGCCGATCGGCATGTGCAGGTCGCCGTAGGTGTGGTTCTGGTCGGTGATGTAGACGTTGGGGCCGGTGAAGACGTCGTCGCCGATGCTGATGGACTGGTGGCCGACGATGTGGGTGCCGCGGCCGAGGGAGCAGCTTCCGCCGATGCGGACGATGACGTCCGGGCCGAGATCGAGGCCGGGGACGAAGCCGGCGGAGATCGTGACGTGCGTGCCGACCAGCGTGTGGTCGCCGATCGAGATCCAGGGCTCGCCGTAGATGGAGCCGACGGGGAAGCCGATGCAGGCGCCCTCGCCGAGGTAGGCGAACCGGCGGCGGCCGGGCGTGTGCGGGGTGATCTCGCCGTGCCGCTGGATCCAGTCCCAGGTGCGGTGCACGGCCGTGTGCATGTTCTGGCGCGCCCGCTGTCGAACGCGGGCCGTCAGCACCTGCCGGAGGGAGCGCTTCGGCGACATGGCGTTACGGTACCGGTTGGTAGCAACCCTTGGGCACGGCGGAGGGCCCGGCCGAAAAACGACCGGGCCCTCCGACAGCCGCTAGTGCGGCGAGTGCACCTGACCGTCGACGTCGGCGCCGGAGACCGTCATGGAGTCGGCCGAAGTGGCGTCGTCCACGTGCTCACCGGAACCCTTGGTCATGTCGCGGATGACGCCGCGCCGCGTCGCCACCACGCCGGCCACGCCGACCGCGGTGACCGCGCCCATCATCGCCATGAGGGCGCCGCGCCCGGGTCCGGAGCGCTTGGGCGGCTCCACCCGTCCGGCGGCATCGCTCAGGAACGTGCTCACCCGCGGGGCGAGCCCGGACTCCACGTACCGGGCCGCCCGCCGGAGCCTCGGTGCGCTCCAGCCGCGGACGGCCATGAGCCGCTCCTCCGCGACCGGCCCGATCCGCTCCGCCGCGTCGGAAGCACTCTGCCGACACATCTCGGCGCCCTGCCGGGCCGCATCCTGGACGCGGCCGAACCGGGTGAGAACTTCGTCCTGCGGCTTCCGGCGGATATTGATCATTAGGGACACGCTAACCTCCCTGTTTGCGAGGTCCTGTCATGCAGCCTTCCCAGCGATCGGGCGGTAAACCCCGTGCGAGTGACGGCATGTTCACGCCGGGTAGTCGATTCGCGCATGGCCGAGACCGTAGCGTGCAGAGTTCAGACATCCATCTCACGAGGAGGCGGCCAGCGTGGCCAACGAGATCTTCGCGACGCTCAACACGTCGCTCGGCAAGATCGTGATCCAGCTCTACCCGGAGCAGGCGCCCGAGACGGTGGCGAACTTCACCGAGCTGGCGGAGGGCGCCCGGACCTGGACCGACCCGCGCACCGGGCAGAAGTCCGACGCGCCGCTCTACAACGGGACGATCTTCCACCGCGTCATCGACCAGTTCATGCTGCAGGGCGGTGACCCGCTCGGCACCGGCACCGGCGGGCCCGGCTACCAGTTCAAGGACGAGCTCCACCCGGACCTGAAGTTCAACCGCCCGTACCTGCTGGCGATGGCGAACGCCGGGCCCGGCACCAACGGCTCCCAGTTCTTCATCACGCTCGACGTCGGCCACACCCAGCACCTGACCGGCCGGCACACCATCTTCGGCAAGGTCATCGAGGGGACGGACGTCGTCGACCGCATCGGCAAGGTCGAGACCGGGCGCAACGACCGTCCGAAGCAGGACGTCGTCCTGGAATCGGTGACGATCGAACGGCGTTAGACGTTCCTACAGTGAGACCACGCGACGGGTGACGCCGCACCAGGCGACGCCCGCACAGGCGCCACGGAGCACCAGATGAGCACAGACCCCAGTCCCGCGCCCGAGACCTCGGTACCGACCTGCTACCGGCACCCGGGGCGCGAGACGTATGTGCGCTGCACCAGGTGCGACCGCTACATCTGCCCGGACTGCATGCGGGACGCGGCGGTCGGGCACCAGTGCGTGGAGTGCGTCAACGAGGGCAGCCGGGGCGTCCGCAGGGCGGTGCCCCGCACGGTCCTCGGCGGGCGGTCGCCGGCGTCGGCGGTGCCGGTCGTCACGTACTCGCTCATCGCCGCGTGCGTGGTGGTGTACCTCGCCGAGCTGGCGTCCCAGCGGGTCGTGTGGGAGTTCATGATGCTCGGCCGCGCCGTGCTGCCGGACGGCAGCGTCGGCGGGGTCGCCGAGGGCCAGTGGTACCGGCTGTTCACCACGATGTTCCTGCACCAGCGGGGCGGGACGTTCGGCATCACCCACATCCTGTTCAACATGTGGGCGCTGTGGGCCGTCGGCCCGGCGCTGGAGCAGATGCTCGGACGGTGGCGCTACCTGGCGCTCTACACGCTGTCCGGGCTCGGCGGGTCGGTGCTGCTGTACCTGGTCGGCTCGCCGAACGACGCGGCGGTCGGCGCGTCCGGCGCCATCTTCGGCCTGTTCGGCGCGTACTTCGTGATCGGCCGCAAGCTGGGCGGGCCGGTCGCCCCCATCGTGGTGCTGTTGGTGATCAACCTGGTGATCACGTTCTCGGTGCCGGGCATCTCCTGGCAGGGGCACGTCGGCGGGCTCGCGGTCGGCGCGGTGCTGGCGGCGGCCTACGCGTACGCTCCCGCCGCGCGGCGGCGGCTGTTCCACCTCGGGGCGCCGCTGCTCATGCTGGCGCTGCTCGCCGCGCTCGTGGTCGTCCGGACGGCCGAACTGAGCCCGTCCCTCTAGCCGTGGCGGAGCGGACGCCGTCCTGCGTGGCGGCGTCCGCTCGTCCGGCCGGGACGCGGCCGACCCGCGAACCCTGTGGAAAGATCCTGTGGAAAACCTGGGGAAAGCCGGGGTGGGAGATCCCCAGCCTGTGGATAACCTGCCGTCAGCGCCAGCGGGTCGACAGGACCACGCCGAGGATGATCGCGGTGAAGCCGATCCCCAGGTTCCAGTTGTGCAGGTCGGACATGAACGGCACGTCGGTGCCGGTGCTGGCCGTCACGTAGAAGACGGCGATCCAGGCGAGCCCGATGAGCCACAGCCCGACCATCGTGGGCACCAGCCAGCGGGGGCTGACCTCGGGCGCCTTGGACTTCTGCGGAGGCGTGTAGACGGCCTTCTTACGCACTTTCGACTTGGCCACGGTGGGATCGATCTCCTCGGGCGTCCGGCGGCCGGAGCGCCGGACCGCGCATGGGTGTTTTGTCGGTTAGCGTAGTCGCTGGTGAGCACTGACTGATGAGCAATGTACGGCGTCCTGCGTGGGGAAGCATCATTCCTGCTCTCACGCTCCTCGCCGGGACCCTGTTCGCGGCGAGCGCGAGCACGGCCCGCGGCACGAGCCTGCGCGAGCAGGGCCGGACCAGGATCACCGAGCTCATCACCGCCGAACAGCGCCGCGGACACCAGGAGCGTGCCGAGTACCGGCGGCTCCGCGACCAGATCGACCGTATCTCCCGGGAGGCCGGACGTCACGACGCGCGCGTGAAAAGTGCGCGGGCGGAGGCCGACCGGCTCGCCGCCGAGGCCGGGTTCACCCCGCTGACCGGCACCGCCGTCCGCGTCGCGCTGGACGACGCGCCGCTGCCGAAATCGGACGATCTGCCGCACGGCGTCCACCCCGACGACCTCGTCGTCCACCAGGCCGACGTGCAGGCCGTCGTCAACGCGCTCTGGGCGGGCGGCGCCCGCGGGATGCAGATCATGGACCAGCGGGTGATCTCGACCAGCGCGGTGCGGTGCGTGGGCAATACGCTGATCCTCCAGGGCGTCGTGTACTCCCCGCCGTTCCGGATCACCGCCGTGGGCGACCCGGACCGGCTCCGCGCGGCGCTCGGCGCGTCCCCCGAGATCGCCGTCTACCGCAAGTACGTCCGCGCGTACGGGCTCGGCTACTCGGTGCGAACGGTGGGACGGGCCACGCTGCCGCCCTACACCGGCAACGTGGCGATGAAGCACGCAACGGTGCCGCCGGAGCCCGGCGGCTGACCCCGGCCGATGGAGGAGGACTCGCGTGCGGACGGTGATCCGTGGCATGGGCGAGCTGTGCATCACCGCCGGCCTGATCGTCATGCTGTTCGTCACCTACGAGCTGTGGGGCACCGGCCGGTACACCCAGGGCCAGCAGGACCGCCTCCACGACGAGATGCTGAACAGCTGGCAGAGCGGCAAGGTCACCACCGAGAAGGTGAAGCTCGGCAAGGGGCTCGCGATGATCCGCATCCCCCGGTTCGGCGACGACTACCACTTCGTCGTCATCGAGGGCGTCGACCGCGACGACCTGCGCAAAGGCCCCGGCCACTACCCCGGCACCGCGCTGCCCGGCCAGATCGGCAACTTCGTGGTCTCCGGGCACCGGACGACCTACTCCGCCCCGTTCAACCGGCTCGGCGAACTCGACCGCGGCGACAAGATCCTCATCGACACCCGCGACGAGCAGTACGTCTACAAGGTCACCGACCGCAAGATCGTGAAGCCGTCGGCGACCGAGGTGACCGCGCCCGTCCCGTTCCACCCGAAGCGCAGGCCCACCGAGCGGCTCATCACGCTCACCACCTGCCACCCCAAGTACTCCGCCGCCGAACGAATGATCATCTTCGGGGAGCTGGCCGAGGCGCTGCCCCGCGTCCGTCCCGCCGCCGGAAAGCCCGCCGATGGCAAGCCGGCCGGAAAGTAGGAGGTCCCGTGTACGCCTGGATCTGGCGCCGTCTCCCCGGCGAGTGGCCCACCAAGGCCGCCACCGCGCTCGGCATCGTGCTCGCGGTCGCCGCCGTCCTCTGGTACGTGGCGTTCCCCCGGGTGGAATCCAGGATCCAGTTCGACCACGGCGTCGTGCAGACCCCGGCGCCGTCCGGCTCCGCCACCCCCGGCTGACGGGCGCGCGCCCCCGCAGGCCCTGACCTGCGGATCCGTTGCGTAGGACGGTGCATGTCGACCACTTGAGAAAAAATCGGTTGAAATACGTAACGACCTACGATCGCGTGACGAAGACCATAACGAGGGCTTCCGCCATTGCCCCCGAGTGGCGGAAGCCCCGTTCCATGTCCGGACCCCGTTCCGGGCCGACGCGAAGGACCCCGGCCTCCCTGAGGGAGAGCCGGGGCCCTTCGCGTTCAGCGGCCGGATCAGCCGTCGCCGTTGCCGTTGTTGCCGCCCGGCAGGTTCGGGAACCCCGGGGTCGTCGGCGGCCCCTGGGTCGGCGTCTGCTCCGGCTTGTCCGCGACGAAGATCGTCACCGTGTCGCCCGGGATGACCGTGGCGCCCTCCTTCGGCTGCTGGTCGTAGACGAAGCCCGGCGCGACCTGCTTGTCCGGCGTCGGCTGGCCCTTCTGCACGCTGCACTTCAGTCCGAGCGCCTCCAGCTTCTTGCACGCGGCCCGCTGGCTGTTGTTGAACAGGTTCGGCACCTGCAGGTTCGCCGGCCCGTTGGAGAACACCACCGTGACCGTCGAGCCCTTCTCCGCCTTCGACCCGCCGGCCGGGTCGGTGCTGATCACGTTGAGCCGCGGCACGGTGTCGCTCGACTCGGCTCTCTTCTGGACCTCGAAGCCCTTCGCCTCCAGCAGTTTCTTGGCCGTCGAGTACGACTGGCCCGCCACGTTCGGGACCTCGACCTCCGCCGGCGGCTTCTTGCCCTTGGAGACGAGCAGCGTCACCGTCGCGCCCTTGGCGGCGTTCGCGCCCGGCTCGGGGTCGGAGCTGATGACGTTGCCCCTGCGGATGTCGTCGTTGAAGTCGCTCTTCGGCTCGCCGACCTGGAAGCCGAGCTTGGTCAGCTGCGCCGTCGCGTCGGCCTGCGACACGTTGACGATGCTCTGCGGGATCGCGACCTGCTGGTTCTTCTCGCCCCCGCCGCCGCTCAGCATCCAGCCGATGAGCGCCGCGCCGCCGATGAACAGCACGGCGAGCCCCACCCACAGCGCGGCCTTCTTGCCGTTGCCGCCGCGTTCGGGCAGTTCGTCGTCATAGTGGACGGGCGGCAGCCCGTAGCCGTCGTCCGGCGGGCGGCGCACCTGCGTCGCGCCCGGCGGGTAGCCGCCCATCACCTGGGTGCCCTGCGGCTGCTGCACGCCGCCCATCAGCATCGTGGACGCCGCCGTCGACGCCACCGGCTGCCCCTGCAGGACGCGCTGGATCTCCTGCCGGAACTCCGTCGCGTTCTGGTAGCGGTGGTCGGCCTCCTTCGCCATCGCCTTCAGCACGATCGCGTCCGCCCACTGCGGGATCTGCGGGTCCACCTGCGACGGCGGTACCGGCTCCTCCCGGACGTGCTGGTAGGCGATCGCGACCGGGGAGTCGCCGGTGAACGGCGGCTTGCCGGTGAGCAGCTCGTACAGGACGCAGCCGGTCGAGTAGATGTCGCTGCGGGCGTCCACCCGCTCGCCGCGCGCCTGCTCGGGGGACAGGTACTGCGCGGTGCCGATCACCTGCGCGGTCTGCGTCATCGTCGACGCCGAGTCGGCCATGGCGCGGGCGATGCCGAAGTCCATGACCTTGACCTCGTGCTGCCGGGTCAGCATCACGTTGGCCGGTTTGATGTCGCGGTGCACGATCCCGCCGCGGTGGCTGTAGTCCAGCGCGCGCAGGATCCCGTCGGTGATCTCCAGGGCCTTGTCGGGCATCAGCGCGCGGTTCTCCCGCAGGAGGTCGCGCAGCGTGCTGCCGTCCACGTACTCCATCACGATGTACGGGATCGACGTGTCGCCGATCATGTCCTCGCCGGTGTCGTACACGGCGATGACCGAGGGGTGGTTCAGCGACGCGGCCGACTGGGCCTCGCGCCGGAACCGGGCCTGGAACGTCGGATCACGGGCCAGGTCGGACCGCAGCGTCTTGACCGCCACGACGCGATCCAGGCGCAGGTCTCGGGCACGGTAGACCTCGGCCATGCCGCCCCGCCCGATCACCGAATCGAGCTCGTAGCGGCCGCCGAGCAGCCGAGGTTGACTCATATGTGCACTTTCCCTCGTACGTCTACACCTTGTCCTCCGAACCTAGCTTCCCGCTCTGGGTCGGCGAGGGAACCGGGCTCGGAGTTGACGGAGTCGTGGTGCTCCCCGTCGGTGTGGGTGTTGGCTCTGGGGCGGTGGGAGTCGCCCGGGGCGATTTCGTAGATGGCTTACCTGAAGGAGACGTCCTGGGCGTCATTCGCGTTGACGGACGGATCCTATGCGTCCGGTGCCGTGGGGTGACAGCCGGCCGGTCGGGGGTTCTGCGCGCGCGGTGCTCGGGCGGGGTGCTGGGACGGGCCGCGGGGTCGTCCACGAGGTCGTCCGGGAGGTCGCCGCCCACCGGGCTGGTGGCCGGGGTCGCGGGCGGATCCCGCTCGTCCTCGCCGGATCCCGCGAACGCCAGCCCCTTCCACAGCGAGCCGACGACGATCACGCAGACCAGGACGAGGACGGCCGCGACCGACGCGTACGTCATCGCCGTGCGTCGTTGCACTGTCCCTCGTGCGAGGTTATCCGGCGCCGAGTCAGCGTCAAATCCCGACAAAGGAGCCGATTGGGTAACGATGCGGTCTCTGTCGGTAGCAGCATGCCTCCCAGGTGCGGCTGCCCTCCTGGGCGCAACCTGCCCGGAGGCTGCCCGCCTGGGTGCGGCGGCCCGCCCGGGGGCGCCCGCGTGCCGAGAATCCGCACGGCCCGCACCGGACGCCGGCGCGGCCGGACCCGCGACCTGTCGACCTTGAACA
>NZ_JABXFD010000593.1 GCF_013372625.1 Actinomadura sp. BRA 177
TTGTGACTCTTGAGTCGTTTGTTATTGCTATTGCTGTAGTGTCTGTCTCCTTCTGCTGCGTCGTTGTTTGTTTTTAACGCTACCAC
The DNA here is from genome assembly GCF_013372625.1 of Actinomadura sp. BRA 177. Classification (GTDB taxonomy): domain Bacteria; phylum Actinomycetota; class Actinomycetes; order Streptosporangiales; family Streptosporangiaceae; genus Spirillospora. Next base: position 87 of record NZ_JABXFD010000593.1, read on the forward strand.
TACCACCGAGACCTACACTACCCGCTCCGGCGGCAGCGGCATATGTTTGTAAGAGGCAGCTCCATGCTCGTACCGACTCCGGCGGCGCCGACGACGTGCGCCCGGGGCAGGCCGAGCGCGTCGAGCAGGGCGGCGGCGTCCGCGACCAGGTCGCGCAGGGTGTAGGACGGGGCCTCCGGGTCGCCGGCCGGCGAGCGGCCGGTGCCGCGCAGGTCGTAGCGGACGACGAAGCGGCGCAGTGCCGCGAGTCGCTCGCAGAGGGCGTCGGGCCAGGTGAGCATCGTGTTCCCGATCAGCAGCACCGGGACGTCGGCGGGGTCGCCGAAGGTCTCGGTGCAGAGGTCGGCGCCGTCGGCGGTGATGAGCTTCTCCATGCTCGTACCGACTCCGGCGGCGCCCGGAACTCATCGGGCGCCGCCGGGCCGCTGTTCAGGCGTTCAGGCGTTCAGCCGCTCTGCCCGGCGGCCAGCGCGGCCAGGGCCGCGGTGATGCTCGCTTGGGCGGCCGCCTTGCCGACGCCGGCTTCGGAGAGGATGCCGGTGCCGTTCTCGTGTTCGAGGAGGGCGAGGAGGATGTGCTCCGTTCCGATGTGGTTGTGGCCGAGGCGCAGGGCCTCGCGGAAGGTCAGGTCGAGGGCCTTCTTGGCGTCCTGGTCGAAGGGGATGAGCGCCGGGAGGTCGCCGGACTCCGGCGGCAGCGCGGCGGTGGCGGCCTGCCGGACGGTGTCCAGCAGGACGTCCTGCCCGGTGATGGCCTTGGCCGCGAGCCCCTCGGGTTCGGCGATCAGGCCGAGGACGAGGTGGGCGGGGGTGATCTCGGTGCTGCCGGCGGCGCGGGCCTCGTTCTGGGACGTGATGACGACGTTGCGGGCGCGGGTGGTGTACCGGGAGAAGCCCTCGGACGGGTCGAGGTCGGCGGACGCGCCCTTGGCGACGAAGCGCTTCTGCGCGGCCTGCTTGCTGACGCCCATGCTCTGGCCGATGTCGGTCCAGGACGCGCCGGAGCGCCGGGCCTGGTCGACGAAGTGGCCGATGAGGTGATCGGCGACCTCGCCCAGGTGCTCGGCGGCCATCACCGCGCTGGTGAGCTGTTCGAGGGCGTCGGTGTGGACCTTCTTGATGGCGTTGATCAGATCGTCCAGCCGGATCTGGCCGGCCGCCGGAGTGGGTTCCGTCATGCGTCAACCATAGGTTGACGATGGCGGATCGTCAACCTTGGGTTGACGATCACCAGTCGGCGGCGCCCTTGAAGGTCGTTTCGGCCGGGTCGAATCCGAGGATCTTGCGGGCCGCTGTGATGTCCAGGGTGCGTTCTACGGCCAGGTGGCTGATCGCATAGCGGGTGATTCGTGGTGGTTCGGGGCGGCGGGCTAGGAGGAACGCGCCTTCGGCCACGGCTGCTAGCGGGCGGGCGATGGCGGACGGGATGTAGACGGGTTTCGCTTGGATGCGGCGTTCTCGGAGGATCTCGCGGAAGGCCTCGTCGATGGGGATCGGGGTGGCGTCGGTGATGTTGAAGACGCCCGAGGTCACCGGGCCGGTGGCCGCCAGGACGCAGGCTTGCACGAGGTTGTCGATCGAGGTCAGGCTGATGCGCTGGCGGCCCGTCCCGACGGCGGGGAGGACCGGGCCCCGGACGGCGGACAGGACGCGCGGGAGGAGTGTCGTGTCGCCAGGGCCGTAAACCGCGTGGGGACGCAAGACGATCGCGTCGTGGTTCAGGGCTAGACGTTCGGCGGCGGCCTTCGAGGCGCCGTAGGCGTTCATGTAGCGGGACACCGGGGCCTCGTCCTCGCGGGCCATGATGCTGGGGCTGAACGGGTCGTACACGCTGGCGGTGCTGAGGTGCACGAATCGGGCGTCCGGGAAGGTCGCCAGGGCGTTGCGGGTGCCGGTGTGGTTGGCGGCGAAGAGGGTGCGGGCCGGTCCCCAGTCGGTGACGCTGCCTGCACAGTGGATGACCGCGTCCACCGGGGGGGCATCCTGGAGCGGGCCTTGGGTCAGATCCCATGAACGGTAGGTTGCGCCGCCCACGTGAGGCGATGACACCATCGGACGGCGGCCGAACGCATATGTCGTGATGTCGCGCGATGCCAGGGCCCGGCAGACCGCGCCGCCTACGAAGCCTGACGCCCCGGTTACCGCGATTTTCATTACGTCACCATGGCGCGGAGCCGGTCGCGGTCGAGTTTGCTGGTTCGGCCGGAGCGCGGCAGTTCGTCCAGGACGATGATGCGGTCGGGCAAGGCGTCGTGGTCGATGACGTCGGGGAGGGTGCGGCGGAGGCTGGTGGCGAGTTCGGGCGGGCCTACTACGGCCAGGACGACTTCTTCGTCTCCTGTCTGGGGATTCGCAACGCCCACGATGGCCGCCTCGGTGACGTCGGGGAGGGCCGCGATCGACGGTTCGTATAGACCGGGGTAGAGGTTGAACTTGCCTCGGATCAGCATGTCCTTCTTGCGTCCCATGAGGACTAGGTGGTCGCCGTCCATGCGGGCCAGGTCGCCGGTCGGGAGTTCGGGGATGGGGTCCGCGCCCAGGTAGCCGCGACACAGGTTGGGGCCCGACAACAGGAGTTCGCCGTCCTCCGCTAGGCGTGCGCCCACGCCTGGTAGGGGTGCGCCCAAGAAGTCACCCGATGCCGTGTGCGCGAGTTTCTCCTTGGCCGACGCGATCGCAACCGGGAGGATCTCAGTCATCGCGTACACCGACAGGACCTCGGCGGACGGCGCCGCCGCGATCGCCCTCCGCAGGATCGGCGCGGGCGCGGGCGCCGCACCGAGCAGGACATGCCGGACGGACGGCGGCAACTCCGGGACGGCATCCAGGATCTCCGCCAGATGGACGGGGACGCAGAACGTGTGCGTGGCCCCGCGCCCCCGCATCAGCCGGGCGAAGTCGGCGGGCGGGCAGAACAGCGGCGGCATCGACCAGCGGGCGCCCGCGATCAGCGTCGGGAGGCCGAGCATGAGCTGGTCGGTGTGCACGACGTCGCCGGGGCCGAGGGGCAGGCGGGTGCGGAAGAGGTCGAGCGCGGCGGCGAGCGACGCCTGCGTGTGGACCACCGCGCGCGGGTTCGCGGTCGTCCCCGAGGTGAAGATCACTGCGGCGGGGGCGTCCGGGTCGGTGTCCTTGGAAGGCTCTGGGGCGTTCCCGCGGATCAGGCGCGTGAACGACAGGGCGCCGCGCGGCACGCCCGGCAGCCGGCGTCCGACGTGGATGTGCCGCATCGGGCCTTCGTCCGGAATCTGGAGGTCGGCGAGGTTCGGCAGGAGCAGCCCGCGCCGCCGCGCATACGCCCTCACGAGTCTCAGCCGGCTGCCCGCGTACAGCACCGATTCCGCCGCCGACCAGCGCGGACGCGCCAACCGCAGCCGTGCGGTGAACATCTCGGGCCCGGCCCCCGGATCGGCGAAGACGACCACTCCCCCGGCCGCGACCACGCCCAGCGCGAGGACGAGCGACTCCGGGGACGGCCGCACCGAGAACAGCACCCCGTCGCCGTCCGCGAGGCCCCCGGCGAGTAGCCCGTGCCGGACGGCGAGCACCTGTCGCCGCAGCTCGCCGTACGTCAGTTCCGTGCCGTCCCCGGAGATCAGCGCGACGGCGTCCGGCGTCTGGGCGGCCTGATCGAGCAGCCTCCGGACCAGCGTCATCGCGTTCCCCTTCCTGAGCGGCCGGCCAGGTCCCGGGCACCGACGGTGTCGGGCGTCATGCCCGCTTGCGAACGGACGGTCAGGTAGCGGTAGGTCGGGATCAGGACGTCGCGCGCCGCCGCCCGGCGGGTGATCACGAGGGGCGCCGCGTCCAGGAGCGTCCGGGTGGCCAGGCGGATCTGCGCCATGGCGAGCGGGTAGCCGATGCAGAAGTGCGGTCCGGCGCCGAACCACAGGCGCCGCAGCTCGGGCGGGTGCGGGCGGTCGAGGTCGAACGTGCCGTAGGCGCGGCAGCAGTTGTGCGTGGCGATCAGCACCCGGTCGCCCGGACGGACCGCGACGCCCCCGACCGTGGCGGGACGGTGCACGCTGCGCAGCATCACCTGCGTCGGCGTCGTCACCCGCATGGCCTCCTCGATGGCCCGGTCGAGGAGGGAGCGGTCGCCTGCGACGCGCGGCAGTTGGCCGTGGTCGTGGAGGAGGGCGATCAGCCGGGGCAGCAGCGTCGCGACGGTCTCGGTGCCGGTGAGGAAGAACGCTCCGGCCGCGCCGCGCGCCTCGTCCTCGGACAGGCCGAGCGCCCGCATCCGCCCCATGACCGTCGACTCGTCCCCGGCCAGGTACGACTTCGCCGCGATGTCGCCGAGCGGGTCGAGGACGTCGCGGGCGCGCCGCACCTGGGACGGGGACAGGCGGCGGGTGCGCAGCGACACCATCGCGACGATCCGCTCGCCCTGCTCGAACAGGTCCCGGTAGGCGGCCTCGCCGCCGCCCTCCAGGCCGATGACCTCGCCGATCACCGTGCCGGCCATGACGCGGGCGAAGTCGACCAGGTCGATGGTCGCGCCGCGCCGGAGCCGGTCGGTGAGCCGCTCCAGGGGTTCGGCCAGCACGCGTGCGCACAGCGCCTCGGTATAGGACGGGACGAACAGGTCGGTGAGGCGGCGGCGGAGCGCCCGGTGCGCCTCGCCCTCCATGTTGAGCAGGACGGACGGGCCCAGCACCGGCGTCCACAGTTCGCCGGGCGAGCCGGGGCCGTCCTTGCGGAACGTCTCGCCGTCCATCAGGACCTCGCGGGCCAGGCGGGCGTCGTTCACGACCACACCCACACCTGGCACGCGGACGATCGGGCCGCGCCGGGCCACCCCGCGCAGCAGCGGGTACGCGAACGGATGCGCGGCCAGGTACAGCCGCTTCTCCCAGTTCACCGGATGTCCACGACGGGCGGGCGGTAGCGGTGGTCGGCGTACCAGCCGAGCGTCTTGACCAGGCCGAATGCGCGCAGCCGCCGCACCGACCCGTACACGGTCACGTCGTCGCGCAGCGCGTAGGCGTCGGTGATGTAGCGGACGCGGTTGACGAGCGCGCGGTCCTCGTGGACGTCCTCGATGCGGGTGCGCGGGAAGCCGCCCGACCGTTCGTAGAGGTCGGCGGTGATTGCGACGTTGCAGCCCGGCATCATCACGTAGGGGCCGAGGTAGAGCGGGTCCTGGTTGCCGGGACGGAATCGTCCGAAAAGTGCGGCAATGTCGATGACGGCGGGCAGCAGGCGCCGCTCCCAGAACTTCAGCTCGAACTCGTCGGTGCGGGGCAGCAGCGGGCCGGACACCATCTCCAGCCCGTCGCCGAACGCGCGCTTCACCGCCGCGACCCAGCCGCGGTGCGGCAGGCAGTCGGCGTCGGTGCGGGCGACGTGCGTGGCACCGGCGGCGATCGCGTGCCGGACGCCCGTGTCGGCGGCGGCGCCCGTCCCCTTCTCCGGTTCGTGGACGATCCGGACGTCGAACGCCGGGTGCCCGGCCGCGAACTCCTTGACGACCTGCGCCGTCCCGTCCGTGCTGCCGTTGTCGACGACGACCAGCGAGAACGCGGTGTCGGTCTGCTCGGCCAGCCGGCGCAGCGTCGCCCCGATCGACCGCTCCTCGTCGAAGGCGGGAATGACGACCCACAGGTTCAGGCTCATGTGATCACAGCTCCGCCCCGCTCGCCGCCGGCTCCGCCCGGCTCCACGCGACGACCCGGCATGATCACAGCTCCGCCCTGCTTGCCGCCGGCTCCGCCCGGCTCCACGCGATGACTCGGCATGATCACAGCTCCGCGAACAGGACGCCGAGGCTTACGCCGCCGGCGAGGCCGATCAGGGCTATGCGGTCGCCGGGGGCGCAGCGGCCGGTGGCGCGGGCGGTGGCGATCTGCAGCGGGAGGCTCGCGGAGGCGACGTTGCCGTGCTCGGGCAGCGTGACGACGAGCCGGTCGGACGGGATGCCGAGGATGGTGCGCAGCACCTCCAGGTACGGCAGCGTCACCTGGTGGACGGCGACGACCGCGAAGTCGTCCCAGGTCAGGCCCGTCTTCGACAGGGCCGTTGTGAAGATCTCCGGGCCGTTGGCGACGAACGCGTCCTTGAGGCGGCGGCCGTCCCCGCTGAAGTAGGTGTACTCGGGGTCGCGGGGGTGCATGGAGCCGCCGGCCGGGAGGGTCCCGATCTGCCAGGCGCTGGAGACGGCGGCGAAGTCGCGGTAGAAGATGCCGCCGTCGGGGGCGGCCTCGACGAGCATCGCGGCGCCGCCGTCGGAGAGCGTGTAGCCGGCGAAGGCGTCCACGAACTGGGCGCGGTCGCGGACGTTCCAGCGGATCGCGCGGGACGGGCTCTCGCCGGTGCAGACCAGCACGCGCTCGTGCTGCCCGGTGCGGATCAGCGCGTCCGCCATCTGCAGGCCGTTGAGGAAGCTGTTGCAGGCGTTCTTCACGTCGAAGACCGGGCAGGTCGCGCCGAGCTTGGCGGCGACGATGTGCGCGGTGGCGGGCTCGATGAGGTCCTGCGAGGCCGAGCCGAAGATCAGCAGGTCGAGGCCGGCGGGCTCGGTGGCGGGCTCGGCGAGGACGCGGCGGGCGGCGGCGACGGCCAGGTCGGACGCCTGCTCGTCGTCGCGCATGACGTGCCGGGTGCGGATGCCGGTCATCCGCTCGACGATCGTGGGATGCGGCCGGTATCCCGCGCTCTCGGCCGCGACGCGGGCCTCGACCTCGGCGCTGGTGACGGTCCGCTCGGGCAGGTGCGCCGCGACGGCGGTGATGCGGGCTCTCATGGGCTGGGGTCCCCCGGTTCCTCATGCTCGGTGTCCGGCAAGCCTCGCCGACGCCGGGCGCCTCAGGTGAGGGAGACCCTACGGAACATCGACCGGGCGTTGTACCCGATTCGCCGTGAGTACCGCCACTCACCCGGATTGAGTAGTACCGCCTTTCCGTCCGGATTCCCAACCGGGGACAATTGCGGCATGACCAGCACAAAGACCACTGGGCGGGCCGCGCGGCACGAGGCGCGGCTGCTGTGGGCGGCCAACCCCGGGCTGTTCGCCCTCCTGGAGGCCGCGCGGCACACCGGGCCGATCACGCGCGTCCCCCGGCTCGGGTGGGTGGTGACGGACCCCGTGCTGGCCAGGCACGTCCTCAACGACCACGCCGCGTTCGGCATGAACGGCGAGGGCGGCGTCGGCCACCTGTGGACGCAGCTGTTCGGGGACGAGATGGCGCAGTTCTTCGGCGGCGCGCGGCACGCGGAGATCCGCACGCGGGCCCGCGACCTGTTCACCGAGGACGCCGCACAGGCCCTCGTGAAACGTTCCCAGGGCCCCTCGCACGCCGTGCTGGCCGGCCGGCTCGCCGCCGGTGAGACCGTCGACGTCGCCGACGCCGCCCGCGTCCTCGCCGGGCGGATGGTCGCCGACCTGCTCGGGCTGGCCGCCGACCGGCGGGACGACGCCTACCGGGAGCTGTTCGGCGCCGGGGAGCGGCTCGCCCGGCTGGCGATGGGCACCACGGCGTCCACCGACCTGGATTCGGGAGTCGTCGCGCGGGCCCGGAGCATCGTGGACGAGATCACCGCCGGTGTCGCGCACGCCTACCGGACGGCCGGGCCGCACACGCTCCTCGGCCGCTGCCGCGACATGGACCTCGGCCTGCCGCTCGCGCGCGGACTCGCGACCCTGCTGGTCATCGCGGGGACCGAGACCGGCGTGTCGGGGACCGTCCGCACGGTGGCGCTGCTGCACGACACCGGCCGGCAGCGGGCGCTGCTGGACGACCCGTCCCTCATGGACAACGCGGTGCGCGAGGGCCTGCGGGTCGCCACCCCGGCCCCGGTGATCGGACGGCACGTGAACCGGGACGCGAGCGTCGGCGGGCGGCGGCTCCGCGCGGGCGAGCGGGTCCTGCTGCTGACGTACCGGGCGACGAACGGCGCGGGGCCGTTCGACCCGCACCGCGAGTACGTCCCGGAGACGCGGCAGCTGTGGTTCGGCGGGGGCCGCCACCTGTGCCTGGGCGCGGCCGTCGCGCGCACGCAGGTGGCGCGGATGCTGGCGACGCTGCTGTCCGGCGGCCGTCCGTACCGGATCGTCTCCCGGCGCGCGGCCCGCGGCGTCCTCGTCCCGGCCTACGCCGAACTGTCGGTGCGCCGGGGCTAGACCTCGGGGATCACCGTCGGCGGTGCTTCGGTGATGGGGGCCGTCGGGACCGGGGCGGGTTCCGGGGAGTGCGTGATCGTCGGGCTGACCGGGCGCACCGGCTCGGGGTCGCGGGGGGCGGAGTTCCACCACCAGAGGCCGAACGAGATCGCGAACAGCACCAGCACGCCGCCGAGCAGCTGGAACACCGCTCTGCGGTGGCTCGGCTCGCGGTGCCGGCGGCGGAAC
>NZ_JABXFD010000496.1 GCF_013372625.1 Actinomadura sp. BRA 177
GTTTGTTGTGGTGTTGTTGGATTTTGTGCGAGGATGCGTGGCCTCGCGTCGTCTCGACGCCCCGCTCCGGCGGCGGCGTCGGATGTGTATGAGGGACCGTGCCCGGCCCGCGCCGGGGCCGGCCAGCCGGATCTCGGCGAGGCCCGCGGGGTAGGTGGCGGGGGCGTCCAGCAGTTCCGCCGCGCCCGCCCGCGTCTCCGCCTCCGCCGCGGCGATCCGCTCGGCCGCGGCCTGCAGTTCGCCGCGCAGCCGTTCCGCTTCGGCGGTGGCGGTCTCCAGCCGGGTCCGCGCCGCGGTGACCGCGGCCATCAGCCGGTCGAGTTCGGCGAGGGCGCGCGACCTCTCGTCGGCCAGCGCGCCCGTGTCGCGACGCGCCCCGGCGGGGCCGGTCTCCCAGCCCGCCATGGCCTCCGCGTGGGCGGTCCCGCATCCGGCGGCGGCCGCCAGTGCCGCCGAACGGTCCCGCACGGCGCCGAAGGACGCCTCGTCCTCGTCGGCCCGCGCCCGCGTCGTCTCGGCCCTGGACTGCCTGCGCGCCGCCTCGCCGGTCAGGCCGTCGCGGTCGTGCTCCAGGCGCGTCGCGTAGGAGGCGCGGCGCCGCACCTCCTCGCCCATCTCCTCGATGCGCCGGGCGTCGCGCATCTCCGGGCTCGCCTCAAGGGCGTTCCGGCGCGCGTCCAGCCGGGTCTTCTCCGCCGCCAGCCCCTCCAGCAGGCCGCCGGCCTCGGCCAGCTCGGTCTCGGCCGCCGCGAACCGCGCCTCCGCCTCGGCGAGATCCCGGTTCAGGTGCTCGTACTTGCTCTGCGTGAGGCGCGGCCCCGCCGCCTTCCGCTTCGCCGCGATGCGGGCATACCGGGTGTAGTGCCCGAGGAAGTCGGTGGCGGCCTTGTGCGCCTCCTCCAGCGCGCGCAGCGCGTCCCGCTCCTCGTCCAGGCCCCGGAACGCCTCCGCGACCGTCGTGATCAGCGCCGGGCTGAGCGGCGGCAGCGCCTCCGTCAGCGCCCGCGACAGCAGCCGCTCGTCCGGCTTCTTCGACAGCTGCGGCTGCCGCAGCTGGATCAGCAGGTTGACCAGCGCCTCGTAGCGGTGCTCGCCGAGGCCGAACAGCGCGTCGTCCACGGCCCGCCGGTAGTCCGACGCCCGGTCGTAGACGATGCCGTGGCCGTCCACCGCCTCGCGCAGCTTCTCCCGCGTCAGCGACACGCCGGTCTCCGACACCAGCGAGAGGTCGGCGCCGACCCGGCGGGTGGTGACGAAGAACCAGTGCCGGACGATGCCGCGGTCCTTCACCGCCTTCAGCCCGCAGCCGAGCGTGCGGTACTCCGCCGTCCCGTCCGGGTGGCGGCGGCCGAACTCCAGCCACGTGTAGCCGAGCCGCTCCGGATGCGGGTGCTTCCCGCCGAGCAGCAGGTTCCACTCCATCCGCTTCTGCCGGTCGCCGTCCGGCTCGACCCGGTGCGGGGACAGCTCGCCGTCCAGCAGGAACGGCAGCGTCAGCGCCAGCACCTTCGACTTGCCGGTGCCGTTGTTGCCGCGCAGCAGCAGCCGCCCGTCGTGGAACCGGAACTCCTCGGCGTCGTAGTAGAACATGTCGACCAGCCCGGCGCGCAGCGGCTTCCAGCGCTCGGACGTCGGAACGGGCGTCCCGCTCACCTTGCGGCTCCCTTCGTCTCGCGGACGGTCGGTTCCTCCACGGCGTACCGCGCGATCGCCGGACGCGCCCGGACCCGGCCGTCCGGCAGCACCTCCACCAGCCGCAGCGCGGCCAGCTTCCCGAGCGCGATGTCCAGCAGGTCCCGCTCGGCGCCGGGCTCGGTCACGCCCTTGCGCCAGAACGACCTGTGCCGCGCCGCCGCGTCCTTCACGAACGCCTCCAGCTCGCCGCGCCCGGCCTCGTCCCGTCCGGACAGGTACTCGGCGACCAGCAGCGTCGCGTGCCCGTCGGTGCGCTGCTCCGGCATCCGCACGTCGGTCAGCTCGTCGTCGGGGTCCACCATCGCGATGCCCTCCGCGCGCAGTTCGGGCACGAGCCCGGTCGCCTCCTCGATCCGGCGGGTGATCGCGGCGCGCTGCGAGACCAGGTAGCCGCGCTCGGCGTCGCCCAGGTCGCCGTAGTAGACCACCGGGTCCTCCAGCAGCCGCCGGGTCAGCCCGCGCCGCAGCGCCCGGTTGCGCAGGTCGTCGGTGTCGGGGACGGGCTCGTCGGTCAGCTCCGCGAGGCGCTCCTCGAACGCTTCCGCGGACACCGTCGAAGGCCCCCGCGCGCCGGTGAGCAGCGCCGCGAGGACGACCCGGCGCACGTCGTAGAGGACGTCCCCGGTCGCCGACAGGTACGACTCCTCGTCCCCGGACACCCGCCGCAGCACCCCCCAGCCGATCAGCAGCCGCACCACCGCGACCAGGTCGGACCGCTCCGCCCGGCTGTCGAGGGTGAACGGGAACGCCAGATCGGGTTCGGCGGCGGCGTTCAGCACCTCCTCGGCGAGCCGGCCGAGGGTCGTCTGCGCGTCGGCGCGCTCCAGCACCGCCAGCGCCAGGCACAGCACGACGTAGCGGCGGCGGCCGAACGGCTCCCCGGCCTTGCCGCGCGCCGGATGCGTCCCGTCGTCCAGCGTCGGCGCCGTCTTGAACAGCCGCGCGGTCTCGGCGTCCACCTGGAGCCGCCAGCCCGTCTCCCGGCTCAGCCAGTCCCGCAGCTCGGACTGGTGCCGGCGGACGAGGACGAGGGCGTCCGGATCGGACTCGACCGTCAGCAGCGGACGTTTCAGCAGCGCCCGCAGCGCCGCCCGCCGCCGTGCGAGGTCGTCGTCGCTCACCTCCCGCCCCCGCTCAGATCGGTGATCTCGATGATGTGCTCGGGCCCGGTGAGCACGCCGTCCGCGGTGACGATCCGGACCTCGCCGCCGCCGGGCACCAGCGACAGCCGCACCTCCATCGACCCGTCCCCGGTGAGCGCCTTCACCTCCGTGTCGCCCGGCAGCCGCGCCGCCAGCGCGTCCCCGAGCAGTGTCAGGAACAGCCGGAACGCCCGCGCGTCCAGCACACCCAGCTCCGACAGCAGCACCGGACCGCCGGTGCGCAGGCGGGCCCGCGCCGCCGCCGTCTCCGCCGCCTCCAGGTCGGCCCGCTCGCGCAGCAGCCGCCGCAGCTCCGACCGGTCCTGGACGCGGTTGGGCTTGCCGCGCCGCTCGTAGGAGCCGGTCCGGCGCAGCTGCGGCGATATCCGCACCGGCGGCGCCTGCGCCCACGGCACCCCCTGCGCGGACTCCTCCTCCCACGCCGCCACGGTCGCGGCGGTGACGGTCAGGTGCCGCGCGGACGTCAGCCCGAACGCGGCCCGCCACAGCCGGTGCATCGCCTCCTCGTCCGGCGCCTCGGCGAACCAGCGGGCCAGCGCGCGGAAGTCGGCCGAGCGGTCCGAGCGGCCCGACCGCCGCTCGTTCAGCAGCCCCACCGTGTCGACCAGCTGCTTGATCGCCGTCACCGCCGACTGCCGCAGCAGCCGCGCCTGCGACGGGCGGGCGGCCCCACCGGACACGAACCAGTCGCGCAGGCCCCGCCACCGGTTGCGCCACGACTCCAGCGCGGCGGCTTCGGCACGGCCGAACGCCTCGGCGGCGTCCGCGCCCTCCGGAACCGCGTCGGACGCCTCCCGTCGCGCGGCCACGGTCAGCAGCCGCTCGTGGCCGCGGTCCTCCACCTCGTCCAGCAGGGCCGCGATCCGGGCGCCCGAGTTGGCGAGGTCGGCGATGAAGCGGTTGATGTAGTCGATGAGGCGTTCCTTGTAGGCGATGAAGCCCTCGACGTCGCCGTCGGAGAAGTCGATCGCCCGGCGCAGCGACGCCATGAACGCCTGCGCGTTGTCGGCGAGCGAGGAGAAGCGCTCGGCCAGCGTCAGCAGCAGCAGGTGCACCTTGGCCGGGTCGGGATCGTCCTCGTCCGCCAGCGCGGACAGCGCCGAGAGCTGTTCGGCGATGTCGGCGAGCGCCACCGACTGCAGCACGCCGCGCTGCCCGATGGCCTCCTCGTAGAACGCGATGGCCTGCTCGGCGGCATGGCCGGCCGCGGTGAGCTGGAACAGGAACCGCTTGCGGTGGAAGTCCTCGACGGTGGTCACGCGGCCGGTGTCGGCGTCGGCCCGCAGGTTGCCCCACTCGACGAGCTTGTCCAGCGCCTGGCTGAGCTGCTCGTCGCTCTCGCGGCGCAGCTCCGCGGCCACGTCCTCGGGACGCAGATGGACGATGAAGCGTTCCTTCGCCCGGGCGAAGGACCGCAGCACGTCCCGGTAGAGAGCCGCGTTCGGTGTGTTCAGGTGGGCGAAGGGCTGTGGTCCGTCCGGCCCCGAGTCCAGATCAGTCACCGCCCCATTGTGGCGCCTGGGCGGCAGTGGACGGGACGACTCGTCGGCGGCCGGGCGCTCGCGTCCGATTCCGGCCCCGCCACCGGACGCCGGAGAGCGTGCCGAGCGCCATCGCCGCTCCCCTCGCGGGCCCGGCGGCAGCCCCTAGATTAGAAAATGAACATCCCTCATGTTTGGGTCTTCCCTAGGCCCTGGCGCTGGGTCATCATCTGGACGTCTGGCCCCACCCCCCAGGGAGATCCGATGCCACAGCCAAGGTCATGGCTGAGAACCTGCGCGGTCGCAGCGACCGCGGCCCTGTCCCTCAGCGCGCTCGCCGCCCCCTCCGCGAACGCCGCCACCACCACCACCGGCGCCACGCTCGCGGCGGCGTCCACGCCACTCCCCGCGGACCTGGAGCAGGTCCGCGCGGCCGAGGCCACCAAGCTGTACGGCAGCCCGGAGGTGCGCCCGATCGCTGCGCGGAAGACCTCGCTCGTGTCGATCGGCGACTCGGAGATCTCCGGCGAGGGCGCGGGCTCGTACGAGCCGGGTACCGACGGCCCGGCGAACTGGTGCCACCGTTCGCTGGACGCCGCGATCCACCGCACCACCGTCCCGGCCGACGTGTCGGCGAACATCGCCTGCTCGGGAGCGACCACCGGCAATGTCAAGATCGGCGGCGCGAAGCAGTACGCCGACCAGCTCGTCCAGAGCGACAACCTCGCGATCAAGGCCCGCAACACCCGGGTCAAGATGGTGGTCGTGGTCATCGGCGCCAACGACGACGTCGAGTTCGGTCCGGTGATGACGGACTGCGTGGAGCGCTGGGTGCTCTCCCAGGGCCCGTGCGAGCCGAAGTACGCGCCGGGCTGGCAGGCTCGCGTGGACGGCATGGTGCCGAAGGTCGCGGCCACCGTCACCGACCTGAAGCAGGTCATGCGCGACGCGGGGTACACCGACGACGCCTACAAGCTCGTGCTGATGAGCTACCCGTCGCCGATCGGTCCCGACTTCGCGGACAATCCCCGGTTCCCCGGCAAGTGGCCTGGCGGCTGCCTCGGCTACGACTCCGACGCGGCCTGGGGCCGCAACACGGCCGTCCCGACGCTCGAGCGCGGCGTCCGCAAGGCGGCGCAGATGTCCGGCGCCTACTACCTGGACAACTCGCGCCTGTTCCACGGGCACGAGGTGTGCATGGAGACCACCTGGGCGCGCGGCTTCTTCTACGACGGCTCGTGGCCGCCGGACAGCAACTCCGTCCGGCAGTCCTACCACCCCAACGCCACGGGGCACGGCGTGTTCGCGCAGTGCTTCAGCCAGTTCTACGACTCCGGTCTGCGCGAGGCGTCGTGCGCCGACCCCGCCTCCACCAACAGCCCGAAGCTCTACGCCGGTGCATGGGACGACAAGTTCAAGCCGCTCAAGAACCAGGCCACCGGGCAGTGCTTGGACGTCGACGGCGCGTCCTCCCGCAACAACACGGCCGTCCTGGGCTGGGACTGCCACGGGGCCCGCAACCAGACCTGGTGGTACGACCCCGAGTACCAGTCCCTGCACACCGGGCTGACCCATGACCGGTGCCTGGACTCGGGCAACACCGCCGCATCCACCGCCGCGATCCTGTGGAACTGCCACGGCGGCGACAACCAGAAGTGGACGATGCCCGCGGACGGCACGATCCGCCCGGCGACCGCGAACGGCCTGTGCCTGACGCAGCCGGTCGCGAGCAAGGCGGTGTCGCTGCGGGCCTGCGACGGCTCCGCCGCCCAGCGTTTCGCGTAGGCCCCGTGCCTGGAGAGGCCCCCGGCCGTCCGATGCCGGGGGCCTCGGACGGCCCGGGGGACACTGGCGGCGGGACTCCGCCGACGCGGCGCCGCGCACCTCGGCTCCGGACATCCCGATGGGCCAGTGCGGACGCTCACCGGAGCCCGTACCGGCGCGGACCAAGCGGACGCCTACGACCTCTGATGTACTGACCACGTTCCGTGCCGCTGAGTGCCCGGTGGATCGGTGATGTTCTGAGGAGGCCGTGCATGGTCAGCGAGAACGCTTTCAGGTTGGCGGTGCTCATCGATGCCGACAACGCGCAGGCCGCGACCGTCGAGGGGTTGCTGGCCGAGGTCGCCAAGTACGGCACCGCTCACGTCAAGCGGGCCTATGGCGACTGGACGAGCACGAGCCTTCGAAGCTGGAAAGAACATCTGCTGGACCAGTCGATCCAGCCGATCCAGCAGTTCGCCTACACCACCGGCAAGAACGCCACCGACGCCGCAATGGTCATCGACGCGATGGACCTGCTCTACTCCGATCGCTTCGACGGTTTCTGCATCGTCTCCAGCGACAGCGACTTCACCCGCTTGGCCGCGCGCATCCGTGAGTCCGGTCTGACCGTGTACGGGTTCGGTGAGCGCAAGACGCCCAAGCCGTTCGTGGCGGCATGCGACAAGTTCATCTACATCGAGAACCTGGCCTACGACCAGGGCTCGACCACGCCCGCCGCCGCGACGCTCAAACCGGCGCCCCCGACCACGGCCGCGAAACTCAAGCAGGACACCGCACTCGTCAACCTTCTCCGCAACGCCGTCGAAGCGGCCTCCGACGAGGACGCGTGGGCTCCGCTGGCGTCCGTCGGCCACATCATCACCAAGCAGCGCCCCGAGTTCGACTCCCGCAGCTACGGCTACGCCAAACTCAACGAACTGATCGCCGCCACGACCCTGTTCGTCCTGGACCGCCGCAGCCCCGGCGACGGCAAGGCCGCCATCATCTACGTCCGCGACAAACGCCACCAGGACAAGAAGCCGGGCGCCTGAGGTCCAGCGGCCGGCGCCGCAGCAGGGCGCGTTGCCCGCAGAGGGGAACCCGGCGGTGCCCGGTGCCTGCGCAGGGGCTCTAGCCGGGGCGGGCCGCGCGGAAGACGCCGATGCCGTTCGCGACGGCGCGTTCCGTGCCGCCCGACGGGGCGTTGCGAACGGTCACCGAGGCCGCGCCGGGGGCGCGCGCAACGAAGGTCGAGGAGCCTCCGCCATCCAGGTTCACGGCGTCGTCGGCGCCCACCTTGTCCATAAGTGACGCCAGTTCTGCGACGGTCAGCCCGCCGCTCAACGCCGACCTGCCGTCCGCGACGACCAGGTACAACTGCCTGCCGTCGCGGCTGACCCCGGCGGCGGTGCGCGGCGCCGGGCCTCGCGGGCTCAGGCCGTCCAGCGGCTCGCCGTCCCGCAGAATCGGAAACCCGCCCACGGCGAACCGGAAACGGACCGGCCCGGTGAAGCGGTAGGACACCCGCACCCGCTCGCCCGGCCGGAGCCGGCGCAGCGCGTCCGCCCCCTTCTCCCGCCCGACGAGCACGATCGTGCCCGCCGGGATCGCCCCCGCACCGACCGTGTCGGAAACGCCCATCACCACGCCCCGCCGCACGGTCACCTCGGCAGTGTTCGTGCTGCAGGGGGCGCTGCGGACCTCGTCCGTCCCGCACACCGCGCGCCGCCGCGAAACCGCACCCCACCGCGAGTCGAACGCGCCGACGCCTCCGACACGCAACGCGTACTGGTTGAGCCCGCGCAGCGCGATCGACTTTTTCCCCGCTCGGACGCTCCCGGTCAGGCGAAGCCGTGCGACGTGCCCGCGCCGGTCGATCCCGACACCGATGACGCTCTCACCCGACGTCCCCGGTGGCAGCGCAGGCCCGAACCGCTGCCCGTCCGGCACCGCCCCCTTGAGCGGACGCCCTTCGACCACCTCCGCACCGGACGACGACCCGGTAGCCGCCACCCCGGGATGCGTCGTCTTGATGTTGAGGAAGTCGCCGTTCACGCCCGCCACCGCCTGCTGCGCGTCCGCCATCTCCGAAACCGTCCGGCGCGCGGCGACCACGGGCGGACGCAGCAGGCCCACGGAGACCTTCAGGTTGCGCCTGGCTCTTATACACCTCTTACGCTGCCGACGAAGAGGAAGGTTGAGACATCTCGTGTCGCCTCACCCTCAAAAACAACAACACACTCACACAATCAACACACCGTCAACCTACAACCACCACA
>NZ_JABXFD010000187.1 GCF_013372625.1 Actinomadura sp. BRA 177
GTAGTGCGTCGCCGCCGCGCGCCACCCGCAGCCAGCGCGGCTCGGCGAGCGCGAACCGCAGCAGCGCGCCGCTCCCCCGCAGCACCTGCCGCCCGACCGGATGGCGCTCTTCGTGGTAGCTGTCGAGCAGCCACGACGGCGCCCAGCCCCACAGCTCGGCGGCGAGCTTCCAGCCGAGGTTCGCCGCGTCCTGTATCCCGGTGTTCATGCCCTGCCCGCCGGCCGGGGAGTGGACGTGCGCGGCGTCGCCGGCGAGGAACACTCGTCCCGTCCGGTATCTGGGGACCTGCCGTTCGTCGCTGTGGAACCGGGACGTCCAGCGCGGGTCGCGGATGCCGTGGTCGGTGCCGAGCGCGCGGCGGACCACCTCCCGCAGCTCGGCCATGTCGACGGGTTCGGAGTCGGCCGCCTGGTGGTGCCGGTTCCAGGCGATCACCCGGTACCAGCCGTCGCCGAACGGGGCGATGAACGCGAAGGCGTCGCCGACCGCGCCGATGGTCAGGACGTCCTCGGGCTCCTCGTCCAGCCGGACGTCGGCGAGCATCACCGACCGCACCGCCGCCTGGCCGGGGAACGGCAGCCCGAGCTCGCGCCTGACCGTGCTGCGGACGCCGTCCGCGCCCACCACGTAGGACGCGCGCCGCGTGCCGGTCTCACCGTCGGCGGTCCGCACGTCGACGTCCACGCCGCCCGCGTCCTGGCGGAGCCCGACGACCTCGGCGCCGTGCACGATCTCCGCCCCGGCGGCGAGCGCCCGCTCCTTCAGCACGCGTTCCGTCTCGTACTGCGGCGTGACGAGGACGAACGGGAAGCGTCCGGGCAGCCGCGACAGGTCGAGCGCGGTGGAGCCGAGCAGCCGCAGCGCGCCGACGCGCCGCCCGGTGGCGATCAGCTCGCCGGCGAGGCCGCGCGCGTCCAGCACCTCCAGGGTGCGGGCGTGCACGGCGAACGCCCGCGTCAGGTTGCTCGGCGCCTCGGCGCGGCGCTCCAGCACCGTGCAGCCGATGCCCGCCGCGGCCAGGTCCCCCGCCAGCAGGAGCCCCGTCGGGCCCGCCCCCACGATCAGCACGTTCCCGGTCGGCCTCCCGGTGGGCGCCATCACGCTCCCCTCTCGACGGACGGCCGGCGGCCCGGCCCTCGCGCAGGAACACTTCCCAGGAACCGCCCGTCCTCACGCTGCCGGAAGGCCCGATGCGGCAAGGGCACTCAGCCCTGGACGCGACTCTCCCGCCCCGCCCGTGAGCAATGTTCATCCTCGGCGGGTGCTGTCCTGCGGGCGGCCGATACAGGCCGGATGAACATCACTCATCCTGCTCCCGCAACTGGAACTTCTGGATCTTGCCGGTGGACGTCTTGGGCAGCTCGGTCACGAACTCCACCGAGTCGGGCGCCTTGTACCGGGCGAGGCTCGCGCGGACGTGCTCGACCAGTTCCGTCCCGGTCACGGCGTGCCCGTCGCGGAGGACGACGAACGCCTTGGGACGCTCGCCCCATTTCTCGTCCGGCACGGCGACGACGGCGACCTCCAGCACGGCCGGATGCGAGTCGATGGCCCGCTCGACCTCGACCGTCGAGATGTTCTCGCCGCCGGAGATGATGATGTCCTTGGACCGGTCGCGCAGCTCGACGTAGCCGTCCGGGTGCCGGACGCCGAGGTCGCCGGAGTGGAACCAGCCGCCCCGGAACGCCTTCGCGGTGGCCTCCTCGTCCCGGTGGTACTCCTTCATCACGTTGTTCCCGCGCATGACGATCTCGCCGAGCGTCTCCCCGTCGGCCGGGACGTCGTTCATGCCGTCGTCGACGACGCGCAGGCCGTCCGTCTGGATCATCCCGACGCCCTGCCGGGCCAGCAGCCGGGCCCGGTCGCCGGCGGCCAGGTCCGGCCAGCCGGGCTGCGGCTCGCACACCGAGTACGGCCCGTAGGTCTCCGTCAGCCCGTACACGTGCACGATGTTCGCGCCGAGCTTCTCCATCTGCCCGATGATCGTCGGGCTGGGCGGCGCGCCCGCCGTCGTCACGGTCAGCGGCCGCTCCAGCGGATGCGCCTCCGCCGCGTTCGCGATCGTCACCAGCACGGTCGGGGCGCCGTTGAGATGCGTGACGCCCTCGGTGTCGATGAGCCGCCACACCTCCCCGGCGACGACGGCGCGCAGGCACACCTGCGTCCCGCCGATCGCGGCGAGCGCCCACGGCGTGCACCAGCCGTTGCAGTGGAACATCGGGAGCGTCCAGAGGTAGACGCTCTCGGGCGTGTGCCGCGAGTGCATGACCTCGCCGAGCGCGTTGAGGTAGGCGCCGCGATGCGTGTAGACGACGCCTTTCGGACGTCCCGTGGTGCCGGACGTGTAGTTGATCGAGATGGCGGCGTTCTCGTCCCGGACGTCCCAGGGCAGCGGATCGTCCGAGCCCCGGGCCAGCAGCTCGTCGTACCCGATGCCGCCGACCGCCGGGTCATCATCGGCCCCGGCCGCCGGGACCGTGACGACCTGCGGCAGCCCGTCCGCGATCGGCGCGACGGACGGGTGCAACCCGGCGTCCACGACCAGCGCTTTCGCCCCCGAATGGTCGAGGATGTAGCGGATCTCCTCCGGGGCGAGCCGCGTATTGATCGCGACGAGCACGGCCCCGGCCAGCGGCACGGCGAAGTGGGCCGCGAGCAGCTCGGGGACGTTCGGCGCCAGATAGGCGACGCGGTCCCCGGCCCCGATCCCGGACGCTTTCAACGCGTTCGCGAGCCGCGTCACCTGCCTGGCCAACTCCTCGTACGTGGCGCGGCGGTCACCGTGGACGTAGGCGGTCTTGCCGGGGAACACCTCCGCCGACCTGCTGAGGAAGGCGAGCGGCGTGAGCGTCGTGTAGCCCGGGCCGTTGTCCATCGGGAGCCTCCGGTGCCGTCGGATGTGGCCTGCGTCTCAAGGATCCCATGCACCTGGTCCCCCGGCATGGCACGGAGGCGGGGCCATGCCGCACCCTGGAACAAGATCGGCGACAAGGAGGGCGAGCATGACCGTTTCCCGGCTCCGCGATATCCCCGGCATCGGCGTGGACGAGATCGGCGACGCCGCCGACGCCGCGTCCGACCCGGAGTTCCTGCGGCTGGAGAACCTCGACACCGACGTCCGGCCCTCGGCGGCCGCCCTCGCCGCGACCCGCGCCGCCGTGGACGACGACGATGCCAACAGCTACCTGCCGTTCCAGGGGCACCGCGCCCTGCTGGAGGCCGCCGCCGCGCACGTCGGACGGATCGCCGGGCGCCCCTACGACCCCGGCACCGAGTGCGTGAGCGTCGCGGGCGGCCTGAACGGGATCACGAACACGCTCCTCGCCACCGTCGAGCCCGGGGAGGAGGTCGTGCTGTGCGACCCGATCTATGCCGGGCTGGTCAATCGTGTTCGTCTCGCGGGCGGTGTGCCGCGTTTCGTCCCCTGTTCGGCTTCGCCCGGCGGGTGGACGGTCGATCCGCAGGCGCTGGCCGATGCCGTCGGCCCCCGGACGGCCGCCGTGCTCATGATGGGACCGGCGATGCCGACCGGACTCGTCCTGGACGAGACGCACTGGACGGCCCTCGCCGACGCCCTGGAACGGCACGACGCGTGGCTGATCTACGACGCGGCCATGGAACGCATCCGTTTCGACGGGCGTCCGCCGGACCACCCCGCGCGGATCTCCGGCCTAGCGGAACGGACGATCACGGTCGGGTCGGCGTCCAAGGAGCTGCGGCTCATCGGATGGCGGGTCGGCTGGGTCACGGGGCCAGCGGAGATCCTGCACGACGTCCGCCTCGTTGGGCTGACCAACGTCGTCTGCCAGGTCGGCATCGCGCAGCGGGCGGTGGCGACCGCCCTCGCGGCCCCGGACGCCGACGCCGACGTGGCCGCCGCGACCGCGATCTGGCGGGAACGGTGCGAGGCGATCCTCGGGCAGCTGTCGTGGCTGCCGGTCGTCCGGCCGGACGGCGGCTGGTCGCTGCTCGTCGACTGCCGGCCGCTGGGCCTGTCCCCCGCCGACCTGTCGCGGCGGCTGTTCGATCGAGGGAAGGTCGCCGCGACGCCGATGGACGGCTGGGGACCGTCCGGGGGGCACTATCTGCGGCTCGTGTTCGCCAACGAGCCGGTGGAACGGCTCGGCGACCTCTCCGAACGGTTCCGGCGAGCGCTCTAGGCTGCTGCGTTGCGGGTCAGGATGGAGACGGCCTTGACGGTCGTGTAGCCGCGCCATTCCAGCTCGGCGGCGGGCGAGTAGCTGGCGAAGTCGACGCGCCATCCGCCGTCGTCCTGCTGCTGGTCGTCGAGGCGCCGCAGTTCGGCGTTCACGATGTCGTCCTTGAAGAGGTCACGTGCCGGACGTCCGGGATAGGGGGCGAAGTCCAGGGGCCGCATCATCTCGTCCTCCAAGCCGCCTTGGACGTGCACGAGACCGTTCTCAGGGATGTGCCTGCCGAGCAGACGTAGGGTTTCGTCGTCCTCTATGGCGTCGGCCAGCCAAATGGCGAAAGCCAACTCCAGTGCGTGTAGCTCGCCCTTCTTCCGGACAGTGTCGAGGCAGTAGCGAGTCGCACGGTCGAGCCAGGGGTGCTTGGCGACGGCCTCATCGTGGACGGCGACACGCTGCGCCATGGCCGCGACAACGGCGGTGATCTGCAGCGAGGACGTCAGCGTGTCGGCGCCCGCCCAGAACGGGGCACATCCAGCCGGATCGGGCATGGGCAGCGCGAACGGGATGCCGCCGTCCGGAAGGGTCACGGACTCCAGCCAATCGCAGAGCGCGACGGCTTCGGGCGCGGTGACAGGGGCCAGTTCCTCGAAGACCTCGAAGGCGTGCAGGGCCGGGCCCGTTTGACTCGTCCGCGACCGAAGATCGGGTTCGAGTCCGTATCCGTAACCGCCGTCGGGATTGCGGTAGGCGTTCAGCGCGGCCGAGAGCGCGGCCCTGTCGCCCGCCCCGGTCAGCAGCTCGAACCGGCGGCGATCCAGGGTCCGCGCGTGCATGGCCATGAAGTCGGATGCCTTATCGATGTCCATGCCTCCAGCCTGACCGCCGGACGCGCACCCGTCTTGTAGGTTTCGGCCATCACCAGGTAAGGACCAGCTCCTCGGGGCTCCGGTGGATCAGGCTGGGCAGCATCTCCGCGGGCTCCTCGAGCCGCAGGCCCGGCAGCTCGCGGGTCAGCGTCTCCAGCGTGATCCGGACCTGCTCGCGGGCCAGCTGCGCGCCGGGGCACGCATGCGCACCATGCCCGAACGCCAGATGCCGGGCGGGCTTCCGGGTGATGTCGAACTCGTCGGGACGCTCGTGGGCGCCCGGGTCGCGTCCGGCCGCGCCGAACGCGACGAAGACCTCGGCGCCTTCGGGCAGCTCGGTCCCGGCCAGCGTCACCGGTCGGGTGGCGACCCGCCGGAACCCCTGGATCGCCGCGTCGTACCGCGCGGCCTCCTCGACGGCCGCCGGGATCAGCTCGGGCCGCCCGCACAGCAGCTCCCACTGCTCCCGGTTCCGCAGCAGATGCAGCACGGCCGTGCCGATCAGCGCGGTCGTCGTGAGATGCCCGGCGAGCATCAGGTTCTGCAGGTTGGAGACGAGGGTGCCGTGCGGCTCGATCGCGCGGGCCATCTCACCGCACAGATCGTCCTCGCCGGTGCGGCTCTGCACATGGGCGTCCAGTACCCGCTTCATCCCGGCGACGGCATGGGCCGCCGCGACCTGCTCCTCGGTCTCCATCTGCCGGAACACCAGGTCTTCGGCCCGGTAGCTTCCCTCGACCAGGGCGGGCACGTCCGCCGGGTCGAGGCCGAGGAGATGTCCGATGACCTCCCCCGGCAGGACGCGCGCGTACCGTCCCATCAGCTCGACACGGTGATCGTCCGCGAACGAGGCGACCAGTTCCCCGGCCCTCGCGGTGATGAACGGGACGACGGCCGCGACCCGCTTCGGCGACAGCCCGCGGGTCAGCGGCTCGCGCACCCACCGGTGGTCGTCGCCGTCGGCGGTGAGCACGACGGGCCGTCCCGCCGGCAGCGACCGCAGCACCTCGACCGCCTCCGGCCCCGGGATCACGTCCGGCTTGAGCGCGTTCGCCGACGAGAAGGTCTCCGGATCCCGCAGCACCGTCCGCGCGTCCGCGTGCCGGGCGACGAGCCAGGCGTCCAGCTCGGGGACGAAGGTCAGCCCCTGGGTTTCGCGTGCGCGGGCGTAATGGGGATAGGGATCGCTCCGGTCGAAGTCCACGATCGTCCCTCCGCAGGTGATCAACCCAACGTAGTGGCCGGAAAAGCACATGCGTACCGCGTACGGCGCGGCCTAGCCTGGCCACATGGACGTGAGTTTCGAACGGACGGGCGAACGCCGGTACGCGACCGTCGTCACCCTGCCCGGACGGCATCCGCGCCGGATGGACCCGGCGCCCGGATTCGACGAGCACATCCCGCACGACCTCGTCCACTACCTGACCGAGGCGGAGCTGGGCCTGGCGTCCGGGGTGTTCGGACGCGCGGCGGCGGGCGGCGGCGGCTTCGCCGAGACGGTCGAGACGCCGGGCGATCCGCGCCGGCGAGCGCGGGAGCAGCGCCGGGCGAAGAAGCGTGAGTCGTCCCTGAGCGCGGCCGACCGTGGCGACATGGCCAGGTCCGAGTACTTCGCGGGCCTGTGCGACCTTGCCTGGCGGCGCCGGGCCGGGGCCTCGACACCCGAATGGGCCCGCCGGAAGCAGATCCCGCCCGAGGACGCCGCCACGGTGAACCGCATCCTGGACCGCCTGGACGAGGTGGCGCCGCTCTGGCACGACCTCCCCGTCGGCGGCGCGCTCACCTTTACCTGGCCGGGGTCGGACGTCCGCTAACCCTCCTGGAGCGCCAGCCCCAGCGTCCGGAACTGCTCCACCGGCCGGTGGTAGCCGCGCTCGATGTGGTGGACGCCCCTGAGCGTGGACGGCCCTTCCGCGACGGCCGCCGCCAGCACCGCCGAGAACCCGGCCCGGATGTCGGGCATGGTCACGTCCCCGCCCCGGAGCTTGGTCACGCCCCGCACAACGGCCGAGTGCAGCGCCGCCGTGTCGTGGTACCGGCAGGCCGGACCACCCAAGCAGGTGTCGTAGACCTCTATCTCGGCGCCCATGCTCTGCAGCGCCGGCACATACGCGAGCCGGTTCTCATAAACGGTCTCATGCAGCACCGACATGCCCTCGGCCTGCGTGAACAGCACCATCAGCGGCGTCTGCCAATCAGTGGCGAACCCCGGATGCGTGTCGGTCTGCACCGCCGCGGGGTGCAGACCGTTCGGTGCGGACGCCATGATCCAGTCGTCGGTGATCTCGAACTGTGCGCCCATCCGGGTCAGCGTCGTGATCGCGGTGACGAGCCGGTCCTGCGGGCACCCGTGCACCCGCACCTCTCCCCGGGTGACAAGCCCCGCCACCAGGTAGGAGAACGCCTCGATCCGGTCGCCGTCCAGCCTGGTCTGCGCGCCGCTCAGCCGCTCGACGCCCTCGACCACGATCCGCCGGTCGGGTGCGAAGGAGATCCGCGCGCCCATCCGCTGCAGGAACAGCGCCAACTCGACGATCTCCGGCTCCATCGCCGCGTTGCGGATGACGGTCTTCCCCTGGGCCCGCACCGCCGCCAGCAGGACGGTCTCGGTCGCCCCCACACTGGGATACGGCAGTTCGATGCGCGCACCCACCAGCCGCGACGCCCGCGCGTGGATCCCGTCGGCCGCATAGGTCATCTCGGCGCCGAACGCCCGCAACGCCTCCACATGGAAGTCAACGGGCCGCCTGCCGATGGGATCGCCCCCGACCAGCGGAACGAACGCCTCACCCGCCAGATGCAGCAGCGGCCCCAGCATCAGGATCGGGATGCGGTTCAGCCCGGTGAACGCCTTCCCGACACTCGGGTCGGCCACCGGCCCCGGCACGATCGTCACGTCGCCGTTAGACCGCTCCACCGTCATCCCGACGTGCTCAAGCATGCCCGCCGTTATGCCGACCTCGCCGACGTCCGGGGCGTTGCCGATCGTGCTCGGCCCGTCCCCCAGCATCGCCGCGACCATGTGCTTGCTGACCGCGTTCTTCGCCCCCCGCACGGTGACGTCCCCGCGCAGCGGCCCGGACGGCTCGATCCGCCAAAGCTTCTCAGTCACCCGTGCAGCCTACGGCGTCCCCGCCGGCCACCCGCCAGATTCTTCACAAACCCGCTCCTTGCGGACGACCTCCGCCCACACGCAGGTGTCCCTTTCCCCGCGCCGCACTCCCCACCGCTCCGCGACCGCCTCAACGACTGCCCCTTATACACCTCTCCGAGCCCACGCGCCGGACTCCTACCCCGTATGC
>NZ_JABXFD010000239.1 GCF_013372625.1 Actinomadura sp. BRA 177
GCGTGGGAGTTGGAAGCCCGTCGCGTGGGTGCGGAGATGGGTATAGGGGCCCGGGGCCGCCCGCCGGGCCGGCGCGCGGCGCGACCGGCTCGTCGCGCTGCACGGCGGGCCCGCCGGGCCGCGCCGGCTGGTGGCCGACTTCACCGCCGTCCCGTTCTGCGACGCGGCCGGGCTCGGCGCGCTGGTCGCCGCGCACAACCAGATCGCCGCGGCCGGCGGTGAGATCGTCCTCGCCGGGGTCCGGCCCGCCCAGCTGCGGCTGCTGCGCATCACCGGGCTGCACAAGCTGTTCCCGGTGCACGCCGCCGTGGACGACGTGTGGGCCGCGCCGGGCCCGCCCGCCGCGTCCAGGTGAACCCGGCCGTCCGCGCGGGCGGGGACGGTCCCCGCGGGGGCGGAACCCCGCCCGGGAGGCTACAGATGCCTTGCCGCCGGGCGGTTTCCGGGTCCCGCAAGGCGGCCGACTCCGGCTAGAGTCTCTTTTCGACAGGCCGCGTTCTCATCGGTGTTCTGGAGGCCGCTGTGGGCGGAGAGGAGTCCCCTCCCGTGGCCGCGCGCGTACCCCCGCAGGGGTCCGGGCCGGCCGCCGAGTGGGACGCCGCCGACGACCTGCCCGACGGGCTGCTGGTCGCCGGCCGCGACGCCCGCGTCGTGGTGTTCAACGCCGCCGCCGCGCGGATCACCGGGATCGCCGCCGGGTCCGCCGTCGGCCGCGACTTCCGCGACGTCCTGCCGCTGCACGACGCCGAGGGCCGCGACTGGTGGAAGTGCCTGGCCCCCTACGACGGCCTGCGCACCCGCACCCGGCACCCCGAGCGGGTGCTGTTCCTGCCCGGCGGCACCGAGGTGCTGGTGACGGCCGCCTACCGGCGGGACGGCCGCGGCCGGGTGGAACGGTTCACGGTGTGCCTGCGCGACGCGGTGCACCGCGCCCGCCAGGAACGCGACCGCGCCGACCTCGTCTCCACCGTGGCGCACGAGCTGCGCTCCCCGCTGACGAGCGTGAAGGGGTTCACCGCGACGCTGCTCGCCAAGTGGCACCGCTTCAACGACGACCAGAAGCGGGTGATGCTGGAGACCGTCAACGCCGACGCCGACCGGGTCACCCGGCTGATCACCGAGCTGCTGGACGTGTCCCGCATCGAGGCGGGCCGGCTGGAGATGCGCCGCCAGGTCGTCGACATCCCCGGCGAGGTCCGCAAGATCATCGCGGGGCGGGTCGCGGCCGGTGAGGCGGAGGACCGGTTCCGCTTCGAGACGCGCGGCGAGCTGCCCGAGATGTGGCTGGACCCCGACAAGATGGACCAGATCCTCGGCAACCTCATCGAAAACGCGGTGCGGCACGGAGCGGGGACCGTCACCATCGTGGTGGAGCCGGACGCGCACAAGGAGGGGGCCGTCGTGTCGGTGCGGGACGAGGGCGAGGGCATTCCGCCCGAGGCCGTCCAGCGCGTCTTCCGGCAGTTCTGGCGCGGCCCCGGCGGGAACCGCCGCGGTGGCACCGGCCTCGGGCTCTACATCGTCAAGGGCCTGGTCGAGGCGCACTGTGGCGTGATCACCGTGCGGCGGGCGCCCGGCGGCGGCGCCGAGTTCCGATTTACCGTGCCCGCAGGGGCCCCCGACTACGCCGGCTGACCGCGGCGCACGCCGCCGGTCGCGCCGCGCACCGGGTCCCTGGCCGGGCCAGCGCGTCACGCGCACGCTTTCCGGATCTTCACCGTCCGCGCACTAGACTGCGGGCGTCCCATGCCGACCGGAGTCGATCACACCACCATGTCTGCACCCAACAAGTCCTATGACCCTGTCGAGGTGTCCGCGTTGCAGCCCGAGGAGCTCGACCGGGCGCGCGCCGAGGCCCTCGCGGCCATCGCCGCCGCCGCCGACCTCGACGCCCTGAAGCAGGTCCGCCTGGCGCACGCCGGCGACCGCTCCCCGCTGGCCCTCGCCAACCGCGAGATCGGCGCGCTGCCGCCCGCGGCCCGCGCCGACGCCGGCAAGCGCATCGGCGCCGCCCGCGGCGCGGTGTCGAAGGCGCTGAAGGAGCGCCAGGCCGAACTGGAGGAGGAGCGCGACCAGCGCGTCCTCGTCGAGGAGACCGTCGACGTCACGCTCCCGTGGAACCGCGCCCCGCGCGGCGCCCGCCACCCGCTGACCACGATGCAGGAGCGGATGGCCGACGTCTTCGTCTCCATGGGCTTCGAGGTCTCCGAAGGCCCCGAGGTCGAGGCGGAGTGGTTCAACTTCGACGCGCTCAACTTCCTGCCCGACCACCCGGCCCGCACCATGCAGGACACGTTCTTCGTGGAGTCGGAGGGGTCCGGCCTGGTGATGCGCACGCACACCTCGCCGATGCAGATCCGCTCGCTGCTGTCGCGGGAGCTGCCCGTCTACGTGGTGGCGCCGGGACGCACGTTCCGCACCGACGAGCTGGACGCGACCCACAGCCCGGTCTTCCACCAGCTGGAGGGCCTCGCCGTCGACGAGGGCCTGACGATGGCCGACCTGCGCGGCGGCATCGACGCGTTCGTCACCGGCATGTTCGGTGAGGGGCTGAAGACGCGGTTCCGGCCGTCGTACTTCCCGTTCACCGAGCCGTCCGCCGAGGTGGACATGCAGTGCTTCGTGTGCCGGGGCGCGTCCGCGGAGCCGGGCGCCGACCCGTGCCGGACGTGCGGCTCGGAGGGCTGGATCGAGCTGGGCGGCTGCGGCATGGTCAACCCGCGGGTGCTGGTGGCCTGCGGCGTCGACGCCGACCGCTACAGCGGCTGGGCGTTCGGGCTGGGCGTCGAGCGGACGCTGATGTTCCGGCACGGCGTGGAGGACATGTACGACATGGTGGAGGGCGACGTCCGGTTCACCCTCCCGTTCGGGATGGAGATCTGATGCGCGCCCCGCTTTCCTGGCTGCGCGAGTACGTCGAGCTGCCGGCCGGCGTCACGGGCCGCGCCCTGGCCGCCGAGCTGATCGCGGCGGGCCTGGAGGTCGAGACCGTCGAGCAGGCGGGCGCCGACCTCACCGGCCCGCTCGTCGTCGGCGAGGTCCTGGCGATCGAGGAGCTGACCGGGTTCAAGAAGCCGATCCGGTACTGCCAGGTGAACGTCGGCGACGCCAACGGCACCGGCGAGCCGCAGAACATCGTGTGCGGCGCCACCAACTTCGCGGCCGGCGACCACGTCGTGGTCATCCTGCCGGGCGGCGTGCTGCCCGGCGGGTTCCAGATCGGCGCCCGCAAGACCTACGGGCACGTGTCCGAGGGCATGATCTGCTCGGTCAGCGAGCTGGGCATCGGCGAGGACCACAGCGGCATCCTCGTCCTGCCGGCGGACACGCCCGTCGGCGCGGACGCGATCGAGCTGCTCGGGCTGCGCGACGACGTCCTCGACATCGCCGTCACCCCGGACCGCGGCTACGCCCTGTCGATCCGCGGCCTCGCCCGCGAGGCCGCCACCGCCTACGGCGTCCCGTTCAAGGACCCGGCGGACGTGGAACTCCCGGCGAAGAACGGAGAGGCCTACCCGGCGAGCATCGGTGACCCGAGCGCGTGCGACCGGTTCGTCCTGCGTGAGGTGCGCGGGTTCGACGCGGACGCGAAGACCCCGATGTGGATGCAGGTCCGCCTGCACCGCGCCGGGATGCGGCCGGTGTCGCTCGCCGTGGACATCACCAACTACCTGATGCTGGAGCTCGGCCAGCCGCTGCACGCCTTCGACCGGGGCAAGCTCACCGGGCCGATCGTGGTGCGGCGCGCGGCGCCCGGCGAGAAGCTGGAGACGCTCGACCACGTCCAGCGGACCCTCGACCCCGACGACATCCTCATCACCGACGAGTCGGGGCCGATCTCGATGGCCGGCACGATGGGCGGCCTCGCCACCGAGATCGACGACCGGTCCGCCGACATGGTCATCGAGGCCGCGCACTTCGACGCCATGGGCACCGCCCGGATGAGCCGCCGCCACAGGCTGCACAGCGAGGCGTCGCACCGGTTCGAGCGCGGCGTCGACCGCGAGCTGCCGCTGTACGCGTCCTACCGGGCGGTCCGGCTGCTCGCCGAGCTGGGCGGCGCGGAGGTCGTGCCGGGCGTGACGCACGCCGAGGCGCCGGTCGAGCCGGTCACCGTCACGATGCCCGCCGGGCACCCCGACAAGGTCGCGGGCGTCGCCTACGGGCGGGACGCGGTCGTCCGGCGGCTGGAGCAGGTCGGCTGCGCGGTCGCCGGTGACGGCGTCCTGACGGTGACGCCGCCGTCGTGGCGTCCCGACCTGACCGACCCGAACGACCTCGCCGAGGAGGTCATCCGGCTCGAAGGCTACGAGGACATCCCGGCCAGGGCGCCGCGTCCCGCCGCCGGGCAGGGGCTGACCCCGCGGCAGCGGCTGCGCCGCCGCGTCGGCCGCGCGCTCGCCGGCGCCGGCTACGTCGAGGCCCTGGCGTTCCCGTTCATCGCCGAGAAGGACCTGGACGGCCTGCAGCTGCCGGCCGGCGACGCCCGCCGCCGGACGATGCGGCTGGCGAACCCGCTGTCGGAGCAGGAGCCGCTGCTGCGCACCACGCTGCTTCCGGGTCTGCTGAAGGTCCTGGCGCTGAACGTGGGCCGCGGCTTCGGCGACGCCGCCCTGTTCGAGATCGGCGTGGTGTTCCGGCCGCGCCCGGACGCGCCGGAGCGCGCGCCGCGCCTCGCCGTGGACCGCGGCCCGACGGCCGAGGAGATCGCCTCCCTGGAGGCGGCGCTGCCCGACCAGCCGCACCGGGTCGCGGTCGTGCTGTCCGGCGACCGGGAGCCGTCCGGCTGGTGGGGTCCGGGACGTCCGGCGGTGTGGGCGGACGCGATCGAGGCCGCCCGCATGGTGGCCCATGAGGTCGGCGTTGAGCTGACGGCGAAGGCCGCCCAGCACGCGCGGTGGCACCCCGGCCGCTGCGCCGCCCTGTACGCCGGCGACACCCTCGTCGGGCACGCGGGCGAACTGCACCCGCGCGTCACGAAGGCGTACGGGCTGCCGGCGCGGTCATGCGCGATGGAGCTGGAGCTGCGCCGCCGGGGCGAGCCGGTCTCCGTCCGCGCGTCGCACGTGTCGTCCTACCCGGTCGCCACGCAGGACGTGGCGCTGACCGTCGGCTCCGCGGTGCCCGCCGCGGAGGTCGAGTCGGCGCTGCGCGACGGCGCGGGGGACCTGCTGGAGGCGATCCGGCTGTTCGACGTCTACACCGGCGAGCAGGCGGGGGAGGGCCGCAAGTCCCTCGCGTACTCGCTGCGGTTCCGCGCCCCGGACCGCACGCTGACCGCCGAGGAGGCGTCGCAGGCACGCGACGCCGCGGTGGCGGCGGCGTCGGAGCGCACCGGAGCCGTCCTGCGCGGCGCCTGACGGAGGGAACGCGCGTCCCGGACCGGGGCGCGCGTTCACCCCGCGTAGTCGAGGCTTCCGTCGCGGCGGCCGACGGACACGAGCCGGTCCATCGACAGCGCCGCCACCGCGTACCAGCAGGCCCCGACCAGCGCCTCGGTCCCGAGCAGCCCCATGACGTGGCCGATGGGCGCGCCGTCGAGGATGCCGCGCACAGCCTCCAGCCCGTGCACGACCGGCAGCGCCTGCGCCGCGAACTCCAGCGGCGCGGGCCACACCTCCACCGGGACGTTCACCCCGCCGAACGTCATCACGATCCCGTAGGCGACGTTCAGCACCAGCCACTCGACGCCGCGCAGCCGCAGCGCGATGCCCGCCAGCGCGCACCCGTACCCGTAACTGCTGACGAGTATGAGCAGCATGACCGGCATGGCGTATCCGGCCTGCGGCCACGGCAGCGGGACGCCCAGCAGCGGCGGCAGCACCAGCCAGGCGACCGACGAACTGGTCAGCCCGGTCACGGTCCACTGAAGCCCGCGTCCCAGATATACGGGCAGGTGCCCGGACGGCGCGATGGCCAGCAGCGGCAGTGTCCCCATGCGCCGCTCACCGGCGAGCGAGATCACCACGATCGTGGACTCCATGCAGGCAAGCACCACGATGTTGCCGACCAGCACATACTGCATCGTGGCCTCGTCGCCGACGTAGCGGCCCAGCAGCGCGTAGAACGTGGCCTGGCAGAGCAGCCTCATCAGCCACCCGAACGTCCACGTCTTCCACGTGTAGACGGCGCCCATCTCGGCGAACCCGAGGATCAGCGACTCCCGGACGATCCGGAGCACGTGCCTCATGCGAACTCCACCATTCCGTCCCTACGGGACCGGTTCACGTAGCGGTGGGTCAGCCACATTCCCGCCGCCATCGACGCCGCGCCCAGCGCGAGGATCGCCGCGACCGGCCAGACCCAGCCGCTCGCGTCGCCGCGCACGGCGTCGCGCAGCAGCTCCGCGCTCCACGAAAGGAACACGACCCGGCTGAACGGGTGCAGCCAGCCGGGCAGCGCCGCGACCGGGACGAGGATCCCGCCGAGGATGTAGAACGGGTAGCCGAGCGAGTTCTGCAGGACGTCCCGCGCCCGCGACACCACGAGCACCGCCGACAGCAGCGTCGCCGTCCCGATCGTCGCGAGGCAGGTGACCGCGACCGCGAGCACGAACAGCGCCGGATCGGCGACCGTCACGACCCGGCCGAACCCGAGCGCCGCCACCAGCCACGACTCCGCGAACGCCGCCACGCCGACCAGCACCACCATCGCGACCCGCCCGGCCACCACCGGGCCGAGCGGGACGGGCGCCGCGACCATCGGGGAGAACCGGCCGGCCCAGCGGTCCTCGGGCACGATGCGGCCCGCGTAGTCGAGCGCGGCAACCCACAGCCCGATCAGGCCCGGTGCGAGGACGGCGTTCGCCACGGCGTCCGGACGGTGCGACGTCACGGTCAGCGCCAGCATCGTCGTCGTCTGCATGGGCGCGATGAGCAGGATGAGCGCGTGCTCCGGATCGCGCCGCGACAGTGCCACCTGCAGCAGGATCGCCTGCCACATCGCGCGGAGCGTGCTCATACCCGCATCCCCCGGTCGCCGACCGTGCGCAGGTAGACCTCTTCGAGGGTCGGCTCGCCGCGCCGGGCGGTGAGGACGTCGCGGTCCAGCAGCCAGGCGAGGACGCGGCGGGTGCCGTCCCGGCCGGTCGTGTGGACGCGCCACGCCGCCCCGTCCCGGTGCTCGACGTCGAGCACGTCCGGCAGCAGACCCAGCGCCTCCGTGAGGGACGGGTCGGAGTGGACGAAGTCGACGCATTCGCGTTCGCCGAGGAACCGCCCCACCCGCGCGGTGTCCCCGCTCAGCAGGACTTGTCCGTGGTCGATGAGCGTCACCCGGTCGCAAAGCGCCGTGGCCTCGTCCATGTCATGCGTGGCCAGCAGGAACGTGCGGCCCTCGGCGCGCAGGTCGAGGACGAGCCGCCGGAACGCCGCCGCCGCGACCGGGTCGAGACCGGAAGTCGGCTCGTCCAGGAACAGCACGCGCGGCTCGTGCAGCAGCCCCCGCGCGAGGTGCAGCCGCTGCCGCATCCCGCGCGAGAACCGCTCCACGCGGTCGTCGGCGCGTTCGGCGAGGCCGACCCGCTCCAGCAGCGCGTCGGCGCGCTCGCGGGTGGTGCGGGCGTCGAGTTTGTACAGCGCGCCCCAGAACAGCAGGTTGCGGCGGGCGGACAGCCGGTCGTAGAGGCCCCGGTCGCCGCCGAGGACGACCCCGACCAGCGACCGCACGGCACGCGTGTCGGCCACGACGTCGCGGCCGAGGACTCGCGCCGAACCGCCCGACGGCAGCAGCACGGTGGAAAGGATCTTGACGAGGGTGGTCTTGCCCGCCCCGTTCGGCCCGAGCAGCCCGTGGATCTCGTTCTGCTCGATGGTGAGGGTCAGGTCGTCCAGGGCGACGACGGGGTCCTGCCTGCCGCGCTTGTAGACGCGGCGCAGCCCGGCGGTGTGCACGGCGGCTTCCATGGCTCGACCGTCGCCGTAAGGAGGGGGCCGGAGCCATAAGGAGGCGGCTTATCTCCTAGGCGAGGCCACGGTCGCGGGCGGCGGCGACGGCCTCGCCGCGCGAGGACACGCCGAACTTGGCGAGGATGTTGGAGACGTGGACGCTGGCGGTCTTTGGGGAGATGACCAGCTCCTCGGCGATCTCCCGGTTGGAGCGGCCCCGCGCCAGCAGCCGCATCACCTCCGACTCCCGGGCGGTCAGCGGCCCGCCCGACGGCCCGGCCAGGCCCGCGCGGCGGGCCCGTTCGGAGA
>NZ_JABXFD010000670.1 GCF_013372625.1 Actinomadura sp. BRA 177
CCGCGCCTCGGGTTCTACCTTGTCTCTTGCGGCGGCAGCGTCGGAGGTGTATACGCGACGGCCCCCGTCCCGCAGCCGCCCGTGCCGGCGCCTCCGGTTCCGGCGCCGCCCGTCCCGTCCCCGCCCGTTCCGGGTGCGGCCTGGACGGCGGTGGTGACGGCCGACCGCGAGTACTTCAACACCGTCATCGCGGAGGAAGGACCCGACTCGGCGACGCTCACCTTCCCGCCGTACGCGCCTGAGCGGCGGATCCCGCTCACCGGGGCGCAGATCCGGATCGGGCGGCGCAGCTCGGCCCAGCCGTCCCCGCCCGAGATCGACCTGCGCGAGCCGCCCGAGGACCCCGGCGTCTCCCACGTCCACGCGGTGCTGCTGGCCAAGCCGGACGGCACCTGGACCCTCGTCGACCCCGGCTCCACCAACCGGACCTGCGTGAACGGGTCAACGGACCCCGTCCCCTACAACGTGGAGGTCCCCGTCTCCGACGGCGACCGCATCCACGTGGGCGCCTGGACCACCATCACGCTCACCCGAGGCGAGGCGACATGACGGCCGTCCGGCAGGCTCCCCCGGCGGGCCCGCCCGCGCCTTCCGCGCAGGCGGGCCCGCCGGGGGAGCCTGCCCGGCCCTTATACACAACTGACGCTGCCGACGAAGAGGGAAGTGTCGATCACGCGCGGCTGCGGAGCATTAAAAAAAAAAAAATAAAACACAGACAGGACAACCACAAAAACGAAACAACCAAACACAGCAAC
>NZ_JABXFD010000482.1 GCF_013372625.1 Actinomadura sp. BRA 177
CGTTCCCTATCGTGTTGGTCGGCAGTGTCAGAGTTGTATAAGAGCCAGCTGGAAGCCCCGGCCTCCCGGCAGCTCATCGACGGTGCGTGGCGCCCCGCCGCGCCGCCGCGCGGGGCGTCCTGGATGGGGCGGCCGGTCGCGGGGTCGAGGACGGGCAGGCCCGCGGGCTCCGCGGCGGGGATCCACGCACCGTCGATGAGCTGCCGGGAGGCCGGGATTTCAAGTGGGGACATGTCGGAATCCTTGACCGGGCTCATCCCGCATGTCAAGATGCCGTATCTTTCTGTGAAATATCCTGGGGGAAGTTTCATGCGCGTCACCGCCGCCGTCCTGGAGCAGCCCGGGCAGCCCCTCGTCCTGCGCGACGTCGAGCTCGGCCCGCCCCGTCCGGACGAGGTCCTGGTGCGGCTGAGCGCGGTCGGCGTCTGCGCCACCGACCTGGAGTTCGCGACGTTCTTCGAGGCCCCCGCCGTGTTCGGGCACGAGGGCGCCGGCGTCGTCGAGCGGACCGGCGACCAGGTCACCTCGGTCGCCCCCGGCGACCACGTGGCGCTGTCGTTCACCTCCTGCGGCCACTGCCGGCCCTGCCTGACCGGCCTGCCCGGCTACTGCACCCGGTTCGACGACCTCAATTTCACAGGTCGGAGGCCCGACGGTACCTCCGCCGTCTCGATGGCCGGTACCGAGATCAACGCCCACTTCCTCGGCCAGTCGTCGTTCGCCGACCACGTCATCGCCCCCGCGCGCGCCGTCGTGCCCATCGGGAAGGACGCCGACCTGACGCTCGCGGGGCCGTTCGGCTGCGGTTTCCAGACCGGCGCGGGCGGCGTGCTGAACGTGCTGCGGCCCTCGCCCGGCTCGTCCATCGCGGTGTTCGGCGCCGGCGCCGTCGGGGTCTCCGCGATCCTCGCGGCCGTGCTCAGCGGCTGCTCGACCGTCGCGGCCGTCGACCTGAACGCCGAGCGGCTCACCACCGCCCGGTCCCTCGGCGCCACCCACGGCGTGACCGGCGGGGACGGCGTCGCCGAAGAGCTGCGTTCCATCGCGCCGGACGGCTTCGACTTCGTCGTCGACACCACCGGCCGCGCGGACGTCCTGCGCACCGCCGTCGAGGCGCTCGGCCCGCTCGGCCGCTGCGGCGTGATCGGCGTCGGCCCGAGCGCGGAGATGACCTTCGACTGGCGCAGCGTGCTGAACGGCCGCACCATCACCGGCATCATCGGCGGCGGCGCCGTGCCGCAGATCTTCATGCCCGAACTGCTGCGGCTGCACGCCGCAGGCCGGTTCCCCGTGGACGAGATCGTCGCGCACTTCCCGTTCGAGCGGATCGGCGAGGCCATCGACGCCTCGCGCAGCGGCGCGGTCGGCAAGGCCGTCCTCACCTTCTGAGACACCCAGTGGCGCGGCTGGGCAACACCGCGCGAATCCCTGCGCATCAGGAGCGGCGCACATGACGACACACTTCGATCACCACTCGGCCGAATGCACCGCCGACCCGGCCGGCTACTACGCCGCCTACCGGGAGACCTGCCCGGTGGGCCGCACCACGGCGCACGGCGGGTTCGTCTACACGACGCGGTACGCCGACGTGTCGCGGATCGCCCGCGACGACGACGGGTTCTCCTCCTCCCGCGCGTCCACCGGGGTGGACGGCGTCGCCATCGTCATCCCGAGCGGGCCCGGCCTGGAGCAGTACCCGATCGAGCTGGACCCGCCGCGTTCCACCGGCTTCCGCGACCTCATCAACCCGCTGCTCACCCCGGCGGCGGTCGACCGGCTGCGGCCGATGATCGCCCGGCACGCCGCCCGCGCGGTGGACGCGTTCATCGAGCTGGGCTCCGCCGACTTCGTCCGCGACCTCACCAACCCGGTGCCCGCCGCCGTCACCCTCGACTGGTTGGGCTTCCCGGAGGAGGACTGGGCGCGGCTGGCCGGGCCGATCCACGACATCTTCGCCGCCCCGGCGGGCAGCGAGCGGGCCATGCGCGGCGCGCAGGGCCTCGCGTACATGGAGGAGCGCATCCGCGAGCTGATCCGGGACCGCCGTGCGGAACCGGGGCGGGACGCGGTCAGCTTCCTCGCCACCGCGCGCGACGCGGACGGCGAGCCGCTCGGCGAGGACGAGCTCGTCTCGGTGATCGGGCTGCTCATCGCGGGCGGCGTCGACACCACGACCTCGCTCACCGGGTCGGTGCTGGTCCACCTGAGCCGCAACCCCGAGCAGCGGCGGCGGCTCATCGAGTCGCCCGACCTGCTGGAGCGGGCCACCGAGGAGTTCCTGCGGGCGTTCGCGCCGTCCCAGTCGATGGCCCGGACGGCGCTCGCCGACACCGAGGTCGGCGGCTGCCCGGTCCGCGCGGGCGAGCGGGTGCTCATCCCGTGGGTGGCGGCGAACCACGACCCGGCCGTGTTCACCGACCCGCACGAGGTGCGGCTCGACCGCGACGCGTCCCGGCACCTGAGCTTCGGCATCGGCTCGCACCGCTGCGCGGGCGCGCACATGGCCCGCGCGATGTTCCGCGAGATGATGACGCAGGTGCTGACCCGGCTGCCGGACTTCCGGGTGCTGGAGGACGGCCTGATCGGCTACCCGTCCAGCGGCAACCAGAAGGGCTGGGACGCGATCCCGGCCGTGTTCACCCCCGGCCCGCGCGCCGACGAGACCACGGTGACGGCGGTCGCGCCCGGCACGTCCTACGACCTGACCGTGACGCGCGCCGAGACGGCCGCCGACGGCGTGCTCGCGCTGACGCTGGCGCCCGCCGACGGCGAGACGCTCGCCTGGGAGCCGGGTGCGCACCTTGAGCTGCGGCTGCCGTCCGGACGCGTCCGCCAGTACTCGCTGTGCGGCGACCCGGCGGACCGCTCGCAGTACCGGGTGGCGGTGCTCCGGGAGCCGGACGGCCGGGGCGGCTCCGAGGAGGTGCACGCGCTCGCCCAGGCCGGGGTCACGTTCGGCGTGCGCGGCCCGCGCAACCACTTCCCGCTGGTGGACGCGGAGTCCTACCTGTTCCTCGCGGGCGGGATCGGCGTCACGCCCATCCTCGCCATGGTGCGCGAGGCGGCGCGGCGGGGAGCGGACTTCCGGGTCGTCTACGGCGGCCGGACCCGCGCGTCCATGGCCTTCCGGGACGAGCTGGCCGCGCTCGCCGGCGACCGCCTCGACCTGCGGCCGCAGGACGAGACCGGCGTCCCGGACCTGACCGCGATCCTGGCGGACGCCGGACCCGCCACCGCCGTCTACTGCTGCGGCCCCACCGGGATGATCGCCGCGGCCGAGAGCGCCTGCGACGGCCTCGGGATCCGGGAGCGGCTGCACGTGGAGCGCTTCACCGGCGACGACTCGCTGGAGGTCGCGTTCGACCCGGCGCTCAACACCGAGTTCGAGGTCCACCTCGCCCGGACCGGCCGGACGCTGCGCGTCCCGGCCGACCGGCGGCTCATCGAGGTGGTCCAGGAGGCGGTGCCCGGCCTGTCGTACGACTGCGAGAAGGGGTACTGCGGCGCGTGCGAGACGCGGGTGCTGGCCGGCGAGCCCGAGCACCGCGACTCGCTGCTCACCGACGAGGAGCGGGCGGCCGGCCGGACCATGATGATCTGCGTCGGCCGCTGCTCCTCGGACCGGCTCGTGCTCGACCTCTGACGCCGGTCAGCCGCCCCCGCCGGGCGGCTCGTCCGAGACCGGGTGCTCGACCAGCGCGAGCACCCGGTTGGCCATGAAGCGCGCGGTGCGCACCGCCGTGCCCGTGCGGGTCACCTCGCTGACCTCGACGATCCCGCGCCGGTTGCCGATCTCCACGCGGCGGCCGGCGCGGGTCGCGGCCACCTCGTAGGTCCTGGTGGCCGCGCCGCCGACGTCGACCACGATCTCGACCCAGTCGCCCTTCATCCGCGATGCCTCCGATGTTCGAACCTATGTTCGAATTATACCCGGAACCGGGTCCGGCAACCGCGTGAAAAGGCAGGTCAGTTGGTTAGCAGCTCGACGATCGCGACCAGCCCGACGGCGACGATCACGCCGCGCAGCACCAGCGGCGGGATGCGCCGGCCGAGCCGCGCGCCGAGCAGCCCGCCGACCGTGGAGCCGACCGCGATCAGCACCACCGCGATCCAGCTGATCTCCGTCCGGCCGAGCAGCCACATCACCGTGAACAGCAGCGCGGCCGTGCCGTTGACGATCGCCGCCATCGCGTTCTTGACGCCGTTCAGCACCTGCAGGTCGTCGTCCAGCGAGATGCCCAGCAGCGCGATGAGCACGATGCCCTGCGCCGCCCCGAAATAACCGCCGTACACGCCGGTGCCGAGCACGCCGAGCCACAGCAGCGGCCCGCCGTCCGGGCGGTGCGGCGCGCCGCCCTCACGGCGTCCCCGGAGCCAGCCCTGCAACCGGGGCTGGACGACCACCAGCACCAGCGCGATCGCGATCAGGCCGGGCACGATGATGTCGAACGCCTCGGGCGGCAGCGTCAGCAGCAGCAGCCCGCCCGCGATCGCGCCGAGCAGCGAGGCGCTGCCCAGCCGCAGCAGCCGGTGCCGCTGCCCGCCCAGCTCGTGCCGGTACCCGTACGCGCCGCTGACGTTGCCCGAGACCAGGCCCACGTTGTTGGAGACGTTCGCGACGACCGGCGGGTAGCCGAGCGCGACCAGCGTCGGGAAGGTGATCAGGGAGCCGGAGCCGACCATCGCGTTGATCCCGCCGGCGGCGACCCCGGCGGCCAGCACGGCGGTCGCGTCAAGGACGTCCAAGGCGCACCCCACTCCGGTTCACGAGATCGCAACGGCCCCACGATGCTAGGGAGGGCCGCGGCTCACCCCGCACGGGGGGTGGGTCAGCGGAGGGAGCGGGCGTACCAGCGGCCGTTCTGGCGGTCGACGGTCAGCGGGAGCCCGAACGTGCCGGACAGGTGCTCCGGGGTGAAGACCTCGTCCACCTTGCCCTGCGCGACGATCTCACCCGCGCGCAGGAGCAGCGCGTGCGTGAAGCCCTCGGGGACCTCCTCCACGTGGTGCGTGACCATCGCCATCGTGGGGGCGGCCGGGTCGGCGGCCAGGGCGGAGAGGCGGGTCACGAGGTCCTCGCGGCCGCCGAGGTCGAGGCCGGCGGCGGGCTCGTCCAGCAGCAGCAGCTCCGGGTCCGGCATGAGGGCGCGGGCGATCTGGACGCGCTTGCGCTCGCCCTCCGACAGCGTGCTGAACGTCCGCCGGATCAGGTCGGCGCAGCCGAGCGCCTCCAGCAGCTCGACGGCGCGGCCCACGTCGGTGGAGTCGTACTCCTCCCGCCAGCGGCCGATGATCGCGTACGAGGCGGTCAGCACCAGGTCGATGACCGTCTCCCCGGACGGGACCTTCTCCGCGACGGACGAGCTGGCGATGCCGATGCGGGGACGCAGCTCGAACACGTCGGTGCGGCCGAGCTCCTCCTCCAGGATCTCGGCCGTGCCCTCGGTCGGATGCAGCATCGCGGCGGCGACCTGGAGCAGCGTCGTCTTCCCGGCGCCGTTCGGGCCCAGGACGACCCACCGTTCGCCCTCGTCCACCGTCCATGTGACATCGCGCAGCAGGGTCGCCCCGCCGCGCCTGACCCCGACTCCGCGGAGCTGAAGTACCTCGCCGGCCATCGCGTGCCTTCGTCCCCAATCCGGGTGGTCCGTGATCTCGCTCTCAGGAAAGAACCTATGCGATCGGGGACGGCCACGGGCCCCCCGATCCCCGGCGGAAACGGCGGTCCCAGGCTGCTTCTCCGGCGCGATAGGTCCCTTACGTCCGGTGGAACCTGTGATCTGAGCGCTTATCGTGGATCGCATGCCCGTTGCGGAGAGGCCGAGAATGAGCACGACAGGATGAGCGGGGCCGTAGCGACCGCGCTGGTCGCCTGGGGCAACGCCTGGCTGACGGGGCACGTCGGCCTCGATGAGGCGGTCGACGCGGTCGAGAAGAACGCCGGGCCGCAGATCCTCGGCGGCGAGCCCGCCGAGGTGACGCTGCGCCGCGGACTCGGCGACCTGCGCGTCGGCGGGCTGTCGGCGCTGCGGCTCGCGCTGCCCGAGCCCGGCGACCCGCTGGGGCTGACCGGCCCGCCCGCCTTCAACGCCGCGGCGATGGAGGCGGGCGCCGCCGTCGTCGCCGTGCTGGACGGGCGGGCGATGGGCCTCGTCCCGGCCGAGGACCGGCGCGGATCGTCGTACGTCGGCGTCCGCTGGACGCCGCACGAGGCGTCCGCTGGGCTGCCCGACGTCCCGTCCCTCGCCGAGGCCGACCGGCGGCTCACCCTCGCCATGCGGGACGCCACCGAGGCGCTGCCGACCGTGGACGACTTCGCCGGCGTGCCGCCCGAGATCGCGGACGCGCTGGTCGACCTGCGCGACCCGGAGCGCGGCGGCCATCCGCTCGCGCCCGGCTACCCGCAGCGCGCGCACCGCGTCGCGGCGCTCGCCGGGCGGCTGACCCTCGTCGTCGACCTGGCCCGGCAGCTGGACGACCGCGGTCTCAGCGCCGACCAGATGCGCCGCCGCGGCGAGGCCCTGCGCCTGCTGGACGCCGCCGTCCGCCGCGCCCTCGTCGCGTCGTGCAACAGCGCGTTCGAGAACGTTCCATAGCGAAACGGGGCGCCCCCCGCGTGGGGACGCCCCGTTTCGGGTGGCCGTCGGTCAGGCGCGGACGACGATGGTGTTGCAGATCTTGTCGGCGAAGGTCTGCTTGCGGTCGTCCCACAGCGGCCAGAGGAAGCCGATGTAGCACAGGAAGCTGTCGGCGATGTGGGCGATCTTGCGGACGAACGCCATGCCGAAGCCGATGGGCTGGCCGGTCTGCGCGCTGATGAGCCGGATGCCCATCTGCCGCTTGCCGATGGACTGGCCGGTGGTGCCCTCCTGGTAGCAGATCCACAGGCCGCCCGCGATGGAGAGGGCCAGGCCGACCAGGTAGAACAGGACGGCGAGCAGACCGGCGCCGCCGCTGCCGGAGCTGGCCAGCAGGCCGGCCAGCAGGTAGAGGACGAAGACCGGACCGACGAAGATCAGGTAGTCGATGATGTAGCCGCCCGCACGCGAGCCCCACTCGGCCAGCTGGCCGGTCGAGCCGTAGTGGTGGTGGTGCACCTCCTGGCCGTAGCCGGGCTGCGCGGGCGCCGCCGGGGCGCCGTAGCCGGGCTGGGCGGGAGGCTGCTGGCCGTACCCGGGCTGGGCCGGGGGCTGGCCGTAGGCCGGCTGCTGGCCGTACCCGGGCTGGGCAGGCGGCTGACCGTAGCCCGGCTGCGCCGGGGGCTGCTGGCCGTACCCGGGCTGCTGCTGCCCGTAGCCCGGCTGCTGACCGTACGGGTCGTAGGGGTTACCCACACTTGCTCCTTATTGATTGACCCTTGTGGTTATGTGACGCCCGCCGGACCCGGTGGGCTCCGCAAGTCTGACGAAGGATTCTTTCCGGCTCAAACTCGCAGAACGCCCAACCGTACGAGCTGCCACAGCTCCGACCCCACGAGGGCGGTGCCGAGCATCCAGGCACGGGTCTTCGGCTGGAGTGCCCACCACCGTCGTCCCAGGCCCAGCGGTGCGGCGGCGAAGGCGATCGCGCCGGTCAGGGCGACCGGGTTCGCGAGCACGGCGTGGCCGGGACGGCCCGAGCCGAGCTCGATGAACACGGTCGTGCCCCCGCACATGGGACACGGGACTCCGGTGAGCGCCCTTAGGGGACAGAGCACGCCGGGGTCGTTGACGCGGTGGATCCATGCCGCGCCGATGGCCGCGACGGCCATCGCCGCAACGCGCAGCGCCGTGCCCAGGGGGCCGTGCCGCGCTGCGGTGAGGGTCCGGCTGACGAGCCCGCCCAGCACACCTTCCGGTGCACCGGTGGCCGCCGCCCCGGGCGCTCCCCCCAACGGATCCTCCG
Source organism: Actinomadura sp. BRA 177 (assembly GCF_013372625.1). Classification (GTDB taxonomy): domain Bacteria; phylum Actinomycetota; class Actinomycetes; order Streptosporangiales; family Streptosporangiaceae; genus Spirillospora. Next base: position 7,885 of record NZ_JABXFD010000482.1, read on the forward strand.
CCTCGATGACGAACTGGTGAGTGACCCGTATACCGGGTGCACCCGGAGCCGGGTCAAGCCCGGGCAACGATCCGCGACGGGACCGTTACCGAGTGCGCACTGACTTCACTCCGAGGGTAAGAGTAAGACAAATCGCCAGGTACGTGGGCACTCTTTCCCGCTAAGAGTTTCATGAAATCGTCCGGACGCCCGCCGCGAGGAAGCCGATCACCCGGGTAGTCGGAAGGGATGGGGCCGGAGACCTGGCCCTTATACACACAGGCC
>NZ_JABXFD010000311.1 GCF_013372625.1 Actinomadura sp. BRA 177
GCACTCCACCGTCTCCAGAAACTGCCCCGCCTGCTGCGCAGCTTCTTCTCCGACCCGCACCTGGCCTACATCACCGGGTGACCGACACGAAACCAGCAAGTCGAGAAACCCAAGATCTTCTTAGATCACCTTGTGGAAGAGTCCGGCGGCGGACGGCGAGACGAGGTTTGCGCAGGAGTCCGCGGCGCCGGCGGATTCACCGAACAGCGTCACGTTCCGTGGGTCCCCGCCGAAGGTCCTCGCGTTGCGTTGCACCCAGCGCAGGGCGGCCTGCTGGTCGAGGAGGCCGTAGTTGCCCGCCTGGTAGCGGCGGTCGGCGCCGGTTTCCAGGCCCGGGTGCGCGAGCCAGCCGAGCGGGCCGAGGCGGTAGTTGATGGTGACGACCACGACGTCGCCGTCCACGGCGAGCTTGGCGGCGTTGTAGGCGCTTCCGCTGCCGGTCGTGTTGCTGCCGCCGTGCACCCAGACCATGACGGGGAGCCGGCGTGCGCGGGCGGGGGTGGTGACGTTCAGGTAGAGGCAGTCTTCGCCGTAGGTCGTCTCGCCGCCGTAGGGCGGGGCGAGTTGCGCGCACTGGCTGCGGGGGGACGTGGCGTCGTACATGCCGTGCCACGGCCGCGCCGGTTGTGGTGGTCTCCAGCGCAGGTTTCCGGTCGGTGGTGCGGCATACGGGATGCCTTGGAAGATCCGGTAACCCGGGTGCGCCTGGCCGCGCACCGGGCCGAGGTCGGTGCGGACGACGGCGGGTGCATGGGACGGACGGGCCTGGGCGACGGCCGGAGCCGCGCCGGCCAGGAGTAGTACGGACGCGAGCAGTGGGATGCCGGTGAGCCTCATCGGGCTTCCTTTCAGCACGACGCTTCTGGCGCCCCCGATTCCCCCAGACCCAAATTAGAACTTGATTCTAGGATGGGATGCAACCCATTGTGCGGGATGACGGCCGATCATCCAGTAAGTGATGGTTGTACTGTCTCGTCCGTGACAACGGGAAACACCGTCCCGCTGGGACGGCGGCTCTGGACGATGCTGGTCGTGCTCGGCTTCGTCGGCCAACTCGCCTGGACCGTCGAGAACATGTACCTGAACGTGTTCGTCTACGACACGATCAGCGGGAACCCCGACGTGATCGCGGCGATGGTGGCGGCGAGCGCGGTGGCGGCGACGCTCGCGACGCTGACGATCGGGGCGCTGTCGGACCGGCTGGGGCGCAGGCGCGCGTTCATCGCCGGCGGCTATGTGGTGTGGGGCCTGTCCACGGCGGCGTTCGGCCTGGTCAGCGCGGACACGGTCGCGGAGGTCGCGCCGTTCGCGGACGCGGTCCTGGTCGCGGTGGTCACCATCGTCGTCCTCGACTGCGTGATGTCGTTCCTCGGGTCCGGCGCGAACGACGCGGCGTTCCAAGCGTGGGTGACGGACGTGACCCGGACGGAGAACCGGGGACGGGTCGAGTCGGTGCTGGCCGTCATGCCGCTGATGTCGATGCTCGTCGTCTTCGGCGCGCTGGACTGGATGACGCGGGACGGCCAGTGGTCGCTGTTCTTCCTCGTCATCGGGCTGATCATCGCGGTGGCCGGAGTCGTCGCGTGGGTGTTCGTCCGGGATCATCCCGTAGAACGGCACGCGGGCGGGTATGTCGGCGCACTCGTGCACGGGCTGCGGCCCTCGGCGGTGCGGGAGAACCCGGGGCTGTATCTCGCGCTCTCGGCGTGGTGCGTGTGGGGCATCTCCACGCAGGTCTTCCTGCCGTATCTGATCATCTACCTGGAGCGGTACCTGAACATCGAGGGGTACGCGCTGGTCCTCGCCGTCGTCCTGACGGGCGCTTCGGCGGTCAGCGTGCTGGCCGGACGGGTCATCGACCGGGTCGGGAAGGCGCGGTTCCTCGTGCCGGCGGTCGCGGTGTACGCGGCCGGGCTGCTGCTGATGCCGCTCGCGCGCGGCATGGTCCCGGTGATCGGCGCCGGGCTCGTCCTGATGTCCGGGTTCATGCTGGTTCTGGCCCCGGTCGGCGCGCTCGTCCGCGACTACACGCCGCCTGGGCGGGCCGGGCACGTGCAGGGGCTCCGGATGGTGTTCGCCATCCTCATCCCCATGATGGTGGGGCCGTGGCTCGGCGCCGCCGTCATCAAGGGCGCGGACGAGCGCTACGAGGACCTCGGCGTGCTCAAGCACGTCCCGACGCCGACGATCTTCCTGGCGGCGGCTGCCGTGCTGGTGCTGATCGTGCCACCGGTGCTGGCGCTGCGCCGCCGGGACGCGAGGACGAAGGAGGCCGTCTGATGCCCACCAAGTGGGGCAAGGCACTCGATCCGGACACGGTGTTGCCGGAGTATCCGAGGCCGCAACTCGTCCGTGACAGCTACCTCAACCTCAACGGACGCTGGGAGTACGCGTTCGCGGACGAGGAGCCGGCCGAATACGACGGCGAGATCATCGTGCCGTTCTCGCCCGAGTCGGAACTGTCGGGCGTCGGCCGGCAACTCCGCCCGGACGAGACGCTCTGGTACCGACGGACCGTCCAGATACCGGACGGTTTCCACCAGCAGGACCACCGCGTCCTGCTGCACTTCGGCGCCGTCGACCAGACCTGCCGCGTGACGGTCAACGGACGGGAGGCGGGACGGCACGAAGGCGGCTACCTCCCCTTCAGCTTCGACATCACCGACCTCCTGGAGGACGGCACCGGAACCCTCGTCGTCGAGGTTCAGGACCCGTCCGACACTGGCGACCGCGGCTGGGGAAAGCAGAAACTCAAGCGCGGCGGAATCTGGTACACGGCCCAGTCCGGCATCTGGCAGACGGTGTGGATCGAGTGCGTCCCCGAGGTGCACGTCGAGCGGCTCACACTCGTCCCGCACCTGGACGAAGAATGCGTCGAGGTAACCGTCCACGCGACCAGCAACGCACCAGCCCGTATCGACGTACGCGCGAACAACGAGGTCATCGCACACGCCGAAACAACGGCCAACGAACCCACCCGAATACCCATTGCGGACGTTCGCCGGTGGAGCCCCGAAGACCCCTTCCTCTACGACATCACCGTCGAACTCGGCGGAGACCGAATCGAAAGCTACGTCGGGATGCGCTCCTTCGGCATCGGACCCGACGAGAACGGCGCCCCACGGCTACTGCTCAACGGCCGTCCGTATTTCCACGCCGGTGTCCTCGACCAGGGCTACTGGTCGGACGGCATGTACACGGCCCCGTCCGACGAGGCGCTGGTGCACGACATCGCCACCATGAAGCGCCTCGGATTCACCATGCTCCGCAAGCACATCAAGGTGGAGCCGAGCCGCTGGTACTACCACTGCGACCGGCTGGGCATCCTCGTCTGGCAGGACATGGTGAACGGCGGCGGCCCCTACCGTCCGGAAGTCATCACAGCGCCGGCCGTATCCCCGCTACGCCTGGACGACACGAAACACAAGCGATTCGGACGTGCCGACGCAGCCTCCCGCGAACGTTTCCGCGAAGAAATGCGGGACACGATCGAGCATCTGCGCAACGTGGTGAGCATCGCCGTCTGGGTGCCGTTCAACGAGGGCTGGGGGCAGTTCGACGCGGCGGACATCGCCGGCGAGGTCAAAAGGCTCGACCCGACGCGGACCGTCGACCACGCCAGCGGATGGCACGACCAGAAGGCCGGTGACCTGCGCAGCCTGCACGTCTATTTCCGGAGTTTCCGGGTGCCCCGCCGCCGGGACCCTCGCGTCCTCGTCCTGTCCGAATACGGCGGATACAACCTGCGGATCGACGGCCACGCCTTCAACGACAAGGACTTCGGCTACAAGCGCTACGACTCCCCCGGCCGCCTCGGCGCCGCGTTCGCGCGGCTGCACGCGCGGCAGATCGTCCCGGCGATCCCACGCGGCCTCAGCGCGACCGTCTACACCCAGCTCTCGGACGTGGAGGACGAACTCAACGGCCTCCTCACCTACGACCGCGAAGTCTGCAAACTCCCGGAGGGCCTGGTCCGTGCGGTGAACGCGCGCCTCACCAGCGCTGTCGGGCCTCCTCCGCCCACCCGGTGAGCCCGTCGAAATCGATCCACGAGCCGTCGACTTCGACACGCCCGCTGAAATGCCCGAAGCACTGGTGCGTCTCAGTCCCGACCACACCCAACTCGGTCCGCGAGACCTTCTCATGGAACGGACGGAACTCGACCTCCACCCGCTTCCCGCTGATCGTCCAAGGACGCAGCCAGTCGGACGGGTCATAAGCCCACGCCAGTTCCTCACCGATCTTGTGGAGCCGGCCGTCCACGAAAACGGCGTTCTCGGTCATGCCGGTGCCGTCCGTCCACTTGCCACCGAACTGCAGCGCCAGACCCGGTCCGCTGGCCGCCGCCCAGTTCCATGTCATCCGGTAAGGCCATTTACCACGCCCATGGTCGAGGACCGCGAAGGCACCTTCCCCGATCTCGTACTCTCCCGAAGGCAGCGTCAGCCGTCCAGCCACCGGCCGCCCGACGTCCTTCACCGTGTACTGGAAACGCCGAGGCCCCCACGGGATCACCACACCGAGCGACTCGTGCCCGTCCGGCAGCGGAACTTCCACGTCAAGATCGACCACACCGGGCGCCAGGGCGCGCACCCGCGACCCCGACGGCCCCTGCCGGACACCGACCGCCACTCCCCCGCCCCGCACGGACGCCTCGCCCGCACCGCTCCGGTCGGGGAACACGGCGCCGCGCGCGAACGGCACCACCGCGTCCCTCGCCGACTCCTCGCCGGTCTCGCGGTCCAGCACCCACACGCCGTGCACCCCGGCGTAGTCGAGCGACGACGCCACCAGCCCGATGATGTGCCGGGGCGTGACGATGCCCCAGTACTCCCACCGCTTCACCCGCCCCCACCCGCGCAGGTTCGACCGGTGCAGCGGCCGCCGCGTCCACCCGACCGCGTCGGGGTTGAGCCGTCCGTCCGGCAGGCACAGGTCGACGGGTTCGGTGATCTCGCGCTCGTGCGTCCCCATCCCGCGAGCCTACTGACCGGCCGCCAGGAACTCCGCGGCGGTTCAGGGGCAGGACACGCGTCGTTTAAATAAGTCCATACCTTGGCCAGAGTTTCTCTGGTGCCGGTCCGGTCGATCTTCCCAAGGTGATCATTGAACCGCCCTGGAGCGCCGCGGAGCACGATCGCGCGCTCGACCGGCTCGCGGCGCGGGAGAACTTCCCGGTGGCGGCGCGGCTGCTGCCCGCCCGGCACCGCGCCGACCTGCGGGCCGTCTACGGTTTCGCGCGGCTCGTCGACGACATCGGCGACGAGGCGCCGCCGGAGCAGCGGCCCAAGCTGCTCGGCCTCGTGGACGACGACCTGGACCGGGTGTTCGCCGGCCGGACGCCGAACCTGCCGCAGTTAAGACGGCTGGCGGGGACGGTGCACGCGCACCGGATCCCGGAGGCGCCGTTCCGCGACCTCGTCCTGGCCAACCGGCAGGACCAGGTCGTCCACCGGTACGAGACGTTCGATGAGCTGACCGGCTACTGCGCGCTGTCGGCCGCGCCCGTGGGACGCATCGTGCTGCACCTGTTCCGCGCGCACCGGGCGGGCCTGGTCGCCGCGTCCGACGACGTGTGCACGGCGCTGCAGATCATCGAGCACTGCCAGGACGCCGGGCAGGACTACCGGGACGGGCGCATCTACCTGCCCGGCGAGGACCTGCGCCGGTTCGGCTGCGCCGAGGACGACCTCGCGCGCCCGAGCACGCCGACGCGGCTGCGCGGCGTGCTGGCGCTGGAGGCGGGCCGCGCCGCCGACCTGCTGGACCGCGGCACCGCGCCGCTCATGGCCGGGCTGACCGGATGGGCGCGGATCGCGGTCGCGGGCTACGTGGCCGGAGGACGCGCGGCGCTCTCGGCCCTGGCGCGCGGACGCTACGACGTCCTCGCCCGCCGGCTGCGCCCGCGCCACGCCACGCTCCCGGCGCGCTGGGCGCGCACGCTCAAGGAAGGACGGCGATGACGGTGTTGCCGAGGGGACGCGCACGAGCGCAGGGACGCCCCGCCCTTGAGGGGGGTGTCCGATGACGGTTTCGGAGGCGTGCGAGCGGTCCGAGCGGGTGGTCGAGGCGTACCGGCACTGCGAGCGGGTGGTGCGCGAGGAGGCCCGGAACTTCTCCTACGGGATACGGCTGATGCCGGCGCCGAAGCGGCGGGCGATGAGCGCGATCTACGCGTTCGCGCGTGGCATCGACGACATCGGGGACGGCCCGGAGCCGGCGTGCGTGCGGCTCGACCTGCTGGACCGGTCGCGGCAGCGGCTGCTGACCGTGCAGGAGGTGCTGCGGCGCCGGACGGACGTCCGGGCGCTGGAGGGGCATCCGGTGCTGACCGCGCTGGCGGACGCGGCGGGCCGCTACCCGATCCCCCTGGAGGCGTTCGACGAGCTGATCGACGGCTGCGAGAACGATGTGCGGGGCGCCGAGTACGAGACGTTCGACGACCTGCTGCGGTACTGCCAGCGGGTCGCCGGGACGGTCGGCCGGCTGTCGCTCGGGGTGTTCGGGTCGGACGGCCGGCAGCGCGCGGAGGGCCTCGCCGACTCGCTCGGCGTCGCGCTGCAGCTCACCAACATCCTGCGCGACCTGCGCGAGGACCGGCTGGCGGGCCGCACCTACATCCCGCGCGAGGACCTGGACCGGTTCGGCTGCACCCTGGAGCTGGACGAGTCGGGCACGTTCATCGACCCGCCGTGGCGGCTGAACAAGCTCGTCGGCTTCCAGGCGGAGCGGGCCCGCGCCTGGTACGCGGAGGGGCTGCGGCTGCTGCCGCTGCTGGACCGGCGCAGCGCCGCGTGCACGGCGGCGATGGCGGGCATCTACCGGCGGCTGCTGGAGACGATCGCGGCGCAGCCGTCGAGCGCGGTGAACGGCCGTGTTTCCCTGCCGACCTGGCAGAAGGCCGTGGTCGCGGCGCGCGCGCTGTCGGGGGTGGAGCGGTGAGCGTGGTGGTCGTGGGCGGCGGGCTCGCGGGCATCAGCGCCGCCATCGCGCTGCAGGAGTCGGGCGTGCCGGTGACACTCGTGGAGTCCCGGCCGTGGCTGGGCGGCGCGACGCACTCGTTCGTCCGGGGCGAGCTGAGCGTCGACAACGGTCAGCACGTGTTCCTGCGGTGCTGCTCGGCGTACCAGGGGCTGCTGCGCAGGCTCCGCGCCGACCACCTGGTGGAGGTGCAGGACCGGTTCGACGTCACCGTCCTGCGGCCGGGCGCGAATGCGGCGCGGCTTCGGCGGGCGGCCCTGCCGAGCCCGCTCCACCTGCTGCCGGCGCTGGCCCGCTACGCGCCGCTGGCCCCCGGCGACCGGCTCCGCGCGATGCGCACCGCGGCCGGGCTGGGCCGGCTCGACCCCGCCGATCCCGTCCTCGACACGATGTCGGCCGGGACGTGGCTCGCCGAGCGCGGGCAGCGGACGTGGGCGCGGCAGGCGCTGTGGGGGCTGTTCATCACCGCCGCGCTGAACGCCGAGGTGGACGACGCGGCGCTCGGGCTGTCCGCGATGGTCTGCAAGCGGGCGCTGCTGGGGCGCGCGAACGCCGCCGACATCGGGGTTCCGCTCGTCCCGCTGGAGGAGCTGCACGGCGGCCCGGCGCTGCGCCGCATCGCGGAGATGGGCGGGACCGTCCGGCTGAAGGCGAAGGTCGAGGCCGTGACCACCGACCCGAAGGTGGTGGTGGACGGGGTGCCGATGGCCGCCGACGCGGTGATCATGGCGGTGCCGCACGAGGCGGCGGCGCGGCTGCTGCCCGCGCAGGCGCTGCCGGACCCGCTGCGCTGGCCCGAGCTGGACGCCAGCCCGATCGTGAACGTGCACGTCGTCTACGACCGCAAGGTGCTGGACGCGCCGTTCGCCGCCGCCGTCGCCTCGCCCGTCCAGTGGGTGTTCGACCGGACGGCGGTGAGCGGGCTGCGCCGCGGCCAGTACCTGGCGGTGTCGCTGTCGGCCGCCGACCGGTGGATCGACATGCCGACCGCCGAGCTGCGCGCCCGGTTCGTCCCGGAGCTGCGGCGGCTGCTGCCCGCCGCGCGGGGCGCCGCCGTCCGGGAGCTGTTCGTGACGCGGC
>NZ_JABXFD010000293.1 GCF_013372625.1 Actinomadura sp. BRA 177
GCACTCCACCGTCTCCAGAAACTGCCCCGCCTGCTGCGCAGCTTCTTCTCCGACCCGCACCTGGCCTACATCACCGGGTGACCGACACGAAACCAGCAAGTCGAGAAACCCAAGATCTTCTTAGATCACGGCTCACCCCGTGAATGGACACGTGCGAACGTCTGGGGGACGGGCGCGCACTTGGTGTCGCTTGGACGTGTTCAGGCCCTTATCGCGAGGAGGCTGCCTGAACGGTTTCCCCGTGGTTTTCGGGTGGGGGTCGGGCCCGTGTTGCCTGCCATTGAGGCGCCCGCGGCGTGGCGGCGCGCTCGTACCGCGCTACGTTTTGTCGGGCTCGGTTCCGATGTCGTCCACTATGACGGGCTCGGCGCGCTCGCGGTCATCGCCGCCCGGATGAGAGATGAGGACATCGCGGAGATTGCGGACGTGACCGCGTTGGACGGGCTTGCCGCGGAGCCGAACGGGACGGACACGCTGGCCGTCCTCGCGGCGTTCTGCGCCACCGGCTCCGCACGGCAGGCCGCTGTCCGGGTGCACCGGCACCACAGCACGATCGCCGCGCGGCTCGCGCACGCCGAGGAGCGGCTCGGCTTCTCGTTCTCCGCGCCGGGCGGGCGGCGCCGGCTGGACCTCGCCATCCTGCTGCGGCACCTCCGCGACACCCCGGAGTGACGGCGAGTGCCCCCATCCAGGAGGACACGCTGGCCAGGATGCGGATTGCCGGGTCCCGGCCGCCGCGCCGCACTACGCTGAGCGCCACATATGGCCACAGTGGAGGGCATGGCGCATGAACCGCAGTGAACTGGTCAAGACCGTGGCGGAACGCGTGGGAGGCGACGAGTCTGACGCCCGCCGGCACATGGACGCCGTGTTCGACACCGTGATGGAGCGCGTGTCCGCCGGGGAACGCGTCATCGTGACCGGATTCGGGACGTTCGACAGCTTCGCCCGTCCGGCCCGCAGCGCCCGCAACCCGCGCACCGGCCAGCCGGTCGAGGTGCCCGCCGCGCAGGTCCCGCGGTTCCGGTCCGGGCAGACGTTCCGCAACCGCGTCGCCGGGAGCGCCCTGGACCCGGCCCCGGCCTCCGCCCCCGAGCCGGTCGCCGCCCCCGAGCCGGCCTCCGCCCCCGAGCTGGCCTCCGTCCCCGAGTCGGTCGTCGCCCCGGAGCCGGCCGTGACGATGCCGGTCGAGGCGCCGGCCGTGAAGCAGCCCACGGACGGCAAGCAGGCCAAGCAGACCAAGAAGAACGCCGCGGCGGGGAAGTCGTCCAAGAAGGCCAAGACGGTCGCCTCCCAGCCCGCGCAGAGCCCCAAGGACGCGAAGATCGCCGAGGTCGCGAAGGACGCGGAGAGCGCGGAGAGCGTTAAGGGCGCGGAGAGTGCCGGGAATGCCAAGAGCGGCGGGAACATCAAGAGCGCTAAGGGCGTCAAGGGCGCCGTGAAGGTAATGGGCGCTAAGGGCGTCAAGGATGCGAAGATCGCCGAGGTCGCGAAGGACGCGGAGAGCGCGGAGAGCGTTAAGGGCGCGGAGAGTGCCGGGAATGCCAAGAGCAGCGGGAACATCAAGGGCGTCAAGGGCGCAGAGAAGGTGAGGGGCGTCGAGAGTGTGAAGGGCGTCGAGAACGCTAAGGGCGCTGAGGGCGTTAAGGGCGCCGAGGGCGTTAAGGGCGTCAAAGGGGGCGGGAAGGTTAAGGGGGGTAAGAAGAAGGAGCGGAAGGTCAAGGCCGTCAAGTAGGGGTGCGTCAGTGGAGGGGGAAGCCGAGGGCGCGGCCCTGTTCTCGTAGGTTGTCGCGGGCGGACGGGTGGGCCACGCGGTCCACTATCTGCTGGGCCTGGGACGCTGAGTCGTGGCCCCAGATCGTGGCGGTGCCCTGTTCGCTGACGATGAAGCTGTGCTGGAACGAGGTGACCGGGCCGGCCAGTTGCGGGATGACCGTGGAGACGTCCGCCTTCGGGTGCCAGGACGGGAGTGCGATGATCGCGCGGCCGCCGGGGGAGTGCAGGGCGCCCACGACGAAGTCGGTCTGCCCGCCGAAGCCCGAGTAGATCACCCCGCGCACCCGGCTGGCGTTGGCCTGCGCGTACAGGTCGACCTGGAGCGCGGAGTTCACCGACACCAGCCGGGGCCGGCGCGCGATCAGGCCCGGGTCGTTGGTCTTCTCGGTGCGCAGCATCCGGACGCGCTCGTTGCGGTCCGCCCAGTCGTAGAGTTCCTCGCTGCCGAACGCGAACGAGGCGGTGATCGGCGTGTCCGGGTCGAGCGCGCCGGCCTTCTCCAGGGCGAGGACGCCGTCGCTGAACATCTCCGACCAGATCCCGAGGCCGCGGCGGTCGAGCAGGGAGGCGAGCACCGCGTCCGGGATGGCGCCGATGCCGAGCTGCAACGTGCCCCGTTCGGGGACGAGCCGCGCCACCCGGCCGCCGATCTCGCGCGCGACATCCCCGGGCGGACGCGGTACCGGGCTGGCGAGCGGCTCGTCCGACTCGATCGCGTAGTCGATCTCGTCGACCGCCATGACGGCGTCGCCGAAGGTGTGCGGCATCCGCGGGTTGAGCTGCGCGATCACCAGTCCGCCGCGGGCGCGCACCGCCTCGACGGCGGCGGGCAGGATGTTGACCTCGATGCCGAGCGACACCGTCCCGTTCCGCGGCGCCGATGTCTGGACGATCACGACGTCGGGCGGCAGCGACCCCTTCAGCAGGTTCGGGACGAGTGAGAGCCGTGACGGGAAGTACCGCAGGTTCGGCAGTCCCCGCATGCCCGCGCCGACGAACGGCGTCTCCAGCTCCACGCCGTCGCGGTCCGGCAGCTCGCCCTGCGCGTTCAGCATGAACAGCCGGTACTCGGGGGCGGCCTCGTCCAGGACGGCGAGGGCGCGGCGCGGGGTGGCGAAATTGCCGCCGGCGACGACGCGCGGCCGTCCCGGCAGGCCCGCGAGGACGGTGGCGAGGTGCGGTTCGGAGATGACGCGCATCAGGTGTGCCCCTGGATCGAGACGCGGGTGACGCCGGGGACGGTGCGGGCGAGGATGTCGGCGACGCGGCGGGCCGGTTCGTCCGCGTCGCCGCCGAGCAGTTCGACGGCGCCGTCCTGGACGGAGACGTCCCAGTGCCGGCCGTCCGGCCCGTACTCGTCGATCGCGGCGAGCACGTCGTCGCGGATGCGGGCGTCGCCGCGGGCGAGGATCGCGATGAGGTCGCGGCGGCTGACGATGCCGACGATGCCGGCTCCGGCCAGCACGGGGACGCTCTTGATCCGCGTCCGCATCATCGTGTCGGCGAGCGTCGCCACGTCGGTGTTGGGCCGCGCGGTCTCCACCTCGCGGGTCATGACCTCCTCCACCAGGCGCGGCACCGGGTTCGCGGTCGTCGCGACCGGCCGGGCGAAGGCCCGCGGGTCCCGCTCGAACACGCCGCGCAGGAGGTCCATCTCGCTGACGATGCCGGCGAGCCCGCCCGCCTCGTCCACGACGGGCAGCGCGGTGATGTCGTGCTCGTGCAGGACGCGGATCGCCTGGCGGACCGTGGCCGTCCGCGGGATCGTGACGACGGGCGAGGTCATCGCCTCCCGGACCAGCATGGCCTGTCTCCTTCCGGCGAGGACGCCGTTCACCTACCCGATCGGGACGTTCCCGACCCCGCCCGTCCATGATCGCCGGTGGAACCGCACCGGCCCAGGGCCGAACGTCCCGGCCCCGGGCCCCGCGCTAGACGACCAGGCTCAGCAGCAGGACGAAGACCAGGCCGCACACCGAGATGACGGTCTCCATCAGCGACCACGTCTTGATGGTCTGCCCGACGCCGAGCCCGAAGTACTCCTTCACCAGCCAGAATCCCGCGTCGTTGACGTGCGAGAAGAACAGCGAGCCGGCGCCGATCGCCAGCACGAGCAGCGAGGTCTCGCCGGTGTCGAGCGCGCCCGTCAGCGGTGCGAGGATGCCGGCGGCGGTGACGGTCGCGACGGTCGCCGAGCCGGTGGCCAGCCGGATGAGGACGGCGACGAGCCAGGCGAGGAACAGCACCGAGAACCCGCTGTCCTTGACCCAGTCGGCGACCAGCTCGCCGATCCCGGTCGCGATCAGCGTCTGCTTGAAGCCGCCGCCGGCCGCCACGATCAGCAGGATCCCGGCGATGGGCGGCAGCGACTCGGTCAGCGACGCGGAGATCGACCGCCGGTTCATGCCCGCGCCGAGGCCGAGCGTGAACATCCCGACGACGACCGCGATGAGCAGCGCGATCAGCGGCGTGCCGAGGTTGTCGAGGATCGTGCGGACGGCGCCGCCCTCGTCCAGCGCGATGTCGGCGATGGCCTTGCCCAGCATCAGCACCACGGGCAGGAGCACCGTGGCCAGCGTGATCGGGAAGGACGGGCGGTGCCGCAGGATCTCGTCCTCGGCGGTCTTCTTGTCCGCCTCCTCGTCCGGGGCGTCGACGTAGAGGTACGGCGGCATGACGTCCACCCAGCGGGACGCGTACCGGGCGAACACCGGGCCGGACAGGGCGACCGTCGGGATCGCGACGAGCACGCCGAAGCCGAGCGTGAGGCCGAGGTCGGCGTTGAGCGCGTCGATGGCGACGAGCGGTCCCGGGTGCGGCGGGACGAGCCCGTGCATCGCCGACAGCCCGGCCAGCGCCGGGATGCCGACCGCGATGAGCGACAGGCCCGAGCGGCGCGCCACCAGGAAGATGACCGGCATCAGCAGGACGAGGCCGATCTCGAAGAACATCGGCAGCCCGATCAGCGCGCCGACGAGGGCCATCGCCCACGGCAGGAACGCGCGCCTGGACCGTCCGACGATGGTGTCGACGATCTGGTCGGCGCCGCCGGAGTCGGCCAGCAGCTTGCCGAACATCGCGCCGAGCGCGATGAGCGCGCCGACGCCGGCCGCGGTGTCGCCGAAGCCCTTGCCGAAGGCGTCGATGGTGTCGGACATGGGGAGCCCCGCGATGCCGCCGACCAGCAGCGCGCCGAGCGTGAGGCTCAGGAAGGGGTGGACCTTGAAGTAGGTGATCAGTACGACGATCAGCGCGATGCCGGCGAGCGCCGCCGGCACGAGCCGCCCGCTCGAGGCCGCCGGCGCCGCCGCCAGCAGGATCGGGTGCATGCGTCATCCTCCGGGAGCCAGGCGAAGACGATGTCGGCACGAGTGTGAACGTATGACCTGCTCTTTACAAGGGATAGAAGTGAAAAATCATATCTTTTTGTGATTCTCACCTTTCTTCGTGTGATGATTGGGCCATGGCGGACCATCCCCGGGCCGGGCTGCACGGCAGCGTCCTCGACCGGCTCGGCATGCTGATCACGTCCGGCGACCTGGGCGCGGGCGAGGTGCTGCGGATCGAGCAGCTGGAGGCCCGGTTCGGGGTCTCCCGGTCGGTGGTGCGGGAGGCGATCCGCGTCCTGGAGTCCATGGGCATGGTCACCAGCCGGCGCCGGGTCGGCGTCACGGTCGCCGAGCGGGTGCGGTGGAACCTCTACCACCCGCAGATCATCGGCTGGCGGCTGGACGGCGCGGGCCGCGACGAGCAGCTGCGCTCCCTCGGCGAGCTGCGCCGCGGGCTGGAGCCGGTCGCCGCCGCGCTCGCCGCCCGCCGCGCCACGCCCGCGCAGTGCGGCACGCTGACCGGCGCCGTCATGGACATGGCGGTGCACGGCCGGTCCGGCGACCTGGCGGCCTACCTCACCGCCGACGTCCTCTTCCACCGGACGCTGCTGGAGGCGTCCGGCAACGAGATGATGGCCGCCCTCAGCGGTGTGGTCGCCGCCGTCCTCGCCGGCCGCACCCACCACCACCTGATGCCCACCCACCCCGAACCGGTCGCGATCCGCTGGCACGCGGAGGTGGCGCAGGCCGTCCAGTCGGGCGACGCGGACGCCGCCGAGCGCGCCATGCGCGACATCGTCGACGAGGCCACCCAGGCGATGCTGGACGCCGGCGACCGCGACGGCGACAGTGACCGCGACGGCGACGGCGAGAAGGCGGGCGGCGCCTAGAAGAGGGTGGGCGGCTCCGCCGGCACCGGCTCCGGCAGCGGCTCGACCTCCGGTGCCCGCGCCCGCACCTCGTCGTGGAAGCGGCGGGCCAGCGTGAGGGCGTCGGCGTTGTCCGGCGTGTGGACGAACACGGTCGGGGACCGTCCCTCGCGCACCCACTCCGCGGCCTTCTCCACCCAGAACCGCCAGCCCTCGACGGTGCGCTCGGTGTCGTCCCGGCCGAGATAGCGGACGATCGGACGGTCGGTGAGCGCCGCCGACCGGCGCGGCACGCGCGGCTTCTTCGTCCACGCGTCGCGTTCGGCGTCACTGGTCGGCGGGCTCCGGAAGAACGCGGTGGTGTCGAACGGAACCCACTCGGCGCCGGCCCGTCCGAGCACCCGCTCCAGGTCGCGGACGCACCGCGCGTCCTCGAAGAACGCACGATGCCGGACCTCGACGGCGTACCGGTGCGCGGTGGGCAGGCCGCGCAGGAAACCGGCCAGCGTCCCGAGGTCGCCGGGACCGAACGAGCCCGGCAGCTGCACCCAGAGCGCGTGTGTCCGCGACTCCAGCGGCTCCATCGCGTGCAGGAACGACCGGAGGTCCTCCTCGAACCCGGCGAGCCGCCGCTCATGGGTGATCGTCTTCGGCAGCTTCACCACGAACCGGAAGTCCGGCGCGGTCTGCTCCGCCCACGACTCCACCGCGCTCCGCGCCGGCGTCGCGTAGAAGGTCGTGTTGCCCTCCACGGCGTCGCACCAGCTCGCGTAGGCGCGCAGCCGCTCGCCCGGCGGCAGCGACGGCGGCAGCAACCGGCCCTGCCACCGCGCGTGCGCCCACATCGCGCACCCCACATGAACCCGCATGGCGCCCGACGCTACCGAACCCGGCGCGGTGATTGCGGTGCGGACGACCGGGTACGAGGCGCGCGATGACCACCGGCAGGGGATTCGGGTCCGTTCCGTCCGCGCTGCGCAACGCCGCCGCGGCGGCGGCGTGCCTGCTGCTCGTCGCGGCGGCCGTCTGGCTCGTGGTCTACGTGCTGTTCAAGATCATGGCGCTGACGATGGCGGTCATCGCCGCGCTGCTGCTGACCGCGCTGGTGGCGCCGGTGGCCCGGCTTGTGCGGCGGCTGCGGGCGCCGCCCTGGGCCGCCGCGCTGTCCGGGCTGCTGACGCTGCTCCTCGCGATCGCCGGGGCGCTCGCGCTGGTCGGCGACCAGATCGCCGGGCAGTGGCGGCAGATGAGCCGCGGCCTGACCAACGGGCTGGACCGGGCCCGCGACCAGATCGTCAACGGCCCCCTGCCGATCAGCCGGCAGCAGCTGGACAACGTCGTGGACGGGATGATCAAGGCCGCCCGGCGGGCCTCGCCCGACCCGATGACCAGCGCCAGCGTCGCCGCCGAAGTGGCCGCCGCCGCGCTGATCTCGCTGTTCCTGCTGTTCTTCATGCTGAAGGACGGCCCGGACATGTGGGGCTGGATCATGCGGCTGGTGCCCGAGCGCCGCCGTCCGAAGATCGACGCGGCGGGCCGCGCCGGGTGGGGCGCGCTGGTCTCCTACGTGCACGGCATCGTGCTGATCGCGCTGGTGGACGCGGTGGGCATCGGCCTGGCGCTGGTGCTGATCGGGGTGCCGTTCGCGCTGCCGCTGACCCTGCTGACGTTCATCGCCGCGTTCATCCCGTTCGCCGGGGCGATCGTCGCGGGCGCCGCCGCCGTGCTCATCGCGTTCGTCAGCGGCGGGCTCACCGACGCGCTGCTCGTGCTCGCCGCCGTGATCATCGTCCAGCAGGCGGAGAGCCACCTCCTGCAACCGCTGATCATGGGCCGGACGCTGAACCTGCACCCGGTCGTGGTCGTCCTCTCGGTCACGGCCGGGACGCTGCTGGCGGGCATCGCGGGCGCCGTCATCGCCGTGCCGATCGTCGCGGTCGTGTACCGCGTCGCATCCGTGCTGACCGCCGACGACGCGCCCGCCTCCCCGCCCGCCCCCGACACCCAGCCACGGCCGGGACCGCGTCATGATCGTCCCCGGCCGGCTCCGCCCCGG
>NZ_JABXFD010000684.1 GCF_013372625.1 Actinomadura sp. BRA 177
GCGCCGATGCGGGGGCGGGCCGCGGCGGCGGCGAGGGCTGCGGCGGCGCCGGTGCTGGCGCCGAACAGGCCGATGGGGAGGCCGGCGGTGTGCGGGGCCGATTCCAGGCCCTCGGTGAGGCGGTCGATGGCGCCGATCAGGCGGAGGGTGAGCAGTTCGATGTCGAAGCGCAGGGCGGCGGTGACGCGGTCGACCTCGTCCTCGTGCTGGGTGAGCAGGTCGATGAGGAGCGTGCCGATGCCGGCGGCGTTGAGGCCCTCGGCGACGGCGCGGTTGCGGGGGCTGTGCCGGGAGCTGCCGCTGCCGTGCGCGAACAGGACGACGCCGGTCGCGCCGTCCGGGATCGCCAGGTCGCCGGGCAGTTCGGCGTCCCGCAGCTTCAGCGTGATCATGTGTTGGGCGGTTCGGCGCTGATGTCGGCGAGGGCCGAGCGCTCGTCCCGCTGGACGGCCAGGTCCCCGATGGACACCATGCCGATCGGGCGGTCGCCGTCCACGACCGGAACGCGGCGGACGGCGTGCTCGCGCATCAGCCGCACCGCCTCGTCGGCGTCCGCGCCGGGCGCGACCGTGATCATGTTGGTGCTGCAGATGTCGGCGGCGGTCGTGCCGGACATGTCGCGCTGCGCGGCGACGGCGCGGATCACGATGTCCCGGTCGGTCACCAGGCCGCGCAGCCGCCCCTCGTGGACGACCAGGACGTCCCCGATGCCGTGCTGCCGCATGAGGTCCCCGACCTCGACCAGGGACGTGTCCGGGGACACCGCCACCGGCACCGGCGTCATCACCTCGTTCACCTTCTGGGCCATGAGCCACCCCCCTCGGGCGCTCGCCTACCCAGCGGCGGACGGGATATGTCAGCCGTTCGGGTCGGGCCCGTCCTGCTCGGCGAGGAAGCGCTCGAACTGGGCGCCGAGCTCGTCGGCGGTGGGCATGTCCGCCGACTCGGCGAGCAGGTTGTCGCGCTCGGCGGCGCCGGCGAACGCGTCGTACTGCTGCTCCAGGGCGCGGACGACCTTCTCGACCTCGTCGTTGCCGTCCACCTGCTCGGCGATGTCGGCGTCGGTGGCGGCGGCCGCGTCGCGGAGCCGGTCGACGGGTAGCGACAGCCCGGTCGCGGAGACGATGGCCTCCAGCGCGGCGACGGCGGCGGCCGGGTAGGCGGACTGGGCGAGGTAGTGCGGGACGTGCACGGCGAACCCGACGGCGTCGTGCCCGGCCTCGCCGAGCCGCAGTTCGAGCAGGCCGGCCGCGCTGCCGGGCACCTGGACCTTGTCGAACCACGAGTTCTTGGTGATCAGCTCGGGCCGGGTGGCGTGCGCGGTGGTGCCGACGGGACGGGTGTGCGGGACGCCCATCGGGATGCCGTGGAAGCCGACCACGATGCCGACGCCGAGCTTCTTGACCAGGTGGACGACGGACGAGGTGAAGCCTTCCCAGAGCCGGTCGGGCTCGGGCCCGGACAGCATCAGGAACGGGCTGCCGGCTTCGTCGCGCAGCAGCCGGACGACCAGTTCGGGCGCGTCGTAGGAGGCCCAGTGGTCGCGGTCGAACGTCATCGGCGGCCGGCGGGCCCGGTAGTCGATCAGCGAGTCGACGTCGAAGCGGGCGATCACGCGGTGCTCAAGGGACTCCAGGAGGTGCTCGCGCACGAGCTGCCCGGTGGATCCGGCGTCCACGAAGCCGTCGAGGCTGTGCAGCAGCACCGGACCCGTCATCTCCGGCAGGTCGGCGTCAAGCTCGTACAGATCCTCAGGGTTAAGCAACTTCTCCCCCACCTCTACATGTCGTGGAAACAACATTAGGACATGTGGAGGCCCATCCCCGTTTCCGATGTGACACCGGTCACCGGAACACGCGGCTGGCGAGGAAGTCTTCTGGGTGGAGGGTGGTGAGGGCTTCGCGGTCCACGTGGCCGGCGGTGGCCAGGAGGCGGTTGGCGTGGCGGAGGCGGGCGCGCTCAATGGCGTTTCGGACGGATCGGGCGTTTGCGAAGCGGGGCTGTGCGCGGCGCCGGGAGAGGTAGTCGCGGAACACCGGTTCGGTCTCGGGGGCGAGGACGTAGCCCTCGCGTTCGGTCATCAGGTGACCGATGGCCTCCAGTTCGTCCGGCTCGTAGTCGGGGAAGTCGATGTGGTGGGCGATGCGGGAGCTCATGCCGGGATTGGACGCGAAGAAGGAGTCCATGCGGTCCTTGTAGCCGGCGAGGACGACGACGAGGTCGTCCCGCTGGTTCTCCATGACCTGGAGCAGGATCTCGATGGCCTCCTGCCCGTAGTCGCGCTCGTTCTCGGCGCGGTACAGGTAGTACGCCTCGTCGATGAACAGCACGCCGCCCATGGCCCGTTTCAGGACCTCCTTGGTCTTGGGCGCCGTGTGGCCGACGTACTGGCCGACGAGGTCGTCGCGGGTGACGGAGACGAGGTGGCCGCGGCGGATGTAGCCGAGCCGGTGCAGCAGTTCGGCGAGCCGGACGGCGACGGACGTCTTGCCCGTCCCGGGGCTGCCGGTGAAGCACATGTGCAGGTTGGGACGCCCGGAGTCGATGCCGAACCGGGCGCGGACGCGGTCGACGAGCAGCAGCGCCGCGATCTCCCGGATGCGGGTCTTGACCGGGGCGAGGCCGACGAGTTCGGCGTCCAGCGCGTCCAGGACGGAGTCGACCTGGGAGTCGGCGCGTTCCTTGGCGAGGTCGACGCGGGCATCGGGAGGGAGCGGCTCCCCGGTGGCGGGAGCTTGGGAAGAGTCCACCGGGGAGCCGTTCTGGCGCATCCCGAAGCCGGGGCGTTCGCTCAACGTCCGGCCCCGTAGCGGTCGCCTTCGGGCCGGTCGAGCGCGTAGGGGTGGAGCGTGTAGCGGACGCGCCGGTCGGACGTCTCCTCGCGGTCGAGCCGGAAGCCGGGCTCCTCGGCGGGACGCTGCACGATGAACTGCAGCGCGGTCGTCTGCCGCCCGTAGCTCGCGTCGTAGGCGTTCAGCCGGATGTAGTGGTTCGGGTACGCCTTGCGGCACTCGTTGACCTCGTACAGGACGCCGGCCGGGTCGGCGAGGTCGAACATTGGGAGCCCCCACATCTCCCAGTAGGAGTTGCGCGGGTGCGGGTCGTCGGTGAACTCGACCGAGCACGGCCAGCCCTGGTCCAGGGCATAGGCGACCTGCTTGGCGATGTCCTCGTCGGTGAGCTCGGGCAGGTAGGAGAAGGTGCCTTGCGTGACTCGCATCAGATGCTCACCGGGGTTTCGACGACGTCGGGGGTATCCGTGGATTCGTACGTGAACGTGATGTCGCCCCAAGTGGAGAGGGCGATATCGAGTTCGCGGCTGTTCTTGGCGGCGGCGCGCAGGATGTCGGTGCCCTCGGCCAGGTAGTCGCGCCCCTCGTTCCGCGCCTTGATCATCGCTTCGAGCGCGACGCGGTTGGCGGTGGCGCCGGCGGCGATGCCCATGGGGTGGCCGATCGTCCCGCCGCCGAACTGCAGGATCGAGTCCTCGCCCAGGTAGTGCAGGAGCTGGTGCATCTGCCCTGCGTGGATGCCGCCGGACGCGACGGGCATCGTGCCGGGCATCGACGCCCATTCCTGGTCGAAGTAGAGGCCCTTCACCGGGTCGGCCTCCACCTTGTCCAGGCGAAGCGTGTCGTAGTAGCCGCGGACGCTGTTCGGGTCGCCTTCGAGCTTGCCGACGACCGTCCCCGCGTGGATGTGGTCGACGCCGGCGAGCCGCATCCACTTGGCGATGACGCGGAAGTTCACGCCGTGCGTCTTCTGCCGCGTGTACGTGGAGTGCCCTGCACGGTGCAGGTGCAGGATGACGCCATTCCTGCGCGCCCACTTCGCCATCGACTGGATCGCCGTGTAACCGATGGTGAGGTCGATCATCACGATGACGCTGCCCAGTTCCTTGGCGAACTCGGCGCGCTCGTACATGTCCTCCATCGTCGCGGCGGTGACGTTGAGGTAGTGGCCCTTCACCTCACCCGTGGCGGCCTGCGCTCGGTGGACGCCCTCCATGCAGTAGAGGAAGCGGTCGCGCCAGCGCATGAACGGCTGGGAGTTGATGTTCTCGTCGTCCTTGGTGAAATCGAGGCCGCCGCGAAGGGCCTCGTAGACGACGCGCCCGTAGTTGCGCGCCGACAGCCCGAGCTTGGGTTTGACCGTGGCGCCCAGTAGCGGACGTCCGAACTTGCCCAGGTACTCGCGTTCCATCACGATGCCGTGGGCCGGCCCCTGGAACGTCTTCACGTAGTGGGTCGGGATCCGCATGTCCTCAAGGCGGAGCGCCTTCAGCGCCTTGAACCCGAAGACGTTCCCGATGATGGACGACGTCAGGTTCGCGATCGACCCCTCCTCGAACAGGTCGAGGTCGTAGGCGATGTAGGCGATGAACTGGTTCTCCTGCCCGGGGACCGGCTCCACCTTGTAGCACTTGGCCTGGTAGTTCTCGTAGGCGGTGAGCCGGTCCGTCCAGACGACCGTCCAGGTCGCGGTGGACGACTCGCCCGCGACGGCCGCGCCCGCCTCCTCCGGCGGCACGCCCGGCTGCGGCGTGATCCGGAAGGCGGCGAGGATGTCGCTGTCCTTCGGCTCGTAGTCCGGACGCCAGTAGCCCATCTCCGCGTAGGGGATCACGCCCGCAGACCATCTGCCCGAGCTCATCCGCCGCTCCTTCCTGGACGACGGGGCGCGGCGCTCCACCCCGGGTGAAGGACGGCATGTCCCAGGGGATGCGGAGCGGATCGCCGCGCCCCGGTCGCGTGCAACCGTGACGCCTCGAAGCTTCGCCTCCCGATACTTGCGATGTCCATCAAGTGTTCTACGGTGACCATCAAGCATTCACTTGAACGAGGAGGCCGGACGTGACGGAGGCGCGGCTGCGGACGTTCGTCGCGCTCGCCGACACCGGCTCGGTGCGGGCGGCGGCGCGGCGGCTGTACGTGACCGAGTCGGCGGTCTCGGCGGCGGTCGCCGCGCTGACCCGCGATCTCGGCGTGCCGCTCGTCCAGCGGGTCGGACGCGGCATCAGGCTGACCCCGGCCGGAACCGTCTACGCCGGATACGCGCGGCAGGTCCTCGGCCTGCTGGAGGAGGGCCGTGCGGCGGCGCGCGGCGCGGCCGATCCCGGACGCGGGCCACTGCGCCTGGCCGCGGTCACGACGGCCGCCGACCAGATCCTGCCCGAGCTGCTCGCCTCATTCCGGACGCGGTGGCCCGACGTCGAGCTGACGCTGGAGGTGGGCCCGCGCCGCCAGGTGTGGAGCAGCCTCGCCGCGCACGAGGCCGACCTGGTGCTCGCGGGTCGTCCGCCCGCAGAGGTCGCGGCGACCGTGCTGGCCAGGCGTCCGAACGAGCTGGTGGTCGTCGGCGCCCCCGGCCTCGCGGACGGTTTCGCCCTCGCCCGCACGCCCTGGGTCATGCGCGAGCCCGGCTCGGGCACGCGGGCGACCGCCGACGCCTACCTGACCGAACGCGAGGTCGCGCCGCCCCGGCTCGTGCTCGGCTCGAACGGCGCGGTCATCGCGGGCGCGGCGGCCGGGCTCGGGGTCGCGCTCGTCTCACGGGACGCGGTCGGCGCCGAACTGCACGCCGGACGCCTCGTGATCGTCGACGCGCCGGGAATGCCGCTCGACCGGCCCTGGCACGCGGTCGCCGGTGCCGCGCCGACCCCGACGACGCTGCTGTTCGTCCGGCACCTGCTGGACGCGCCGGGATGGGCCCCCGCTAGGGCAGGCTCCACAGCGACACCGACAGCAGCCCCAGGCTGACGGCGATCAGCACCATGGCGACAGATCGTCCGCCCTCGTCGGCGTGCGCGCTCTTCCCGCGCGTCAGCAGCACCACGAAGAACGCGAGGAAGCCCACGGCGACGACGTCCATCGCCACGGCCAGCCCGGTCACAACGCCACCATTTCCGTCATCGGAGCAACCCTAGAGGAGTGCGGTCGCTCACATCGGTGCCCCGCCGCACATCGCCCGCACCGGAGAGGACAGAATCAGGTTCGGGGAACCGTGAGAGGGGCATCATGAACGCCGACCGCCCGTATGACATCGTTCTGTTCGGCGCGACCGGATTCACCGGTGGCCTGACCGCCGAGTACCTGGCCCAACACGCCGATTCGCGGTGGGCGCTGGCCGGGCGCAACCGGGAGAAGCTCGAGGCCGTCCGCGACCGGCTCGCAAAAATCAACCCGGCCTGCGCCGAGTTGCCGCTGCTGCACGCCGACACCACCGATGCCGCCTCGATCGACGCCATCGCCGAGTCGGCGCGCGTCGTCATCACCACGGTCGGCCCCTACGTCCAGTACGGCGAGCCCTTGGTCGCGGCGTGCGCGCGCGCCGGGACCGACTATGTCGACCTCACCGGCGAGCCCACGTTCGTCGACCGCATGTACGTGAAGTACCACGAGGAGGCCGTGCGCAGCGGCGCCCGGATCGTGCACGCCTGCGGTTTCGACTCGATCCCCCACGACCTCGGCGTCTACTTCACCGTCAAGCAGCTGCCCGAAGGCGTCCCATTGCACGTCGAGGGGTTCCTGCGGGTCCGCGGGGACGCGTCCGGCGGCACCCTGCACTCGGCGGTCGGCATCTTCGGGGACGCGGCCGGAATGATGCGCGCCGAGCGCGAGCGTCGTCGCGTGGAAGAGCCGCCCGCCGGCCGCAGGGTGCGGATCTCGCGCCGCCCGGCGCCGAAGTCCCGCATCGGGGACGGCTGGACGCTGCCGCTGCCCACCATCGACCCGCAGATCGTCGTCCGGTCGGCGGCGGCCCTCGACCGGTACGGCCCCGACTTCTCCTACGGCCACTACCTCGCCGTCAAACGGCTCGCCACGGCGGGCGGGCTGGCGGCGGGCTCGGGCGCCCTGCTCGCGCTGTCCACGCTGCCGCCGACCCGGAAACTGCTGCTGCGCACCCTGTCGCCGGGCGAGGGGCCCTCCGCCGAGCGGCGCGCCCGCAACTGGTTCAGCGTGAAGTTCGCCGGCGAGGGCGGCGGCAGGCGCGTCGTCACCGAGGTCGCGGGCGGCGACCCCGGCTACGGCGAGACGGCCAAGATGCTGGCCGAGTCGGCGCTGTGCCTGGCCCACGACGACCTGCCCGAGACGTCCGGGCAGGTCACGACCGCGGCGGCGATGGGCGACGCGCTGATCATCCGGCTCGTCAAGGCCGGGATGGCCTTCCGGGTGCTCGAAGTCCGGGAATCGGAATGACGGCCTCGACGGCCGTCCCGGCGCCGGGCCTGCTCTTCACCGCGACCCGCCCGCCGAGCAGCTCGGCGCGCTCCCGCATACCGCGCAGGCCGTAGCAGTCGGGCCGTACTCCCCTGACCAGGCCCTGCGCCAGCACGTCCCGGACGGAGAACCCGTTCCCGTCGTCGGTCACCCGCAGCCGGACGCGGTCGAAGGAGTGCTCCAGCAGCAGATCCACGCAGGTCGCGGACGCGTGCCGCAGGCTGTTCCCGACGGCCTCCTGCGCGATCCGGTACAGCGCGGTCTGCACATGGTCGGGCAGCTCGTCCTCCAGCTCACCCTCGATGGTCACGGTCACGTCGATCACGCCCGACGGTCCGGGACCGTCCCCGGCCTCGCGCGCCAGCGTGGCGAGCGCCGCCGACAGGCCCAGATCGTCCAGGACGGGCGGCCGCAGCCCCCCGATCGCCGCGCGCGTCTCGGCGGCCGACAGCTCGCACAGCCGCCGCGCCATCATGATCTGCGCCAGCGCCTCCGGATGGTGCTCGGGCAGCGCCCGCTCGGCGGCCGACAGGTGGAAGCCGAGGCTGGCGAGCCGCTGCGCGATGCCGTCGTGGATCTCCCGGCTCAGCCGGGACCGCTCCGCCTCCTGCGCCTCGACGGCCCGCTCGGCGAACCGCTCGGCCGCGTGCTCGCGCTCGCGCGCGGTGCGCAGCCGCCGGCAGGACGACAGCACCTGTCTCTTCACCACATCTTCGAGCCCACGAGACAGATCCCCAACTCGGATACCGACTTCTGCCTGTATTAAACAAAAATTTGATACACAAACATGAATATACACA
>NZ_JABXFD010000377.1 GCF_013372625.1 Actinomadura sp. BRA 177
GGCGGGACCGGGGGCGGCGGCGGCAGCTGCGAGGCGATCCGGGTGCCCTGGTTGAGCAGCTCCTCCTGCCCGGCGGCCTGCCCCGCGGGCGCGGCGCCGACGGCCCCGAGCAGGTTCAGCAGCAGCTGCGGGGCGGGCGGGCGCAGGCCCGCGTCCTTGGACAGGCAGCGCCCGATCAGGTCGCGCAGCGGGCCCGCGGGCAGCGCCGACAGGTCCGGCTCCTCGTTGAGGATCCGGTTGATGATGACCGGCAGCGTGTCCGCCTCGAACGGCGACTGCCCGGTGGCGGCGAACACCATGGTCGCGCCCCAGGCGAAGATGTCGACCGCCGGGGTGAGCGGCGCGCCGGTCAGCTGCTCCGGCGCCAGGTAGCCGGGCGTGCCGACCACCATCCCGGTGGCGGTGACCGCGCTCTCCTGCGAGTTGACCGTCCGGGCGATGCCGAAGTCGACGACGCGCGGGCCGTCGGACGCCAGCATCACGTTGTTCGGCTTGAAGTCGCGGTGCACGATCCCGGCCTCGTGGATCGCGGCGAGCGCGGTCGCGGTGCCGATCGCGAGCCGCTCCAGCTCCTCGGCGCTGCGCGGCCCGTCGTGCGCGACCACGTCGTGCAGGGACGGCCCGTCGATGAACTCGCTGACGACGTACGGCTGGTCGCCGTGGACGTCGGCCTCCAGCACCCGCGCCGTGCAGAAGGGCTCGACCTTCTGCGCCGCGCTCACCTCACGGGTGAAGCGGGCACGCGCGGCCGGGTCGTTGGCCATCTGCGCGTGCAGCAGCTTGACCGCGACGTACTCGCCCCCGGGCGCCTTGCCCAGGAAGACGGCGCCCTGACCCCCGGCGCCGAGGCGTCCGATGACCTCGTACTGT
The DNA here is from genome assembly GCF_013372625.1 of Actinomadura sp. BRA 177. GTDB lineage: Bacteria > Actinomycetota > Actinomycetes > Streptosporangiales > Streptosporangiaceae > Spirillospora. Next base: position 871 of record NZ_JABXFD010000377.1, read on the forward strand.
CCGAGTGCCCTGGGATCGCCCGGCTCCAGCGGAGCGGCATCCGGCATCTGACCCTCCATTGACCCGCAGTGATGTGCGCGACAGTGTGCGCCGGACCCACCGCGGGCCCCGTCCCGGCGTCGTCGACGCACCGCCGGATGAACCTCCGCGGGGGGCCCGCCCCCCACCTCTCAGGCGGGCACGATATCGCGTTAGTTCAGACGTTTCACCGATCAGTCTGGTTCGCTCTTCCGGCGGCCGATCGAGGCCGCCGATCGAGGCCGCGCCGCCGCGCGTCCGCCGGGACGTCCCGCACGAGTCGCGGCGCGCCGCGCCGGTCGGCGCGCGCAACGCCGCCGGGACCGATATGATCCCCGCCGCCGCGGGAACTCCGGCAGGTTGCCGCGGCCCGGGAACCGGGCCGCCGGCGCGTGCCGGGTATGTGACGGAAGACACAGTACGAGGAAAGATCCGGGTGACGGGTGTCACTCGTGGGAACGGTCGCGCCTTGTGTGTCGCAGGTCACCAACCGTGACAGAATTTCCCGCCCGGATCGGGCACAAGAACGGTCCCTTGAGCGTTAGATCCGCGCGACGGGGCGCATAAAGCACTGAGGGGGATGGAGATAGAAGATGGCGACCGACTACGACAGCCCACGCAAGACCGACGACGATCTCAGCGAGGACAGCCTCCAGGAGCTCCAGGCCCGGCGGGCCGACAAGGCCGCCAGCATCATCGACGAGGACCTGGACGCCGGTGAGGTTGCCGAGCTGCCCGGCGCCGACCTGTCCAACGAGGAGCTCACCTTCCGGGTGGTTCCGCGGCAGGCCGACGAGTTCACCTGCACGCGCTGCTTCCTGGTGCACCACCGCAGCCAGCTGGCCGGCGAGAAGAACGGCCAGCCGATCTGCCGCGAGTGCGCCGCCTGACCGGGAGTGGCCGCCGGGTGTCGGGAGAGATCGAGAAACGTCATGACGAGGTGGAGCCGGCGCGTGGCGACGGCTCCACGGAGCTCGGTGAGCTGATCGGACGGCTCACCGCCGACGAGGACATGGACCGCGAGACCCGCGGCCGCCTGCTCGGGCGACTGGCCGGACTGCTCGGCCAGAGCGCCCGCAAGGTGGGGGCCGCGGGGATCGGCCGCGGCAGGTGGCTGGCCGACCTGCTCGTCGAGGCCGCGCCGCACATCCCGATCCGCGACCTGGAGACGCTGCAGGCCCACCACCACGGGCTGATGGGCGAGGCGCTCGCCGACCGGCTCGTCAAGGTGGCCGGCAACGGCACGACCGCCGTCGGCGCGGCGGGCGGCGCACTGGCCGCCGTGCAGTTCACCGCCCCGCCGCTGCTGCTGACGGCCCCCGCGCAGCTGGCCGCCGAGACGCTCGTCGTCGCGGCCATCGAGGTCAAGATGATCGCCGAACTGCACGAGGTGTACGGGGTGCGCGTCCAGGGGACCGGGACCGCCCGCGGCGCCGCGTTCGTCACGTCCTGGGCCCGGCAGCGCGGCATCAACCCGCTGGAGACCGGGTCGATCACGAGCGCCCTCGGCACCGCCGCCAAGGCGGCCCTGCGCAAGCGGATGCTGCGCACCTTCGGCCGGAGCATGAGCACCATGGGCCCGTTCCTCACCGGTGCCGCCGCCGGCGCCGCCCTCAACCGCTCCGCGACCAAGGCCCTGGCCATGAAGGTCCGCAACGACCTGCGCGCGGCCGCCGGGACCACGCCCCCGCTCCCCGGCGACCACCGCCGCCGCGGCCTCAAGCCCTGACCGGGCCGGACGGCCGCGACGGCGCGGCGGTCAGGCGCTGGTCTTCAGGTGGGCCGGGAGTTCGCCGGTGCCCTTGGCGTACTGGTGCGCCACGGCGCGGGTGGCGAGCAGCCGGGCCAGCTCCATGCCGACGCCCATCACCACGGCCCACCCGACCGCCTCGGCCAGGTCGACGTCCGGCGACTCGGGGTTCGTCGGGGGCTCCTTGCCCGTGCTCTTCTTCCAGATCATCGTGATGGCCTTCTTCGCGACGAACCCGCCCGCGAACGCCGCGGCGCCGGCCATCACCCGCCAGCCGATGTCGCCCTTATCCGCCATATTCGTCCTCCACTCGTCTGTCGTCTCCGACGCTACCGGAACGGCCCGCCCCCGGCGGCGGAGGCGGTCGTCGCGTCGGCCTCGGCAAATGGCGTGCGGCCCGTGCCGATGTCAATACCATTGGCCCCATGACAGAGCAGCCGCGTACTCCGCACGTCCCTCCGAAGCCCTCCCTGGACGGCCTGGAGGAGAAGTGGGTACGCGCCTGGGAGGACGGGGGCGTCTACCGCTTCGACCGCACCCGGCCGCGCGCCGAGGTCTACTCGATCGACACCCCGCCGCCCACCGTGAGCGGATCCCTCCACGTCGGACACGTCTTCTCCTATACCCACACCGACACCGTCGCGCGGTTCCACCGCATGCGCGGTCGCGCGGTCTTCTACCCGATGGGGTGGGACGATAACGGCCTGCCGACCGAGCGCCGCGTGCAGAACCATTTCGGCGTCCGGTGCGATCCGTCCCTTCCCTACGACCCGGACTTCGAGCCGCCGGCCAAGCCGGACCCGAAACGGCAGCAGCCGATTTCCCGGCGCAACTTCATCGAGCTGTGCGAACGGCTTACCGAGGTCGACGAGAAGGCGTTCGAGGAGATGTGGCGCCAGGTCGGCCTCTCGGTCGACTGGAACCACCTCTACACGACCATCGGGCACGTCTCCCGGACGGCGTCCCAGCGCGCTTTCCTGCGCAACCTTGCGCGCGGTGAGGCGTACGTCTCGGAGGCGCCGACGCTGTGGGACGTGACGTTCCGCACGGCCGTCGCGCAGGCCGAGCTGGAGGACCGCGAGCACCCCGGCGCGTTCTACCGGATCCGGTTCCACGGCGACGAGCGTCCCGTCTACATCGAGACGACGCGGCCGGAGCTGCTGCCCGCGTGCGTCGCGCTGGTCGCGCACCCCGACGACGAGCGTTACCAGGAGCTGTTCGGGACGACCGTCCGCACGCCGCTGTTCGGCGTCGAGGTCCCGGTCGTCGCGCACCGCCTCGCCGAGCCCGACAAGGGTTCCGGCATCGCGATGATCTGCACGTTCGGCGACGTCACGGACGTCACCTGGTGGCGCGAGCTGGCCCTGCCCACCCGCGCGATCGTCGACTGGGACGGGCGCCTGGCCGCCGACCCGCCCGCGGGCGTCGCCGCGGAGCCGTACGCGGAGCTGGCGGGCAAGACGGTCTTCTCCGCCAAGGAGCGCGTCGCCGAGCTGCTGCGCGAGTCCGGCGACCTGGACGGCGAGCCGCGCAAGATCAGCCGGCCGGTGAAGTTCTACGAGAAGGGCAGCAAGCCCCTGGAGATCGTCACCACCCGGCAGTGGTACATCCGCAACGGCGGCCGCGACGAGGGCGTCCGCGCGGAGCTCCTCGCGCGCGGCCGCGAGCTGGAGTGGTACCCCGGCTACATGCGGGCCCGCTACGAGAACTGGGTCGAGGGCCTGAACGGCGACTGGCTGATCTCCCGGCAGCGGTTCTTCGGCGTGCCGATCCCCGTCTGGTACCCGCTGGACGACGCGGGGGAGCCGCGCTACGACCGGCCGATCGTCCCGTCCGAGGACGCGCTGCCGGTCGACCCGTCGTCGGACGTCCCGCCGGGCTTCACCGAGGAGCGGCGCGGCGAACCCGGCGGCTTCATCGGCGACCCCGACGTGATGGACACCTGGGCGACGTCGTCGCTGACCCCGCAGATCGCGGGCGGCTGGGAGCGCGACACCGACCTGTTCGGCCGCGTCTTCCCCTACGACCTGCGTCCGCAGGCGCACGACATCATCCGGACGTGGCTGTTCTCCACGGTCGTCCGCGCGCATCTGGAGCAGGGCTCGCTGCCGTGGACGGGCACCGCGCTGTCCGGCTGGATCCTCGACCCGGACCGCAAGAAGATGTCGAAGACCAAGGGCAACGTCGTCACCCCGATCGACCTGCTGCGCGAGTACGGCTCCGACGCCCTCCGCTACTGGGCGGCGAGCGGGCGCCCCGGCACCGACACCGCGTTCGACACCGGCCAGATCAAGGTCGGCCGGCGCCTCGCCATCAAGATCCTCAACGCCTCCAAGTTCGTCCTCGGCCTGGGTGAGGACGCGGGCGCACTGAGGAACGAAGGGCGCACGCGTGAAGGCCGAGGGCTCGCAGGCACAGAAAACACAGTGGAGGCCGACGCTTCGGTCACCGAGCCGCTCGACAGGGCGATGCTGGCGGCGCTGTCCGGTGTCGTCCAGGAGGCGACCGACGCGTTCGAGGGCTACGACTACGCGCGTGCCTTGGAGCGCACGGAGCGGTTCTTCTGGGAGTTCTGCGACGACTACCTGGAACTCGTCAAGGTCCGCGCCTACGGGGACGGCCCGGAGGCGCAGTCGGCACGGGCCGCGCTGCGGACGGCGCTGTCGGTGCTGCTGCGCCTGTTCGCGCCCGTCCTGCCGTTCGTGACCGAAGAGGTCTGGTCGTGGTGGCGGCACGGATCGGTGCACGCCGCGTCGTGGCCGTCGGCCGCCGAACTGCCGGTGGGCGGCGACCCGGCCGTCCTCGCGGCGACGGGTGAGGCGCTCCGCCAGGTCCGCAAGGCGAAGTCGGAGGCGAAGGCGTCGATGCGCGCCGACGTGTCCCGCGCCGTGGTTCGCGGCGCAGAGGTCACGCACATCGCGCGGCCGGATCTGGCCGCCGCGGGACGCATCGCCGACCTCACGCTGGAGGCCGCCCCCGCCGACCTCACCGTCGACGTCGAGTTGGCGCCGTCCACCTGACGGCCCGGGCGCCTGCCCTGCTCAGAACGTGCAGGGCAGGTGCTTGATGCCGTTGATGAAGCTGGAGAACAGCCGGTCGGGCTCGCCGGTGGCGCGGATGTCCGGGACGCGGGTGAACAGCTCGCGGAACATCACGGTGATCTCGCGGCGGGCCAGATTCGCGCCTAGGCAGAAGTGCGGGCCGGGACCGCCGAAGCCGACGTGCGGGTTGGGGGAGCGGGTGATGTCGAAGACGTCCGGGTTCTCGAAGACCGCCTCGTCCCGGTTGGCGGAGTTGTAGAACAGCAGGACCTTGTCGCCCGCGCGGTACTGGTGGCCGTTCATCTCGTGGTCGCGCGTCAGCGTCCGGCGGAACTGGATGACCGGCGTCGCCATCCGGACGATCTCCTCGACGGCGCCCGGCATGTGCGCGTCGAAGTCCTCCAGCAGCAGGGCGCGCTGCTCGGGGTTGTCGGTGAACAGCTTGAGGCCGTGCGACATCGCGTTCCGCGTCGTCTCGTTCCCGGCGACCACGAGCAGGATGAAGAACGAGCCGATCTCCTGGTCGGTCAGCCGCTCCCCGTCCACCTCGGCCGAGATCAGCGCGGACACCAGGTCGTCGCCGGGATGCCGGCGGCGCCGCCGGGCCAGCTTCATCGCCAGGTGGTTCAGCTCGTACCCGGCGACCATCACCTTGAGGAGCCCGTACAGCGCGCCGAGGCGGGTGATGCCGTCGCGGGTGTAGTCCTTGCCGCCGCTGAACTCGGGGTCGCCGAGGCCCAGGATGATGTTCGTCCGCTCGTACACCATCGGGCGGACGGGCTCGGGGATGCCCATCATGTCGCAGATGACCTGGAGCGGGAGCCGCGCCGCGACGTCGCTGACGAAGTCGGCCGAGCCCTTGGCGATCAGGTCGTCCACGATCCGCGTCGCCGCGGCCTGCAGGTCGGTCTCCATCTTCGCCAGGACGCGGGGGGTGAACGCCCGCGACACGATCTTGCGGATCTTGGCGTGCCGCGGGTCGTCCATGTTGATCATCGACCCGAAGTACCGGGCCAGGTACTCGGGCATGTCGGCGATGCTGTTGGAGCACGGCTCACTGCTGAAGACCTGCGGCGTCCGGCTGGCCTCGACGACGTCGGCGTGCCTGGCCAGCGCGTAGAAGCCGGGGCCCTGCTTGACGAACGGCAGCTTCAGCTCGGGGAAGAACGCGGGATGCTCGCGCTGCCGGAGCCCGGCGAACTCGGCCAGCCGCCGCTCCTGCGGCAGGGCCCAGAAGGCCAGGTCCGACACGCTCAGCCTGCCGGTCTCCGGCACCGTCGTCGTCACTGCGCACCGCCTCGCGTCCAGAATCTGGTTCGGTTTCTATCGAACCGAGACACCGGCGACGCCGTCAAGGGGAATCAGCCGACGCTCACGATCCTGCGCTGCAGCACCGCCCGCTCCACCGCCGCCCACGCCCCCGACGTCAGCAGGTACAACCCCGCCGCCAGCGGTACGAACGCCGCGAAGACGACCGTCCCGAACGGAATCACCCGCGCCACCGCGCCCATCGGCCCCTCGGCGGTGACCCGCCGCGACGACCACACGGCCACCGCGCCCAGCAGGACGAACAGCCCGATGAACACCAGCGACGGCGGCGAGAACAGACCTCCGCCCAGCACGCCGATCCAGTTCTGCCCCAGCGGCGCCGCGAGCAACGTGTGCGCGAGCAGCAGATTCTGGTGTCCCGCCACGGTCGCGGACATGAACAGCCGGTACGTGACCATGAAGAACGGCACCTGCGCGAACATCGGCAGGAACCCCGCGACCGGCGTGGCGCCTTCCGCCTCGTAGAGCGCCGCCATCTCCCGCTTCAGCCGCTCGGGATTCTTCGCGTGCCTCTTTTGCAGCGCCTGGACCTTGGGCATCAGCCGCGTCCGCGCCCGCTCGCCCTTGGCCGCCGCGACCGACAGCGGAACCAGGACCAGCCGCACGGCCGCGGTGAAGAGCACGATCGCCAGCGCCGTCGCGAGGTCGCCGGCGACCGGGTGCAGGACGTCCGCCAGCCCCGTGACCAGGGCAGCGGCGATCGAAACAGGAACATCGAACATGAGAGAACCTTCCGGAACGAGAGGAGATCGGATACGTCCCGGCCGCGCTCAGGCGGCCGCGATCTCCGTTCCAGGTGCTCTCGGACGGGGACGCCCCGCCGCGTCCGGATCCCGCTGCGGCAGGAAGGCGGTGCGCAACGTCCGTTCCCGCAGGGTCGTCCGCACCCGCGCCAGCGCCGCCCGCTGCCCCCGCCGCGCCGCGCCGACCCGCACGGCGGCCAGTACCAGCAGCCCCGCCACGGTGACGGCGGCGAGCACCAGCAACGCCGGCTGCCCCGGCGCCCACTCGGCCACGGCGAATCCCCGCAGCACGAGGAACACCACCAGCGACCACACGGCGAACGACCCTTCCCAGCAAGACGGACGGAAGCTCAGTCTGCCACCCGTCCACGTTCCGCGTCGACGGCATCCATGATCGCGAGCTTCGCCTCGACCCCGGCCGGATCGATCGGGCCGTTCTCGGTTTCGAAGGCCGCGATCAACTCTTCCAGCCGCTCTCGCTCATCGTGGTCCATGCGTTGCAGTGTCATATGAGCAGGAGGGCGAGGGCGGAAAGAGAGATGACGGCGGTGGTGGTCTTCGTTATGGGCATTCGGGTGGCTATGGCGGCGTCTCGGTGGTCGTCTCGGGCCAGGTAGGTGAGGGTGGCGCTCAGGGCGCGGCCCAGGGCGAAGGCCGCGCCGGTGAGGAGGGTGATCAGGAGGCTCTCGTGGGCGAGAAGGAGCGCCAGGGCCAGGACGTACGGGGCCGTGGCGGGGACGTAGGTGCGGACGCCGGTGCCTAGTTCGAAGCCGAACTGAAGGGTGCCGCGGCGCAGGTTGGTTTGGAGGACTTCGGGCGGGATCTGGCGGGCGTTCTGGGGCAGGGGGAGGTTGATCAGGCCGAATTCGCGGGCCACGCCCAGAGCGGCGACCGCCAGGATCGTCCATGTGCGGGCCGCTGGCGGGAGTGGGGCGGTGAGGCCGGAGAGCAGCCAGATCGCCGTGGCGCTCAGGGTGCCTCCGAGGAGGAGGCCGAAGGTGAAGACGGCCAGGACTTCGCCCTGCCGTACGGGGGCTCGCCAACCTGGCGAGAACAGCACGGATTCGCTGTTGCGTGTTCAAACGCTGCCCGACAGCGAGAAGCCGGCGAGCGCGCCGATGGACGACCAGCACAGGACGGTGGCGTTCAGGGCGGCCGCCGCGATCGCGAGCAGGGCGAGGGCGGCGACCGGGAGGAGCGGGTCGGTCAGGCGCCGCCGGGCGGTCAGTCCTTGCACGCCATCGCTTTACGGCAGATGGTCTTGTACCAGTTGCCCTTCTTTGATTTCTTCCAGCCGTCGTGGCAGCGCCAGGTGACGCCCTTCTTGCATTTGCCGCAGCTCTTGGTGTAGGCCCAGAGCCAGCCGTCGTAGCCGCCGCCATAGCACTGGTTGGGGCGCAGTTTGTAGCGGCCCGGGTCGGAAACGCCGGATTTGTGGAAGCCCTTGTACTTGCCGCTCGTCCGGCAGCACCAGCTGCACACGTAGCTCGGCCCGCAGCCGGGGGAGCAGTTGTGGTTGGCCGCGTACGAGGGGCAGCGCGGGTAAATGTCGTAGTAGCCGACCAGCTGGAAGCCGGACGACAGTGCCTCCCGGGCGGGCGGGAACACGCCGAGCGCCTTCAGCCCGGCGGTGGCGCCCGCGGCGGCGAGGCCGGTCAGGACGCTGCGCCGCACCGGCCGAAACCTCGGTTCGTCCGGCGGGACGGGACGCCGCCGGATGCGCCGGGCCCCGGCGGGACGCGGCCCGCGCAGCGGCGGGATGTCCTCCAGCTCGATCATTGGACCGCCTCCAGGGTCAGCTCATGGAGGGCTTCCGGGGAGCCCACGGGCTGCGCGGCCCGCACGCGTCCGTCCGCGCCGACGAGCACGGCGAACGGGGTGGCGGGGACGCGGTAGTCGGCGAACAGGCCGTCCTGCTCGCCGGTCAGCACGGTCACGCCCGGACGGGACGCGCCGTCCGGCGGCGGCCCCGCGAAGATCGCGTGCAGCGGCCCTTCCGCGGCGGCCAGCACGTCGGTGCAGACGCCGCAGTCGCGGTCCAGGAAGAGCAGCAGCCCCGGCCCGAGCCGGTCGAACGCGGGCGCGGGCGTGCCGGGCGCGGGGCCGAGCCCGGCCGTCCGGGGCGCCCCCTGGCCCAGCGCGTGGACCTGCCGGACGAGACCGGCGACGACCAGGGCGAGCAGCAGGATCGCGACCCACGACAGCAGCAGCGCGCTGTTCTGGAAGCTCATCCGGCCGTCCTCCTCTCCGTGAGCAGTGCGCGGGGGAGCGTCCAGAGGAGCACCGCGAACCCCAGCCCCGCCGCGACGGCGATGAACATCTCGTATGCGGTCGAACCGGCCGGAAGGCCGTGCAGCGCGCCGGTGAGGGCGAGCAGGGCGAGCGCGGCGGCGCGTCCGGCGACCCAGCCGGTCATCGGCGTGCCGTCGCCCGCGCACCCGCACGGGACGCCCGTCCGGGTGCGGGACACGAACGTCCCGTAGAGGGCGTAGAGGGCCAGCAGCACGGCCGCCGCCCAGGAGGCCGCACGCATCGGGCCGTCCAGCCAGCGCAGCAGCGCCGCCGCGCCGCCCAGCCCGGTCAGCGCCTCCACGGCGATCACCGTGACCGCCAGGGCGGCGGCGGACCGGCGCGGGAACACCCGGTGCGCCCGCAGCGCGGCGGCCAGCGCGCGGGGGTGCCTGACCTGGCCGACCACCGATGCCAGCAGGACCAGCGGGACCGCGACCGCGGCGATCCCGGCGAGCAGGCCGGTCACCGGACCGCCTCGACCGCCAGCCCGGCGAGCCGCCGCGGGACCTCGCGCACCCGGTCCTCCTCCGGTAGCACGGTCACCAGCAGCGACTTCAGCGCGAGCAGGAAGTAGGGGCCCTGGCCCCCGACGGTGTCCTGGAACAGCTCGCCGCCCGCGATCGACGCGCCGCGCCACGACGGCAGCCGCTTCCGCGTCTGCGTGGTCAGCGCGGTGATCTCCAGGAGCCCGAGGCCCGGGACCTCCTTGACCATCTCGGCCGACTCGGGGCGCCGGGCCCGGCCGCGCGGGACGGCGGTGATGCCGTCCTCGTGCTCGGTCAGCCGGACGGTGTCGAAGAACGCCACCGCGTCCGCCGGGCGCCCGTGGTAGAGGTGCGTGAACACCGCGTGCCGGCGTCCCTCCCAGACGGCGGCGAGGACGGGGTCGCTCGTCCCGGTGTCGCCGTCGCGGGTCGCCGTCCGGCCCACCCGCAGCCGCCCGCCCTGGATGCGGAACTCCTGCTCGAAGCGCGCGACGCCGATGTCCTCGGCCCAGGCCAGCGCGTCCGCGCGGGTACCGCTGGAGATCTCGTGCAGCCGCCCGCGGTCGGCGATCCGCGCGACCGACGTGCACGGGCGCCCGAGGTCGTGGACGCCGGTGAGCCGGACCCGCACGCCGTCGAGCGACCGGTGGGTGACCTTGCGTTCAGGCGCGCCCATCCCCGCCCCCTTTCTGTGGGACGGATTTCCCACAGCAGCACCGCAGGTAACAGAGGTGACGCTACGCGTAATTCAACACTTCGGGGCCAAACCTTCCGGAAGTGGTCACGGCCCGGAACGGGTAGGGTCAACTGCCGGACTTCCCGGCAGGTACGCGCTGAGGTGGAATGCGTGAGCGACGTCGATGTGCTGATCCGGCGGCTCGATCCCGGGCTGCCGCTGCCCGCGTACGCGCACGCGGGCGACGCGGGCGCCGATCTGGTCGCGGCCGTGGACGTCGAGCTGCCGCCGGGGGAGCGCGCCGTCGTCCCGACCGGCATCGCGATCGCGCTGCCGGACGGCTACGCCGCTTTCATTCACCCCCGGTCCGGATTGGGCGCTAAGTTGGGAGTGACCATAGTCAACGCACCCGGTACGGTCGACGCCGGCTATCGGGGTGAGATCAAGGTGACCCTGCTGAACACCGACCCCCGCGCCGCGGTGACGCTGCGGCGCGGAGACCGCATCGCGCAGATGGTCGTGCAGCGGGTGGAACGGGCGGTCTTCCACGAGGTCGCCGACCTTCCCGGAGCGGCGCGCGGAACCGATGGATTCGGCTCCACAGGCGGTTTCGCTGGTACGCGTGTCTTCGGGAACAATGAGCACAGTCGAGAAGGAGTGTGAGTCGTGGCTTTTGGACGTCGCCGGCCAGCCGAGGAGCCCGAGAAGGGTCCCGAGGCGATCGAGGAGCCGGTGGAGGACGCCGAAGAGGCCCCCGCCAAGGCGGAGTCGGTCGAGGGCGGCCCGTGGGACTCCGAGGACTCCTTCCCCGAGCTGCAGCGGCTCGACTTCGGGGCCCTGCAGGTGCCGGTCGCGCCGGGGCTGGGTTTCCAGGTGAACTTCGAGGCCACCCAGGTGGACGAGGAGGGCAACCCGCTGGACGGGCGGCCCGTCGCCGTGCTGGTGCAGTACGAGGAGAGCGCCATGCAGCTCCAGGTGTTCGCCGCGCCGAAGCGCAGCGGCATCTGGGACGACGTGCGCCGTGAGACCGCCCGGGACATCACGGAGGAGGCGCAGGGCCAGACCCAGGAGGGCGAGGGCCCGTTCGGTCCCGAGCTGCTGGCGATGGTCCCGGCGGCGCTGACCGAGGAGGTCCTCGCGGAGATGCCGCCGGAGGTCCGCGAGCAGATCCCGGCCGAGTTCGTCGAGCAGGGCTGGGCGCCGCAGATCATCCGCTTCCTCGGTGTGGACGGCCCCCGCTGGTTCCTGCAGGCCGTGGTGCAGGGCGCCGCGATCGAGGACGAGGAGCAGTGGCAGGTCCTGGAGGACGTGCTGCGCGGCGTGGTCGTCGTCCGCGGCGACGCGCCGATGCCGCCCCGCGACCTGCTGGAGCTGCAGATCCCCAAGGAGTTCAGCGAGGCCGGGCAGGACGAGGACGAGGAGGCCGTGGAGACCTTCGACCCGTTCGAGCGCGGCCCGGAGATCACCGAGGTCCGCTGACCCGCGGCATCCGGCCCGCCCGTGCCGCACGCCTTTTCGGACGTGCGGCCGGGCGGGTTTCGCCTTCCGGCGCCCCGGCCGATCCCTTGCCTTGACCGCCCGTCCGGGTGGTCAATCGGGACATGTCGAAGAAGACGCGCAAACGCCGTGCCCGCAAGCGGAGCAAGCACAACAAGGGCAAGCGGCCGAACGCCCGCCGCTAGCTCTCGATCATCTCGAACGTCATCGCGTGCTGGACGCCGGCGGCGCGTCCGGCCGGCTCCGCCATGCCCGTGAGGAACTCCGCGGCGTCGAAGTCCGCGCCGAGGTTCGCGAAGTAGACCTCGTGCGCGAGCAGCGAGTCGATCCCGGCCCGCAGGTGGCCGGTGACGTCCACGTAGTGCGTGGCCTGCGGCGACCCGCCGAACAGCGCGAACCGGACGCCCTGCCACGGGTCGAGGGCGAGGTCGCGGAACACCCACCGGTTGGCGGCGTCCCTGATCGCGTCCGCGACGGCGAGCCCGAGGACCCGGTGGTCGGCCATGTTGAAGCCGCCGCCGGGGAAGCCCTCCCGGAAGTTGATCGACAGGACGACCTCGGGCCGGTGCCGGCGGATCGCGGCGGCGAGCGCGCGCCGCAGCGGCAGCCCGTACTCCAGCATGCCGTCCGGCAGGTCCAGGAACTCGACGGTGCCGACGCCGACCCGCCGCGCCGCCTCGACCTGCTCGGCGCTGCGGACGCGGCGGACCTCGCCGGGGTCCATCGAGTCGATCCCGGCCTCGCCGCGGGTGGCGAGCACCTCCGTCACCGTCTTGCCCTGCGCGGTCCACTTGGCGATCGCCGTCGAGCACCCGTACTCCAGGTCGTCGGGGTGCGCGACGATGGCCAGGGCCCGTTCCCAGTCCTCCGGTACCTCGTCCATGCCCCTCATCCTGGCCGATCGCCGGACGGTCGACGGAAGCGGGACCATGGTCGTCAGGCAGAGAAGGGGAGTGAGAGGCCGTGAACATCGCCACGGGGCTGATCCTGGTCGCGGCGGGTGTGCTGGTCGTGGTCGTCGGGAGGCTCACCGCCACCGGCCGTATCGGGCGCAACAACCTGGTCGGGATCCGCACCGCCCGCAGCAAGGCCGACGACGAGTCGTGGCTGATCGTGCACCGGGCCGCCCAGCCGTGGATGATCGGCGGGGGTGTCGCGCTGGCGGTGGGAGGCGTGGTCGCGGCGGCCGCCGAGCCGGCCCGGACGGCGGCCGTCATCGTCGGTGCCGTCCTGCTGGTCGTGCTGGTCATCGCGGGGACCGTGGCCGGGCACGCGGCGCTGCGGCACCGGGACCTGCCCAGGTAGGGCTACAGGTAGCGGAGCCACAGGTACGGCGTCGCGAGCGCGACCGTGACGAAGGTGACGACCAGGCCGTAGCGGGTGAAGCGCCAGAAGCTGATCGGGGTGCCGTTGCGGGCGGCGATGCCGAGCACGACCACGTTGGCGCTGGCGCCGATGGCGGTGGCGTTGCCGCCGAGGTCGGCGCCGAGGGCGAGCGCCCACCACAGGACGTGCCCCTGGTCGCCGGGATGCTGCTGGACGAGGTCGGCGACGATCGGGCTCATCGTCGCGACGTAGGGGATGTTGTCCACGATCGCCGACAGCACGGCCGACGCCCACAGCAGCAGCATCGTGGCGACCCCGAGGCGTCCCTCGGTGGCGTCGGCGGCGGCCTTGGAGATGTCGCCGATGACGCCGGTCTCGACGAGCCCGCCCACCATGACGAACAGGCCGGCGAAGAACACCAGCGTGGGCCATTCGACCTCGCTGAGCGCCTCCTCGGTGGTCACCCTGGTCGCCGCGACGAGCAGCCCGGCGCCGAGCAGCGCGACCACGGACGGCTCGTAGTGCAGGACGGGGTGCAGCACGAACGCCGCGATCACGATGGCGAGGACGCCGAGGCCCTGCGCGAGCAGCCGCCGGTCGGTGATGGCCTCCCGCTCCTCCAGCGCCATCACCTCGGCCGCGCGATCGGGGTCGTAGCGGAACGCCGAGCGGAACAGCCACCGGCAGAGCAGGCAGAACACGACGATCAGCACCACGACCAGCGGCGCCAGGTGGACGAGGAAGTCGTTGAACGACAGCCCGCCCCGGCTGGCGATGATGATGTTGGGCGGGTCGCCGACGAGGGTCGCGGTGCCGCCGATGTTGGACGCCATGACCTCGGCGATCAGGTACGGCTCGGGCTGCAGCGCGAGCCGCTCGCAGACGAGGAACGTGACGGGCGCGATCAGCAGGACGGTGGTGACGTTGTCGAGCAGCGCGGACGCCGAGGCCGTCAGCACGACCAGCATGACCATCAGCCGGTAGGGGCGTCCCCGCGCGCGCTTGGCGGCCCAGATCGCCACGTACTCGAACACGCCGGTGCGCCGCAGCACCGAGACGATCACCATCATCCCGAGCAGCAGGAAGATGACGTTCCAGTCGATCCCGGACTCGGAGGAGAAGAAGGCTCCGTGCGCGTCGGTGATGTGCAGCAGCAGCATCAGGCCCGCGCCGCCGAGCGCCACCGCCGTCCGGTGCACCTTCTCCGACGCGATCATCACGTACGCGGCGACGAAGATGACGATCGCGGCGGTGGCCTGCACAAAGCCTCCCGGTCGGCATGCGGATATCGGGACCTGCCGACCAGACTTCCCGGCGCACCGGGGGCGACTCTAGTCGTCCGCCGGGGTCCGTGGCGACGGCGGGGCCCAGCCGTGGTGGGGTTTGAACTGTTGCTGTTTGAGCGTTCATGAGTGTCTGCGGGCGGTCGGACGTGTTCGTGCATTGTGCGGGCGGGCTTGCGGTGGCAGGTCGGCGGGTGTGGCTCCCCGCCGAGCCGGGGTTAGTTTGTGGGCGTGGCTCACAGGATTTGCCAGTCGATTGCGCGTTCGAGTGATGGTCACTTAAAGTATTGGCCATGTCGCGATCTGCTTCCGGTTGCGGGGCCGTCGAGGCCACCTGCCGCAGCCCCCGTGATCACGGCCACGAACCCGACCCCGGACCCGGGGCCGTGCCCGGTGGCGAGGGTGCGGCTGGTGAATTGCGTGCGGTCGCGCCACCGTTCGTGGCGGCGGGCCCGCGCGGGGTCGCGGTCCGTACTCGTCTCGCGGGCCTGACCGGCACCGATGAGCGGGTGCTGCGGGCGGTGGGGGCGCATCTGGGTTCGCTGGCGGCCCGTGATTTGAAGGCGCGTTGCGCGGATGGCCTGGAGCATGGTGCGGATACGTGGGCGGCGCGCAAGCGGGAGTTGACGGGCGAGTCGTCGGCACGGTGGGCTGGGTCGATCACCAAGGCGTCCCATGACCAGTGGGCGCTGGCCCGCCGCTGCCAGGTGGCCCACCTGCGGTCCCTGGAAGCGGGCGTGCGGACCATCGAGTGCCGGTTGGCGCTACCGATCGGCCAGAAGGGCACCAAGCGGGTACCGGGCGGGTACCGGTCCCGGCGGGAGTGGTTCGCCAAGTCCCGCCGGCTGCGCATCCTGCAAGATCGGCTGGCGGCCGAGCGCGCCGACTTCGAGGCGGGGGTGGTGCGCGTAGTGCGGGGCGGTAAGCGGCTGGCCCGTACCCGGCACAATCTCGATGAGGCCGGGATGAGCGAGCGGAAGTGGCGGACGCGGTGGGAGGCCGGACGCTGGTTCTGCCAGGCCGACGGGGAGTCGGGCAAGCGTTACGGCAACGAGACCATCCGCGTCACCCCCGACGGTGAGGTGTTCATTCGGCTTCCGGGCCCGCTGGCGGAGTTGGCCAACGCCCCGCACGGCCGGTACGTCTTGGCCGCCCGGGTGCGGTTCGCGCACCGGGGTACCGAGTGGGCCGACCGGGTGCAGGCGAACCGGGCGGTGGCCTATCGCGTCCATCTGGATGTGGGCCGGGGCCGCTGGTACCTCACCGCCTCCTGGCAGATCCCCAGATCACCAGCCGTCCCGATGGCCGCTGCGCTGGCCGGCGGGGTGATCGGGGTGGACACAAACGCCGATCACCTGGCCGCCTGGCGCCTCGACCGGCACGGCAACCCCATCGGTGATCCGCGCCGGTTCGGCTACGACCTGAGCGGCCCGTCCGGCCATCGTGACGCCCAGGTCCGGCACGCCCTCACCCGGCTCCTGCACTGGGCGCAGGACTCGGGTGTGCGCGCCATCGCGGTCGAGGACCTGGACTTCGCTGGAGAGAAGACGAGGGAGAAGCACGGCCGCCGCAAGAAGTTCCGGCAGTTGATCTGCGGGATGCCGATCGGGCGGCTGCGGGCCCGGCTGACCTCGATGGCCGGCCAGACCGGTATCGCGATCGTCGCCGTCGACCCCGCCTACACCAGCAAGTGGGGCGCCCAGCACTGGCAGCAGCCGCTCACGTCCAAGAATCGTACGACCACCCGGCACGATGCGGCGAGCATCGCGATCGGGCGACGCGCCCAAGGGCACCCGGTCCGGCGACGGACGGCACCGCCCCCTGCCCACCGGAGCGATGAGCAGGGGCATCGGACCGCCCAGGCCCGACCGGGCACCCGCGGGCGTGAGGGAACCCGCCAACCTGCCACGGACCGCGCACACGATGCGCCCCGCCGGGCGGGCCAAGTTGGACGAACGCGGGGGACCAGCGCATCCAACACCGTTCGGGATGCGCGCAGTACCGGGCCGTGGGTCCAAGACTCACTCCTGGACACTGCTTAGGAACGGTTTTGCCTACCCCGATCGGCGCATGCCGCGTCCGCCGTCCGTAATTTCGATCCCGAGACACCTCGCCCGGCGCGACTCCGCCGTCCCGGACGGCGACGTGTGGACCTACCTCGCGGTCGCCGCCCTCGCCGCCGTGCTGACCGGTGCGACGGCCTACGGCGCGACCCGTCGGACGATCCGCGTCCCGGCCGTGGAGGCCGCCCTCCGCTGACGGCGTCCCGCCCAGGCGCGTCCCGTTCCCGGCCGTCCGGTCGAGGACGGGACGCTCTCCTGCGGGCATACTGGCGCGTCCGGGGGTGGTGCCGACGGACGAGCCCGGCAAGCGCCGGATCCTCATGCCGGGGGTGTTCGACGAGGCGGAGCGCGCGGAGCCGCCCGGCGAGCCGGAGCCCGGCCTCGTCCCCGTCCGCGACCCCGGCGACGTCGGCGATCCCGGCACCGCCGACCGGCCGGGCTCCGAGGGCGACGAGATCGGCGGCGCCGCCCAGGCCGCCCCGCCGGACGTCGCGCACTCCAGCGCCGTCATGGCGATCGGGACGGTCTTCTCCCGGCTGACCGGTTTCCTGCGCACCGTCGTGATCGGCGCCGCGCTCGGCACCGCGCTGCTCGGCGACGCCTACCAGGCCGCCGAGATGATCCCCTACACCGTGTACGAGCTGCTGCTCGGCGGGCTGCTCGCCAGCGTCTTCGTCCCGTTCCTGGTGAAACGCCGGATGCGGGACGCCGACGGGGGAGCGGCGACCGAGCAGCGGCTGCTCAGCGTCGTCCTGCTGGCCCTCGCCGTCCTGACCGTGCTCGCGGTGCTGGCCGCCGACCGGCTGATCTCCCTCTACGCGGGCGGCTACAGCGGTCGGCAGCGCGAGGTCGCGGTGCTGCTCACCCGGCTGCTGCTCGTGCAGATCTTCTTCATCGGCGTGAGCGGTCTCGCGAGCACGCTGCTGAACGTCCGGCGGCGGTTCGGCGCGCCGATGTGGGCGCCCGTCGTGAACAACCTGATCACGATGGCGGCCGGGCTGGTGTTCCTCTGGGTCGCGGGGCGCGGGCAGACGACCGCGACCGTCACCGACGGGCAGCTCACCCTCCTCGGCCTCGGCTCCGCGTTGGGGACGGTCGCGCAGAGCGCCGTCCTCGTCTGGCTGCTCCGCTCCGCCGGGTTCCGCTGGCGCCCGCGCCTGGACCTGCGCGGATCCGGGCTCCGCGAGGCCGCCCGCACCGCGACGTGGATGCTGCTCTACATCGTCGTCGCGCAGATCGGCGTCCTGGTCACCGCGAACGTGGCGACGCGCGCGGGCGACCGCGCGGCGGCCACGGGCAGTGGGCTCGCCGTCTACAAGTTCGCCCTCGTCGTCTTCCAGCTCCCGTACGCGATCATCGCCGTCTCGGTCATCACGGCGCTGCTGCCCCGGATGAGCGCGCACGTCGCGGACGGGCGCCGCGACCTGGTCCGGGCCGACTTCTCCCGCGGCCTGCGGGTGGCCGCCGCGCTCCTCGTCCCGCTGTGGCTCGGCATGCTGGTGTTCGCGGTCCCCGGCTCGATCACGTTCTTCGCCTACGGCAGCATCACCCCGGACGGGGCGCGCCGCATCGGCACCGTCCTCATGGTGTTCGCCGTCATGGTGCTGCCGTTCACCCTCCACCAGCTCCTCATGCGCGTCTTCTACGCCCTCGGCGACACCCGCACGCCGGGCCTGATCGCGGTGCCCGCCGGGATCGCGCAGGCGGTGACGGCATTCGCGCTGCTGGCGTTCGTCCCGGCGCGGCAGGTCGTGATCGGGCTGCCCGCCGCGTACGGGCTGTTCTACCTCGTGGGCGCGGCGGGCGCCGCGTTAGTCCTGCGCAGGCGGCTCGGCGGCCTGGACGGGCGCCGCATCCTGCGCGCCCTCACGCGACTGCACCTCGCCGCACTGCCCGCGCTGGCGTTCGCGGCGGCGGTCGTCTGGGCGTCCGGACGGCTGCCGGGCGACCGCGTCCCGGCCCTGGTCGCGGTCACCGTCGGCGGCCTCGGCGGCGGCGCGCTCTACCTCCTCACCGCGCGCCGCATGAGCATCCCCGAGATCGGTTACTTCACCGCCATGGCCAGGTCGCGTCTCCGGCGTTCCTGACCGGGGCCGAGGGGGTCGATTCGGGCGGGGATGTCATACGCTTCGAGGTATGGACGAGGTTTCGGCCCGTACGCAGTCCCAGGGCGATCCGGGGGCGCGCGAGCGGGGCAGGGGCGGCCTGCGGCGCTTCCTGCGGCGGATGGCGGCCGGCAAGGCCGAGCTCGAGGCCGAGGAGCTGCAGAAGACCACCGGCCACGAGGGCGCGACGCCGATCTCCGACTGCGCCGCGCGCCGGCGGCACTGCGTGGCGGGTACGCTGCGAACCGTGACCCTGCGTCCGCGGGGCGGCGCGCCCGCGCTGGAGGCCGAGCTGTACGACGGCACCGACGTGGTCGACCTGGTCTGGCTCGGCCGCCGCAGGATCGCCGGGATCGACCCGGGCCGCATGCTGCGCGCCGAGGGCCTGGTCAGCGTGCAGGACGGGCGCAAGGTCATGTTCAATCCCCGATACGAGCTGCGCGGCGGCTCGTGAACAGCGTGGTGGCAGCGTGAGCGAGACGACCGTGGGCGGGATGGCAGCGTGAGCGAGACGACAGCCGGCACCGGGCGCGCGGAGACGGCCGCGCACGACACCGTCGAGGCGGCCGTCCGCGCGCAGCTGAGCAAGGCGCTCGGCGGCGTCCGCGGCATGCTGGAGGCCGCCCTCCCCACGATCGCGTTCACCGGCACCTACGTCGCGATCGACGACATCAAGACCGCCGTCGCGGCCGGCATCGGCGCCGCGGTGGTGCTGCTGGTCGTGCGGATCGTGCAGCGCTCCAACCCGCAGTTCGTGCTGAACAGCCTCGTCGGCATCGGGATCGCCGCGTTCTTCGCGCTGCGCTCGGGCAAGGCCGAGGACGCCTTCCTGCCCGGCATCATCCTCAACGCCGGCTACGGCGCCGCGATGATCTTCTCGATCGTGGTGCGCTGGCCGGTCGTCGGCTTCATCATCGGCTCGGTCACCGGCGACCCGACCGCGTGGCGCGCCGACCGCGGCATCGTGAAGCTGTGCTCCCGGCTCACCTGGCTGCTGGTGCTGCCCTGCGTGGCGCGCGTCGCCGTGCAGTACCCGATCTACCTCGCCGACGGCGACCAGAGCGGCCTGCTCGGCACCGCCAAGATCGCGATGGGCTGGCCGCTGCAGGTCGCCGCGCTGGCGGCCATGGTGTGGCTGCTCGCCCGCGGCCGCACCCCCATCGAGCGGAAGGAACCCGCCTGACCGGCGGGTCCCCTCGCGCGGCTAGCGTCCGCCCAGGAGCGCGGCGAGCTCGTCCTCGACGTCCTGGCTGGCCACGAACATCAGCTCGTCGCCCGGTTCGAGGGTGTCGTCGGACGAGGGGACCAGCACCCGCCCCTCCCGCAGGATCGCGACGAGCGCGGTGTCGCGCGGCCAGTCCACCGACCCGACCCGCTGCCCGCCGAGCGGCGCGTCGTCCGGCAGCGTCAGCTCGACCAGGTTCGCCTCGCCCTGCCGGAACGTCATCAGCCGGACCAGGTCGCCGACGCTGACGGCCTCCTCGACCAGCGCCGACAGCAGCCGCGGCGTGGACACGGCCACGTCCACGCCCCACGACTCGTTGAACAGCCACTCGTTGTTCGGGTGGTTGATCCGCGCCACCACGCGCGGCACCCCGTACTCGGTCTTGGCCAGCAGCGACACCACCAGGTTGACCTTGTCGTCGCCGGACGAGGCGACCACGACCTGGCAGCGCTCCAGCGCCGCGTCGTCCAGCGCGGAGATCTCGCAGGCGTCCGCGAGCAGCCACTCGGCGCGCGGCACCATCTCGACCTTGATGGCCTTGGGGCTCTTGTCGATCAGCAGCACCTCGTGCCCGTTCTCCAGCAGCTCCTGGGCGATGGAGCGGCCCACCGCGCCGGCCCCGGCGATCGCGACCCGCATCAGGCGTCCTCCCCGTTCCCCGCCGCGACGGCGGCGTTGACGCGCTCCAGGTCCTCGGCGCTCGCCATCACGTGCACGATGTCGCCGTCCTGGATCACCGTGTCCCGCTCGGGGACGAGGGCCTCGCCCATCCGCGCCAGGAACGCCACGCGCGTGTTCGCGTGCTCCTCCAGCGCGGCGACCTTCTCGCCGACCCACAGGTGCCCGGCGTCCAGCTCGGCGAGCACGACCGCGCCGGTCGGGTCGCGCCACAGCGGCTCGGAGCCCTCCGGCAGCAGCCGGCGCAGGATCTGGTCGGCCGTCCACCGGACGGTCGCGACCGTGGGGATGCCGAGGCGCTGGTAGACCTCCGCGCGGCGCGGGTCGTAGATCCGGGCCACCACGTTGTCGACGCCGAACGTCTCGCGCGCCACCCGGGCGGAGATGATGTTGGAGTTGTCGCCGCTGCTGACGGCCACGAACGCCGCCGCCCGCTCGATGCCGGCCTCGGCTATCACATCGCGGTCGAACCCGAACCCGGTGATGCGGCGGCCGCGGAACCCGCTGCGCAGCCGGCGGAACGCCTCCGGGCTCTGGTCGATGATGGCCACCGAATGGCCCCTGTCCTCCAGGATGTGGGCGAGCATCGAGCCGACCCGCCCGCATCCCATGATCACGATATGCACGGCCGTTCCCTCTTCCGTCCAGGGGGACGCTCCCCCTGTACCCCCGCGCCGGTGCACGGTCTCCGTCAATGATCCTGCCGGGCTGCAAACCTACACATCCCCCCAGGCGAGTACTACCCAACCCGGTGCCGGCGGGGACGGGCAGGGCCGCGAACCGCCGTCCCGCCCGAGGGTTAGGCTCTCTATCCGTGTCAAAGGTTCCGGACCTCACGAAGAGGCTCCTCCTCGGCCGTGCGCTGAGCAGCTCCCAGCAGCACGAGCAGCTGCTGAAGAAACGGATCGCGCTGCCGGTCTTCGCCAGCGACGCGCTGTCCTCGGTGGCCTACGCCCCGCAGGAGATCCTGCTCGCGCTCGGCGCCGGCGGGCTCGTGATGTACCACTACACCCCCTGGGTGGCCGCGGCCGTGGTGGTGATCCTGCTCACCGTGGTCGCGTCCTACCGGCAGAATGTCCGGGCCTACCAGAGCGGCGGCGGCGACTTCGAGGTCGCCACCACCAACCTGGGAAGCAACTGGGGCGTGCTGGTCGCGAGCGCGCTGCTCGTCGACTACACCCTCACCGTCGCGGTGTCGGTGTCGTCCGGCGTGGAGAACCTCGGCGCGCTGCTGGAGTTCATGCGCCCGCACGAGGTCGGTGTCGCGATCGCCATCGTCGTGCTGCTCACCCTCGGCAACCTGCGCGGCATCAAGGAGGCCGGGGTCGCCTTCGCGATCCCCACCTACCTGTTCATGTTCGCCGTGTTCAGCATGCTGGCGTGGGGCCTGGTCCGGCTGATCTCCGGCACCGAGCTGGAGGCCGAGACCGCGCACCTGGAGGTTCGCGGCGACGAGACCGACATCGCCGGTTTCGCCCTGGTCTTTCTGCTGCTGCGGGCATTCTCGTCCGGCTGTGCCGCACTGACCGGCGTCGAGGCCATTAGCAACGGGGTGCCCGCGTTCCGCAAGCCCAAGGGCGAGAACGCCGCGCGGACGCTGCTGGCGCTCGGGCTGGTCGCGATGACGATGTTCGGCGGCGTGGTCGCGTTCGCCTTCATCACCGATGTCCGGTTCACCGACGTCGGCCAGGACAGCAGCCTCGTCGACCCCGCCACCGGGCGGGTGGTCGAGCAGGCCGACCCGGTGATCGCGCAGGTGGCGCACACCGTGTTCAGCAACTTCACCCCTGGCTTCGCGGTGGTCACCGCGATGACCGCGCTGATCCTGTTCCTCGCCGCGAACACCGCGTTCAACGGATTCCCGGTGCTGGCCTCGGTGCTCGCGCAGAACCGCTACCTGCCGCGCCAGCTGCACACCCGCGGCGACCGGCTCGCCTACAGCAACGGCATCATCATCCTCGCCACCATGGCCGGGCTGCTGATCTACGCCTATGACGCGTCCGTCAGCCGGCTCATCCCGCTCTACACCGTCGGCGTGTTCGTGTCGTTCACCGTCAGCCAGGTCGGCATGGTCCGGCACTGGAACCGGCTGCTCGCCACCGAGCAGGACCCGGCGCAGCGCCGCCGGATGAAGTCCTCCCGGGGCATCAACGCGTTCGGCGCCACCCTCACCGGGATCGTCCTCGTCGTCGTGCTGATCACCAAGTTCGCGCTCGGCGCCTACATCGTGTGCATCGCGATGCCGCTGCTGTTCCTGCTGATGAAGGCCATCCGCAAGCACTACGACCGGGTCGCCGAGGAGCTGGTGCCCTCCGGCGAGGACGTCGCGCTGCCCGCCCGCAACCACGGCATCGTGCTCGTCTCCAAGATCCACAAGCCGACGCTGCGGGCGCTCGCCTACGCCCGCGCCACCCGCCCGTCCACGCTGGAGGCGGTGACCGTCGCGGTGGACGCCGCGGAGTCCCGGCGGCTCCAGCAGGAGTGGGACGCCCTGGACATCCCCGTCCCGCTGAAGATCCTCGACTCGCCGTACCGGGAGATCACCCGGCCCGTCCTCGCCTACGTCAAGAACGTCCGGCGGCGCAGCCCCCGCGACGTCGTCACCGTGTTCATCCCCGAGTACGTCGTCGGCCACTGGTGGGAGCAGCTGCTGCACAACCAGAGCGCGCTGCGGCTCAAGGGGCGGCTGCTGTTCCAGCCGGGCGTCATGGTGACGAGCGTCGCGTGGCAGCTCCAGTCGTCCGACCGGCTCAAGGGACGGGTCGAACCGCCCGGCCCCGGCTCGTCCCGGCGTCCGCCGCGGACCGGGACGCGCCCCGGTGCCGGTAGTGTTTCGGATCGTGACTGAACTCGAACCCGACGTCCTCGAACTGGAGGTCGGCAACGTCGCCAACGGCGGTTTCTGCGTCGCCCGGCACGAGGGCCGCGTGGTCTTCGTCCGGCACGCCCTGCCCGGCGAACGGGTGAGAGCCCGCGTCACCGACCGGACCAAGAACTTCCTCCGCGCCGACGCCGTCGAGATCATCGAGGCGTCCCCGGACCGCGTCCAGGCCCCGTGCCCGTTCGCCGGGCCCGGCCGGTGCGGCGGCTGCGACTGGCAGCACGCCTCGCTGCCCGCCCAGCGGGCCCTCAAGGCGGCCGTGGTGGAGGAACAGCTCCAGCGGCTCGCCGGCATCACCCGCACGGTGACGGTCGAGGAGGTGCCGTACCCGGTCGACAGCGAGGTGGCGCCCCCGCCCGGCCTCGGCTGGCGCACCCGCGTGCAGTTCTCCGTCGCGTCCGGCACCGTCGGGCTGCGCAAGCACCGCTCCCACGACATCGAGCCGATCGACGAATGCCTGATCGCCCACCCGGGCGTCGAGCTGATGGGCATCGAGCGCAAGCGCTGGCCGGGCGCGACCGGCCTCGAGGGCATCGTGTCCGCGACCACCGGCGACCGCCTCGTCGTGCTGCGCGGCCGCGACCGGCGCAAGATCCGGGTGCCGCGGCTGGACGTGCCGGTCCGGCTCGTCCGCGGCAAGCCGGAGCCCGGTTCCGCGCTCCCGTACGTCCGCGAGGAGGTCTCGGGACGGCTGTACCAGGTGAGCGGCAGCGGCTTCTGGCAGGTCCACCCGGGCGCCGCGCAGCTGCTCGCCGGCGCCGTGCTGGACGCCCTGGAGCCGAAGCCCGGCGACATCGCCCTCGACCTGTACTGCGGCGTCGGCCTGTTCGCCGGCGTCCTCGCCGACCGCATCGGCCCGGACGGCCTCGTCGTCGGCGTCGAGTCGGACGGGCAGGCCGTCCGCGACGCCCGGCACAACCTGCGCGACCTGCCGAATGTGTCGATCGAGCGCGGCCCCGTCGAGGAGGTCGTCGCCGACCTGGAGTTCGGCCGCGCCTCCTCCTCGTCCCGCACGCAGAACAAGCGCGGCGGCGGCCACCCGCGGCGAGCGCGTCCGCCGCGCCGACGTGGTCGTCCTCGACCCGCCCCGCACCGGCGCGGGCCGCGACGTCGTCGAGCACATCACCCGGCTCGCCGGCCGCAAGATCGCCTACGTGTCCTGCGACCCGGCGACGCTGGCCCGCGACCTCGCCTACTTCAACGAGCGCGGCTGGACCCTGGAGACCCTCCGCGCTTTCGACGCCTTCCCCATGACGAGCCACGTGGAGTGCCTGGCGACCCTCGTTCGCGGCTGAGCCGTGCTCACGCCTCGCCCGGGGGTCGTTCCTCCCTGAGTTCCCTCTTGGCGCCCAGGATCTGGCCGAGGACGATGCCCGCTCCGATGGCCACGGTGACGATCAGGGCGCTGAGCAGCTGCCGTCCGGCGCCGGGTGATCCGGCGGTGTAGGCGGAGAGGCTGCGGTACATGTCGGCGCCGGGCAGCAGGGACGCGCCGATGGCGGGGGTGATCAGCACGCCCGCCGGGAGGCGCAGCCGGGGCGCGAGGCGGCTCGCGACGGCGCCGAGCACGGTGGCGGCGACGAACACGGTGGCGGCGACGAACACGGCGAGGGACAGCGGCAGGTCCAGATGCACCCTGGTGAGGGTCCGGACGGCGATGGAGAGCATGCCCATCAGGGCGGCGAAGGGCAGCAGCCGTGCGGCGCCGCCGGCCGCGACGGCGCCGGCGACGGCGCCGACCGCGGCCGCCGCCAGGGCGAACGAGATCGGCAGCGCGACGAACTGGACGTTCTCGGCGTTGCCGACGACGCGCACGTCCCTGGCGATGAAGCCGACGGTGGCGATGCCCGCGAACAGGGCGCCGAAGACCAGCACCGTGTTGATCAACCGCACGGCGGCGGTGGTGCCGAAGCGGGTGATCGCGTCCTGGGCGAGGGCGACGACCGACGCCACCGGGAGCAGCAGCACCAGGTTGGCCGCGGTGGCGCTCGCGTACGCCCGGAGCGACAGCACCTCGAAGCTCAGCGCCAGGATGCCCAGCCCCGCCACCAGCGCGGCCTGCGCGAAGGTGGCGTAGTAGCCGGGGACGCCGCCGCGGCCCAGCGCCCACCCCGCGCGGTCGGCGACGACGAGCACGCCCATGGCGAACAGGACGTCGTCCAGGGTGCCGCCGGCCTTCAGGGTGATGGACGAGACCAGGGCCGCGCGGCCCGCGAGCCGCGCCCATCAGGGCCACCGCGACCGGAGCCGCTTGATGTCCCGCAGCCGCCGCTCCGCGCTCGGCAGATCGACGTCGCGGTGGACGACGTCCTCGACCATGCGGTGGATCCGCGCCGCGCGGTACAGGTCCCGGCCGTCATCGGTGCGGGCGACCCTCATCAGGACCCGCGGGTCGCGGTCCTGCGGCGCGTGCTGGACGATGACCGTCCGGCCGACGATGGTGAACTCGAACGGGCTGAGCCCGTAGGTGGCGGCGACCGCGACGATGGAGACCTCGATCGCCCGCGTGTCGGCTCCGGCGACGAACATCTGCTCGGCGAGGTCGAGGACGAAGTCCATCGCCCGCCGCGCCCGCCGGAGGGAGATGTCGGCCCGCTGCGGCGGCAGCCCCGCGAACCGGCTCCCGGCCAGCAGCCCCACCAGCGCGGGATCCTGCGGCGGCTCCTCCACGGTGGCCGGGCGTAGCAGCCGGTTCAGCGCCTTCCGTAGCCGGCCGCTGGGCACGCACCCTCCCGTCTGCAGTCGGCCACCGTCGGACCAAGGACCGCGACACTACTCTAAGTGTTCGCGCCGTCGTGCAGTGTGACCCCTTATCGCCAGAAGAAGACCTTCGCGCTGCCGTCGGTGATGGTCGCCGCCGCGTCGCCGTGCTGGATCAGCTGGAAGCGGACGCGGTGGCCGGAGCGGACGGTGTCGGCGGGGAGGCCGTAGACCAGGTTCATCGTTTCGCCGACCGACAGGAAGTCCTGGACGGGGCCCGCCTCGTACGTGCTCGTGTCCTCGATCTCGATGGCGCGGGCCTGGATGAGGGTTCCCTCGGGGACGCCGGTTACGGTCGCCGAGACCATCAGGCTGTAGCGGGCGGAGCCGGTCAGCAGGCTCGGGCCGCCCGGGTTGTTGTGCTGGTGCTCGGTGTCGGAGTACTCGTGGTCCCAGTTGACGTTCGTCCACCTGCCGGGGGAAAGCTGCTGCTCGGTATCGGTGCCGACGGACACGTAGTCGGGCATGTCGTCCTCTCCCTCGGGCGAGACGCCGACGCGCCACTGCCCGTAGTCGCTCTGCACGGCGCGGTCGTAGTCGACGCCGACGCCGTTGATGGTGTGGTCGTTGGAGTACTGCTGCAGCTGCGCGCGGGAGTCCCAGCGGCCGCCGGACCAGGCGTACGTCTGCCAGCCGTAGGTGATCTTCCCGGCGTCGAACGCGCGGTCGATCGGGCCGTAGCCGCCGTAGAGGCCGACGCGGTCGCGGCCGAGGACGCTGGCGGCGCCGTCCAGGTAGGCGTTGATCTCGTCCTGCTGGGAGGCGGCGGCGTCCCAGTCGGCGGCGAAGTAGATGGGACGGTCGTCCGGCATGCCGCAGGCGTCGGCCTGGGCGGCGGCGTCCTTGGCGTCCGCCACGCCGGCGGAGCGGCCCGCCAGCGGGCGCTGCGCGGTGGACTCCCAGACGACCACCAGCCAGATGCCCGCGTCGGACAGGTCGTCGGCCTCCGCGCGGGTCAGGTTCTTGCCGGTCGTGTCGTGCGACAGGTAGCGGCACGCGAACTTCGCCCCGGCCCGCTTCAGCGCGGCGGCGCCGGGGCGTCCCCACGCGTAGTCGACGCCGAAGACAGCCATGTCAGCTCCATGGGTGGGGGATCGGTTTTGGCTGATTCAACAGCTTTCGCCCCTTACGTCGCAGCAAGTTGGACATGTTCGCAGCTCAGCCGGGGCGTCCGCGCCGACACGCCGCCGGGGCGCTAGGCGGCCGGTGCGGGGCTCGCTAGAACGGACGTGTCCGCAACGAATCCGCAGGCCACGGGGGGTCTCAACATGGTCCGGACATGGAAAGGGCGCGGCCTGGTGCTACTGGCCGCCGTGCCGCTGCTCGGGGCGGCGCCAGTGCCCGCCCACGCCGACGGGCCCGGCCCGACCGCACACAAGGGAGACAAGGGGAGCACCTCGGAACCGGCTCCCCGACCCAGAACCCACCCCAAGCCCAAGGCGCACGTGAAGCCAAAGGCGCACGTGAAGCCTGCGGGGCATGCGGTCGTGCTTCATATGAAGAGCCCGAAGCAGGCCGTCGTTCCCGGGCGCACCTACGAGTGGACGTTCACGGTGACCGCCAAGGGGCCGAAGAAGTCCGGCAAGGCGGTGTTCAGGACGACGCTGCCGAAGTCGCTCGCGTTCGTGTCCGGTGAGAAGCACTGCAAGCCCGCCGGACGGAAGGTCGTGTGCCACCTCGGCACCGTCAAGAAGGGGCACAAGGCCACCGGCGTCATCAGGGCGAAGGTGTCCAGGCGTGCGGAGCCGGGCGAGAAGATCAGCCCGCGCGGGACGGTGACGTGGGGCAAGGCGCACGCCACCCGGAGGTTCCCGGCCGTGCGCGTCGCGCGAAGCGCCGGCCTGGCGTCGGCGAAGACGGCCCCGGCGACGCGCTGACCCGGTGGCGCGACCGGGGCCGGGCGGGTACCAGGATGGAGTCATGCGTCTTCGGATCTTCACTGAGCCCCAGCAGGGGGCGAGCTACGACACACAGCTGGCGGTCGCCAAGGCGACCGAGGACCTCGGCTTCGAGGCGTTCTTCCGCTCCGACCACTTCGTCAAGATGGGCGACGTGACCGGTGAGCCGGGCCCGACCGACTCCTGGATCACGCTGGGCGCGATCGCCCGGGAGACCAGCCGGATCAGGCTCGGCACGCTGGTCACGGCGGCGACGTTCCGGCACCCGGGGCCCCTCGCCATCGCGGTCGCGCAGGTCGATCAGATGAGCGGCGGACGGGTCGACCTCGGTCTCGGGACGGGCTGGTTCGACCAGGAGCACACGGCCTACGGCATCCCGTTCCCGAGCCTGGGGGAGCGGTTCGAGCGGCTGGAGGAGCAGCTGGAGATCCTCGCCGGGCTGTGGGGGACGCCCGCCGGCGAGACGTACTCGTTCAGCGGCGGCCACTACACGCTGGCCGAGTCGCCCGCGCTGCCGAAGCCCGCCCAGGCGGGCGGCCCGCCGATCATCATCGGCGGGTTCGGGGCGAAGCGGACGCCGCGCCTCGCGGCCCGCTACGCCGACGAGTACAACGTCCCGTTCCACGGGGTGGCGGAGACCGGCGAGGCGTTCGGCCGGGTCCGCGCGGCGTCCGCCGAGGCGGGCCGGACGGAGCCGCTGGTGTACTCCGCCGCGCAGGTCGTCTGCTGCGGCCGGGACGAGGCCGAGATCAAGCGCCGGGCGGACGCCATCGGACGCGAGGTGTCCGAGCTGCGCGACAACGGCCTGGCGGGGACGCCCGGCGAGCTGGTCGACAAGATCGGCCGGTTCGGCGAGCTGGGCGCCGAGCGCGTCTACCTGCAGGTCCTCGACATGCACGACCTCGACCACCTGGAGCTGCTGGCCGCGGAGGTCATGAGCAAGGTGTGACGAGCCGAAAGGCCCGCGTCCCGAGGGGCGCGGGCCTTTCCGTTGCGTCAGGCCATCTCCTCTTCCGGGCGCGGGTGCATCGGCAGGAGGAACGCCGCCAGGAACGTCAGGCCGAGCATCCCGACCTCGACCCACAGCGTGATCTTTATGGCGTCGCTGAAGCCGGCCTTGGCCGAGTGCTCCCCGGCCTGCGCGACCGCCTTCTGGACGGCGGGCGCGGCGGTCCCGATCTCGTCCTGCAGCCGGTGGCAGGACGCGGGGACGGCGACGGCGTCCTTGGCGGTGGCGCGGTCGTGGCCGCAGGCGCGCAGGCCGTCCACGATCCGGTCCTGCTGCGGGGCGGGGACGGAGGCCGCGGCAAGGTCGCGGCGCAGCGCGGGCGCGCCGTCGTCGGCGGCGGCCGCGACGTGCCCGCCGAGCAGCCCGAAGAAGATCGTGCCGAGGACGGCGGCGCCGAGCGCGCTGCCGAGCTGCTGGACGGCGGTGAGCGTGCCGCCCGCCGACCCGGTCTCCTCGGGCTCGACGCCGGCGAGGACGGTGTCGAAGAACGGTGCCATCAGCATGCCCATGCCGAGGCCGGTCACGGTCAGGGCCGGGACGAGCTGCCAGGCGGTGACGTCGATCCCGGCGTACTGGAGCGTGGCGTAGGTTCCGGCGATGCCGGCGGCCATGATGGCGGTGCCCGCGTGGATCACCTTGCGGCCGAAGCGCCGCACGGCCTGCGCGACGCCGAATCCGATGATGACGCCGGCCGACCAGGGGATCTGCGCGAGCCCCGCCTTGAGCGGGGAGAAGCCGAGCCCGAGCTGGAAGAACAGGGCCAGCACGAGGGTGCTGCCCGCCATCCCGGTGAAGAACACCAGGCCGACGACGAGGCCGCCGCTGAAGCCGCGCTTGCGGAACAGGCTCGGCACGATCAGCGGGTCGCCGCCGGCGCGCTGCACGCGGACCTCGTACCAGGCGAAGAGGCCCCAGACGGCGAGGGACGCGGCCATCATCAGGAACGTCCAGAGCGGCCAGTCGTGCTCGCGGCCCTGGACGAGCGGGTAGATGAGCAGGCCGGCGGCGAGCGAGGCGAGAGCGGCGCCGGGGAGGTCCAGCCGGGTCGCGTGCTCGGCCCGGCCGGCGGGCAGGAACTTCAGCCCGGCCAGCACGGCGGCGAGGCCGAGCGGCAGGTTGATCAGGAAGATCATCCGCCAGCCGGTGCCGAACAGGTCGGCGTCGATCAGCCAGCCGGCCAGCACCGGGCCGCCGACCGACGACAGGCCCATCACCGGGCCGAACAGCCCGAACGCGGCGCCCATCTCCTTGGCGGAGAACATCTGCTTGATCATCCCGATGCCCTGCGGCAGCATCAGCGCGCCGAACAGGCCCTGCATGGCGCGGGAGCCGATGAGCATGCCGGGGGAGACGGCGACGCCGCACAGCAGCGAGCCGAGCGTGAAGCCGGCCGCGCCGATGACGAACATCCGCTTGCGGCCGTAGAGGTCGCCGAGGCGGCCGCCGGTGATGAGCCCGACCGCCATCGACAGCGTGTAGCCGGCGGCGAGCCACTGGATGGTGGCGGCCGATCCGCCCAGCTCGGCCCGGATCGTGGGGGCCGCGATGTTGGTGATCAGCGCGTCCAGCATGTCCATGATCTCGCCGGCGAGGATCACGAAGAGGGCGACCCAGCGCCAGCGGTAGCCCGCGTCCGCGGTGCCGGGTTCGCGGGACGTCAATGTCTCGGTCATGATCGTCTCCCATCAGGAACAGTGTTCGTAACTACGAACAGCGTTTCTAATCCCGAACGGCGTTCGTGTCAAGTACGATGTTCGTGTCGCCCGAGCTTCTCTCGCTAGTAGAGAAGATATATCGCGTTTCGGGATAGTCAAGATGTATCGCGAGATTGGGAGGTCCCGACGTGGCCACCGCACGCCCGGACAAGCCGGCATCCGACCTGCCGACGCCGCCCGGACGCAGGCCCCGCAAGGCCGCGACGCCGAGGCGGCCGCTCACCCAGGAGGCCATCGTCGAGACGGCGATCCGCGTCCTGGACGCCGAGGGGCTGGAGGCCGTCACCATGCGCCGGGTCGCCCAGGAGCTGGGCACCGGCCCGGCGTCCCTCTACGCGCACGTCTCGGGCAAGGAGGAGCTGCGCGAGCTGATGCTCGACCGGGTCGCGGCCGAGATCAAGCTCCCCGAGCCCGATCCCGCGCGCTGGCAGGAGCAGTTGAAGGAGCTGGCGCGCGAGATCCGCCGCGTCTACACCTCGCACCGCGACATCGCGATGGTGTCGATGGGGCTCGTCCCCACCGGCCCCCACCTGCTGGACGTCGCCGAGGCGCAGCTCGCCCTGATGCGGGCCGGCGGTGTCCCGAAGAAGATCGCCGGTATGGCGGTCGACACCCTCGGCATGTTCCTCGACGCCGACGCCATCGAGGGAACGATCTATTACGCGAAGGCGCCCGCCGGCGAAGACCCGCACGCGTATTTCGAGGAGTACTTCGGGCAGTTCAGGGAGTACTTCGCCGCCCTGCCCCCGGACCGCTATCCGGTCCTCACCGGGATGGTCCGGGAGCTCACGGACTCGGACGACGACGGACGGTTCGAGTTCGGGCTCGACCTCCTCGTCCGGGGCGTCGCGTCCTACGTCGAGGACGAGGAGCGTCCCGGCTAGGCGAAGACGTCCTCGAAGGCGGCCTGCCTGGGGGAGCCTCGGCGGTGTCCCAGACCGCGAAGACGACGTGCTCGAAACGTCCGGCGAACTCCCCGCCCGGACGCAGCGGCCCGGCGAACGCCTCCGCGACCTCCGCCGGGTCGTTGCGGAACACGCCGCAGCCCCACGCGCCCAGCACCAGCCGGCCGTGCCCGTTGGCCAGCGCGACGGCGAGGACCTTGCGGGCGCGCAGCCGGAGCGCGGCGGGAATGCCCTCGGCTGTGGCGGGGTCCCGGATCGCGTCGCGGTTCGGGGCCGGGGACGTCAGGAACGCCACGTCGTACGGCTCGTCCAGCAGCCGGCCGGCGTCGTCCCGGAACACCGGCACGCCGGGCGAGTAGATCATGTGGTCGCTGTAGAGGAGGTCGCGCTGGGCGCGGTGGAAGTCGTAGAACTCCCGCGCCGACAGCAGCGACGTGTACAGGCCGGACGAGCGCGCCAGTCCCTCCTCCTGGGCGTGCGCTCCGTTCAGGAACCCGCCGCCGGGATTCTTCGCGGACGCGAAGTTGAGCGCGAACGGGACCGTCCCGTCGCCGCACAGCCGGTGGGCGGCGGCGAGGGTCGTCTCACCGGTCACCTCGATGCGCGTCTCGGCCTCTGTGGCGGGCAGTCGCTTGAGGAGCGCGTCCAACTCGTCCGGACGGTAGAGGACGGTGTTCTCGACGGCACGGGCGAGGCCTTCCGCGATCGATATCTTTCGGCCGAAAGGCGCCGTGTAGTCGCCGCGTTCGAGGATGGCCACGGTCTCCTGCGCGGTCATGCGGCGGGGATGTCTGCTCATGTCGCGCCGCATTCTGCCGGAAAAAGGAATGCGGGTCATCCGGTTATGTCCGCCACACTTGGGACGTGCTTCTGACGATCACAACGACCATGGACCAGGCGACCGACCTGGGATACCTCCTGCACAAGCATCCGGACCGGGTGCAGCGCTTCGAGCAGTCCTTCGGCACGGCGCACGTTTTCTACCCCGACGCCGGCGAGCGGCGCTGCACGGCGGCTCTGCTCCTGGACGTCGACCCAGTGAAGCTCGTGCGCACGCGCGGCAGAGGCACACCAGATTTCTCACTCGGCCAGTACGTGAACGACCGCCCATACGCGGCGTCGTCACTGCTCGCTTCTGCGATGGCGAACGTTTTCCGTACGGCCATGCGTGGACGGTGCAATCTGCGTCCCGAGCTGGCGGAGTCGGCGATTCCGCTCGAAATCGTCCTGCCGGCTCTCCCATGCAGGGGCGGGCCAGGGCAGGCCGAACGATTCTTCGCGCCACTGGGCTGGGACGTGTCTGCGGTGCCGGTTCCGCTCGATCCGGAGTTCGCCGAGTGGGGCGACTCCCGGTACGTGACGCTCACGCTGACCGGCACGCTGCGGCTCGCCGACGCGCTCAACCAGCTGTACGTGCTGCTGCCCGTCCTGGACGACGCGAAGCACTACTGGCTCGCGCCTGACGAGGTCGACAAGCTCATCCGCGCAGGGGAGGGCTGGCTCGCCGCGCACCCCGACCGGGGCGCCATCACGCGCCGCTACCTCGCCAACCGGCGCGGGCTCGTCCGTACCGCGCTGGGCCGTCTCGCCGACGCCGAGGACGCGCCCGAAGAGGAACTCGACCCCGTGCAGGTCGAAGAGGAGCCGGCGCCCAGCGAGGACTCGGAGCAGGCGGAGAAGGCCGTTTCGCTCGCGGAACACCGTCTCCAGGCGGTCGTGCATGCGCTGCGCGACGAGAACGCCCGGCGCGTCATCGACCTTGGCTGCGGCTCGGGGAAACTGCTCGCGCGGCTGCTCAAGGACGACTTCTTCAGCGAGATCTCCGGTACGGACGTCTCGCACCGTGCGCTCAGCCACGCCTGGCGGAGGCTGCGCTGGGACGACCGGCCGCGCCGCGAGAACGATCGCGTCCGGGACGTCTTCCAGGGCGCGCTGACCTACGCGGACGAACGGTTCGGCGGCTATGAGGCGGCCGTCCTGATGGAGGTCATCGAGCACATCGACCCGCCGCGCCTCGGCGCGGTGGAGCGGGTCGTGTTCGGGCACGCCGCGCCCCGCGTGGTCATCGTGACGACCCCGAACGCCGAGCACAACGTCCGCTACGAGGGGCTCGCGCCGGGCGCGATGCGCCACTCCGACCACCGCTTCGAATGGACGCGGGCCGAGTTCCGCGCCTGGGCGGACCGGGTCGCCGCCGCGCACGGCTACCGCGTCCGCCACGTGCCCGTCGGCGACGACGACCCCGAGGTCGGCGCGCCCACCCAGATGGGAGTGTTCACCCGATGACCGAGATCCGAGTGCCGGAGATGGGGCTCGTCGTGCTGGTCGGCGTGACCGGGTCGGGCAAGTCCCACTTCGCGCGCAAGCACTTCACGCCCACGCAGGTGGTCTCGTCCGACTTCTGCCGCGGGGTCGTGTCGGACGACGAGAACGACCAGTCCGCGTCCGGCGACGCGTTCGACCTGCTCCACTACATCGTGGCCAAGCGACTGCGGCGCGGGCTGCTGACCGTGGTGGACGCGACGAACGTGCAGACCAAGGCGTGGCAGGCGCTGCTGCGGATCGCCAAGGACCACGACGTCATGGCCGTCGCGATCGTCCTCGACGTGCCCGAGAGCCTCGCCGCCGAACGGAACGCGACGCGCCCCGACCGGAACCTGCCGCCGCACGTGATCCCGCGCCAGCGGCGCGAACTGCGGCGCGGCATGCGGGAGCTGACCCGCGCGTTCCGCCGCTACCACGTGCTGACCGGCGCGGACGAGATCGACGCCGCGACGATCGGCTACGAGAAGGCGTGGAACGACAAGCGTGAGCTGACCGGCCCGTTCGACCTCGTCGGCGACGTGCACGGGTGCCGTGCGGAGCTTGAGGAACTGCTCTCCAGCCTCGGCTATGAGATCGAGCGGGACGCGCAGGGGCGCGCCGTAGGGGCGAACCATCCCGGTGGGCGAACGGCCGTCTTCGTCGGCGACCTCGTCGATCGCGGGCCGGATTCGCCGGGCGTGCTGCGTCTGGTGATGGGGATGATGGCCGCCGGCGACGCGCTGTGCGTTTCGGGTAACCTCGCGGGTGAAGGCCACTCGTGGGCGGACGAACGCGACCACGAATGGCACATGGCCGTGGCGGGACGTCTCGCAGAAGGCGACACGAGCGGGCTCGTCCAGCGGACGGAGTCGGTGACCGTCGATCTGGCGTCTCCGCAGTCGGAGGCCGCCGTCACCGAATGGTGGGAGAAGCTCACCGCGGCGGGCGGCGAGGGCATGGTCGTCAAGCCGCTGGGCCCGCTCCCCGGCGACGCGAAGATCCAGCCCGGGATCAAGTGCCGCGGGCCGGAGTATCTGCGGATCATCTACGGCCCGGACTACCTCGAGCCGGCGAACCTCGACCGGCTGCGCCGCAGGTCGCTCGGCCGGAAGCGGTCGCTGGCGATGCGCGAGCACGCGCTCGGCGCCGAGGCGCTCGCCCGGCTCGCCGCCGGGGAACCGCTGTGGCGCGTCCACCAGGCGGTCTTCGACGTCCTGGCGCTGGAGTCCGAGCCCGTCGACCCCCGCCTCTGACAGGTGGGCCGGTAGGGCGTGCGGCCCGCCTCGTCAGGGGCGGGCCGCATCGGGTCGGGTCAGGTCGAGAACAGCATGTTGAAGACGCTGCCGTGGCGGGGGCGGTGGTGACCGCCGTGGTGATGGTGATGCACCGGCCCGGCCGGTGCTCCCCAGCCCGGCGCGGCGGCGGGCGGGGGCGCCGCCCGGTACTGCGACTCCATCTGGGCCAGGGCCTCCAGCTCGCCGTAGTCGAGGAAGATCCCCCGGCAGCTGTCACATTGCTCGATGTGGACGCCGCTGCGGGTGTAGGTCCGCATCACGCCACGACACTTAGGGCAGTGCATCGCTTTGTCGTCCTTCCGGTATGGATCCCCAGGTAGAGGGTAAATGTAGGGCAGATTTCGCGCTAGGTCATGCCGCGTCCCCCGCCGCGGATATTCTCACGCAGGCATCGATCATCGCCTGCTCGGGCTCGTCGAGCACCCGATCATCCCTCCCTGCCGTTATGACGCACGTGGCGGCTATCTGGATCGCAAGACTTCGTGCCGGAATGTCCAGGCTCGTCCACGGGTCGTCCTGTGCGGGGACCGCCGGGCCGCCGGCCGCCCTGTACGCGCCCAGGAACCGCTCCCAGTCGTCCGGGGGGAGAACCCCTGCCGAGTAGAGCGCCGCCGGGCGGGCGAGGTCCCAGGCGGGGTCGCCTCTGCCCATGTCCTCGATGTCGATGAGCCGCCAGTGCCCGTCCTGTATGCGGATCATCTGGCCCAGGTGCCAGTCTCCGTGGATGAGGCGTTCCGTCTGAGCTGGGGGCTCGTCCACCTCGCCGCGTATCCAGGCGGGAAGGGTGACGAACGCGCGACGTACGGCATCCTCTGCAGGACCGTCGCCAAGCCGTGAGACCAGGCGAGCCACCCGTGTTGGACGTCCCCAAGACGGTGCCTCAGCCGGAACGCTCTCTGAATGGAGAGCCGCTAGAAGCCGAGCACCCTCTTCCCAGGGGAGTGCTTGGCTCGGATCGACCGGCTCACCGAATGACGCGAGAGTGACCGTCCTGCCGTCCACGGTGAGCGGCGAACCCAGCGGCGCTATGACGATGCTCGGAAGCGTGCCCGCCAGCCGTATCCGTTCGAGGAACGGAGGCCCGTGTTCACGATCGGCTTGATGCGCCTTCACCACCACGTCACCGACACGCACCACGAGCACGCCATGCCGGTCGTACAAAACCTCAGGGGACGCGGCGGCACGGGCCGAACCATGCCCGATCTCAACGAGCCGGGCGAAGAGCCCGGGCTGGACGGTCTCGGTCTGCACCCGCCCAGTCAACCACTCTGCGCCGACCCCATCCTCCTGTGCGATGAGTCCTCGAACTCGTCCCGCAGCCGCTGCCGGACGACCTTGCCCAGCAGGTTCCTGGGCAGCTCCGTGCGCGGACGGAACTCGGCCGGCACCTTGTAGTGCGACAGATAGCGCTTGCAGTGCGTCCGCAGCTCCTCGTCCGAGAACGGGTAGGCGGGGTGCTCCACCACGTGCGCGATGATGCGCTCCCCGCGCCGCGCGTCCGGCACGCCGACCACGGCGCAGTCGTAGACGGCGGGATGGCGGCGCAGCACCTTCTCCACCTCGGTCGGGAACACGGTGAAGCCGCTCACCTTCATCATGTCCCGCATGCGTTCCAGGATGGTGATGAAACCGTCCTCGTCCATCACGGCGATGTCACCCGTGCGCAGCCAGCCCTTCGACAGGGTCTGCGCGGTGGCGAGCGGCGCGTTCCAGTAGCCGGCGAAGACCTGCGGCCCGCGCACGACGAGTTCGCCCGCCTCACCGGGCGGCAGCACCTTCGTCGGCTCGTCCTCGTCGACGACGACAGCGTCGGTCATGGGCAGCGGCAGCCCGACGGTCAGGTTCCGGGCGGTGCCGTCCAGCGGGTTGCCCGTGACGGCCGGGGACGCCTCCGTGAGCCCGTAGCAGTTGATCAGCCCCTTCGCGCCGAGCCGCTCCAGCCGGTCGATCGTGCCCTGCGTCAGGCCCATCGCGCCGGAGATGAAGACGCGCGGTGACCGCAGGTCGGACGGCCGGAACCGGGGGCTGTCGAGCACCTGCTCGTACAGCGTCGGCACGCCGGGGAAGATGGTCGGCCGGTACTTGCGGATCGCGCGCACCACCCGGTCGCCGTCGTAGCGCGGCAGCAGCACCACCGCCCCCGCCGTCATCACCGGCGCGACCAGGCAGCTCATCAGCCCGAACGAGTGGAACAGCGGCAGGACCGCCAGCGTCACGTCCTCGCCGGGCCGCCCGTCGACGTCCCACGCGTGCTGCTGGCAGGCGTTCGCGACGAGGTTCCGGTGCGTCAGCATCGCGCCCTTCGGACGTCCCTCCGTCCCGCCCGTGTACTGGATCGCCGCCAGGTGCCGCGCCGGGTCGACGGGCAGCTGCCGCACCGGCTGCCGCGCGGGCCGCTGCAGCTCCTTGAACGCGACGACGCCCTGATCGTGCGGCACGTCCGCCGTGATGGCCGCGCGGCGCCGCTGCATCTGCACGAGCGGCAGCCGCAGCGCGATCCGGCGGGGCGCCGGGAGGTAGTCGAGCAGCGACGTCACGACGATGTGGTCCAGCCGCAGCCGGGACCGCACCGCCCGCACCGTCGCGAAGGAACGATCCAGCACCACCGCGACCCGCGCGCCGCAGTCGGCGAGCTGGCGGAGCATCTCCTCCTCGGTGTAGAGCGGGTTGTGCTGGACGGCGATGGCCCCGCGGCGGAGCACCCCCCAGAACGCGATGACCTGCTGCGGGCAGTTCGGCAGGATCAGCGCCACCCGGTCGCCGGGCTGGACCCCGAGCCGGGCCAGCCCGTCGGCGAACCGGTCCACCGCCTCGCGCAGGTCGCGGTAGCAGAGCTGCTTGCCGAAGAAGATCAGCGCCGGCTTGCGCGGATACCGGTCGGCGGCGTCGTCGAGCAGTCGGGTGACAGGGATGTCCGGGATGTCGAAATCGACGGGAACACCAGGCTGATACCTCCGTCGCCAGGGCTTGGAGCGCAGTGACGAGTGCCACATAGCGCACGATTCAACCATTTCTCGGGCGCCCGCGCCGCCGCTTCACCCCCCGGAGGCTCCCGGCGGGCCCACCCCTCGGAGACCGCGACCGGCGTCAGATGCGTCCCGTGCCGCGGCAGACGTTGCATCTCTCGTGGGTGGCGGTGCTGGTCCCGGTCCCGTTGCAGCCGGGGCACGACCGCGTCGCCGGCTTGTTGTGCTTGCCCACGTCCACCACCTCCCCGGCGTTCATCCTAGAGGGTCCGGCCCGCCGGGCACCGTCCCCGTTGAGCAGTTCGAGGGCGGGCCGCCGGAGGTTCATCCGGAATGTCGCTTTGATCACGTGCCGCGGGCACCGCGCCCGCAGGAGCCCGACACTTGTACCCTGTCTGTCACGAGCGCCGACCTCCCGACGTGGCGCACCGAGTAAGGAGAACGCGCGGGTTGGTGCCCCTGCCGCTGTCCACCGTGATCCGGCCCTACGACTGGGGGTCGCGTACCGCGTTGCCGGAGCTGCTCGGCGCCGAGCCGACCGGCCGTCCGCAGGCGGAGCTGTGGGCGGGCGCGCATCCGGCCGCCCCCTCGTCGGTGGACGGGACGCCGCTGAACGTTCTCATCGAGCGCGACCCGGCGGGGATGCTCGGCGCCGCCTCGGTGGCCCGCTTCGGCCCGACGCTCCCTTACCTGCTCAAAGTGCTCGCCGTCGAGAAACCGCTATCTCTCCAGGTGCACCCCACCACGGCGCAGGCCCGCTCGGGCTTTGCCGCAGAAGAGGCGCGCGGCATCCCGATCGACGACGGCACCCGCACCTACAAGGACCCTTTCCACAAGCCGGAAATGGTCTGCGCGCTCACCGACTTCCACGGCCTCTGCGGTTTCCGCGACCCCGCGGAAACGGCGGCCGTCCTCGAAAGCCTCGCCGTCCCCGAACTGCACCCGTGGATCGCCGCCCTCCGCGACGACCCGCCCGCGAAAGCGCTTCGCACCGTCCTCACCCAGATGCTGGACGAGAGTTCCCGCCCCATCCTCGCCGCGGTCGAACCCGTCCTCACCGGCGTCTACGCCGACATCGCCGGCGCCCACCCCGGCGACCCGGGTATCCTCGCCGCCCTCCTGCTCAACCACGTCCGGCTCAAGCCCGGCGAAGCCCTCTTCCTCGACGCCGGAGTTCCCCACTCCTACCTGGGCGGTCTCGCGATCGAGGTCATGGCGAACTCCGACAATGTTCTGCGCTGCGGCCTCACCGGAAAGCACATGGACGTCCCCGAACTGATGCGCGTAGTGGAATTCGCCCCCTCCGCCCCCGCCCGGGTCGAACCGGCCGAAAACGAATACAGCACGTCCGCCGAAGAATTCACGCTCGTCCGCCACGACCTCACGGACACCCCGTACGACCTGCCGACCGGCCTCCCCCAGACACTCCTCTGCCTGGACGGCGAGGCCCGGCTCGCGTCCTTGACCCTCACCCGGGGCGAGGCCGCCTTCATCCCCGCCGGGGCCCCGGCCGCCGCCCTCACCGGAAAGGGCACCCTCTACCGGGCGCTCCCGGGGATCGGGTCATGACCGTCCTCGCCCTCGACATCGGCGGCACCAAGTTCGCCGTCGCCCGCGTCGACGCGTCCGGGACCCTCCTCGACCGCGCCGAGCACCCCGTCGGGCAGTCGCCCACCGCGACCCTCCGCGGCCTCGTCGCCGACTTCGCCGACCGCGGCGTCACCGGCATCGGGATCGGCTCCGCGGGCCCGATCGACACGATGGCCGGCACCGTCAGCCCGATCAACATCCCCCGCTGGCGCGGCTACCCGCTCGTCGCCGCCGTCCAGCGCCTCGTCCCCGGCGTCCCCGTCTCCCTCGCCGGCGACGCCCAGTGCATGGCCCTCGGCGAATGGTGGCGCGGCGGCCACTCCGGCTCGTCCCTCCTCGGCATCGTCGTGTCGACCGGCGTCGGCGGCGGCCTCATCATCGACGGCCGCCCCTGGACGGGACGGACCGGCAACGCCGGCCACATCGGCCACGTCCTCGTCGACCACGACGGCGAACCCTGCGTGTGCGGCGCCCGCGGCTGCCTGGAGACGGTCGCCTGCGGCCCCAGCATGGTCCGCTGGGCGCTCGCCCAGGGCTGGACCCCCGCCACCGCCCGCCCCGCCCCCTGCCCCCTCTACCCCTCTCCCCCTGCCGACGCAGACGACACGGCCGCGCCCTGG
>NZ_JABXFD010000654.1 GCF_013372625.1 Actinomadura sp. BRA 177
TTATGGGTGGATGTTGTGTGTGGGTGGGTGTATTGTAGTGGTCTGACGGTGGCTTGTTGTTTGTGGGAGAGGGCTGCACCGGAGATGTAACGTGTCCTGTGGGCGGGCGCCGTAAGAGGTGTATAAGAGGAAGGGGGTGGGGGGTGAGGGAGGCGAGCCCGGCGGGCGGCCCCGCGACGGGGTAGGTGAGCAGGCCGACGGCGATCATGACGAGGGCGCAGCCGTGCGGGCTGCCCGCGGGCGCGTCCCGTCCGCCGGTGACGGCGAGGCCGATCAGGGCGGGCACCGCGAGGCCCGCGACGAGGATCCGCGCGCCGGGCGACCAGTCGTCGGCGGCGACGACGGCGAGGAACGCGAAGCCCGCCGCCGGGACGAGCGGGAGCAGCAACTGGCCCCGTTCGGTGTACCGGGCCGGGGCCGCGCCGACGGCGGCGACGGCGAGCCACGGGAAGGGCGCGAGCGCGACACGCCAGTCCGAGCCCGACATGGGGACCGCCTTCAGCGCTAACGGCATCGCCACGATGAGCGTGCCGGCGAGCACGCCCGCCCAGACGGCGGCCAGGGTGTGGTCGCGGCGTTCCCAGACGAGCACGAGGGAGGCGGGCAGGACGATTCCGGCGCCCGCGCCCTGTGCCGCCCGGATCGCGCCGGCCAGGGGCACCGAGTGGGCGAAGCGGACGGCGCCGAGGCCGGCCAGCAGCACGGCCAGGCCCGTGGCGAGGACCGTCCAGGCGGGGAACCTGCGGGCCGCGACGGCGCCGAGCGGCACGGTCAGCAGCAGCGCGGGCAGCGCCAGGCCGGTGGCGCGCAGCAGGCCGGCGACGCCCGCGTCGCCGAGGTCGAGGGCGCGCGCGGCGGCGGGGACGACGTTGCCGGAGGCGTCCGGCACGGTCAGTACGGCGGCGGGCAGCGCGGTGCCCGTCAGCAGCAGCGCGCCGAGCGCCGCGAGCCGCCGCCGCGCGATTCCTTCGAGCGGATGGTGCGGTGCGTGGGTTGCGGGTGCGTGGCTGGACACGGCCTGCTCCTTCGCAGGGTCGTCATCCGCCGGACGCGCATTTCCCAAAAGGGAAGGATGTCCAAATTGAGGCGATAATTGGAATTCGCGGTAATCGGCGGGATGATTGGCTGCCGTTCCCGCCCGAACCTAGCGCGGCTGCGCGCTCGCCGCCTTGTGTCCCAGCCAAATGGCCGTCCCCCAGAGCGCCCCGAAAACGGCACCGAGGAAGAACATGGTCGGCACCATGAATCCGGTCGCGATGATGAGCACCTGCAGCGCGGTGCCCACCGGGATCGCCCAGGGGCGGCGCAGCAGCCCGGCCATCAGCAGGCAGGCGACCGCCAGGCTCCCGCACACCGCGCCCGCGGTCGCGCCGTCCACGTCCAGCACCGACACGGCGACCGGGATCGCCAGCGCGATCACGATGGCCTCGCACGCCAGCACCGTGGCGAACAGCCGCCGGGCCGGGTTGTCAGCGGTCCGCGTGCTCATCAGCGGCCTTCCTCAACGCGCAGCAGGGTGCGGGCGTCGCCGGCCGTGACCACCGATCCGGTGATCAGCACGCCGGCGCCCCGGTACTCGCCGGTCTCCTCGGCGAGGCCGATCGCCCGGTCGATGGCGTCGTCCAGCCGCTCCACGAGGTGGACGCGCTCGGTGCCGAAGATCCCCTCGGCGAGCTCGGCCAGCTCCTCGGCCGGCATCGAGCGCGGCGAGGAGTTGCGGGTCACCACCAGCTCCGCCAGCACGGGTTCGAGCTGGTCCAGGACGCCCGCGACGTCCTTGTCGGCGGCGATGGCGAGCAC
The DNA here is from genome assembly GCF_013372625.1 of Actinomadura sp. BRA 177. GTDB lineage: Bacteria > Actinomycetota > Actinomycetes > Streptosporangiales > Streptosporangiaceae > Spirillospora. Next base: position 1,801 of record NZ_JABXFD010000654.1, read on the forward strand.
CCCGGCGAGCCGGGTGAAGCCGAACGACTCGGTGATCGTCTCGACGGTCGCCGCCATCCCGGCCGGGTTGTGCGAGGCGTCCAGCAGGACGGTCGGGCCCGTCCGGGCGACCTCCAGCCGGCCCGGCGAGGCGGACGTGGCGAAGCCGGCGCGCACCAGCGCCGGGTCGAGCTGCCCCTCGTCGCCGCCGAGGTAGGACTCGCCGGCCGCGATGCGGGTCGCCGCCTCCAGGTTGGCCTCCCCCCTGGTCGGCGCGCCGCTGGCGAACGCCTCCACGGCGGCCAGGGCCGTCGCGGCGTTGCCCGCCTGGTGCTCGCCGAACAGCGGCAGGAAGATTTCGTCGTAGCGGCCGTGCAGGCCCTGGAGGCTGATCTGCTGGCCGCCGAAGGCGACGTCCCGGCTCAGCACGCCGTACTCGATGCCCTCGCGCGCCGCCGTGGCGCCGATCTCCACGACCCGGCGCAGCAGCACCTCGGCCGCCTCGACCGGCTGCTGCGCGAGCACCGCGACCGCGCCGGTCTTGATGATCCCCGCCTTCTCGCCGGCGATCTCCTCCAGCGTGTCGCCGAGGTAGCGGGTGTGGTCCAGCCCGATCGGGGTGATCACGGCGACCACGCCGTCCGCGACGTTCGTCGCGTCCCAGGCGCCGCCCATGCCGGCCTCGACCACGGCCACGTCGACGGGCGCGTCCGCGAACGCCGCGTACGCCATCGCCGTCAGGATTTCGAAGAACGACAGCCGCCCCGTGTGCTTGCCGTCGACCAGCTCGACGTAGGGCAGGACGTCGTTGAACGTCTCGACGAACCGCTCCTCGCTGATCGGCTCCCCGTCGATCGCGATGCGCTCGCGCAGCGTGGTCAGCTCGGGGCTGGTGTAGAGGCCGGTGCGCAGCCCGCGCTCGCGCAGCAGCGCCTCGATGAGCCGGGCGGTGCTGGACTTGCCGTTCGTCCCGGCGATGTGGATCACCGGGTACGCGCGGTGCGGCTCGCCCAGGACGTCGACCAGGTCGCGGATGCGGTCGAGGGTGGGATCGATCTCCCACTCGACCCCGCGCGCCATGATCGCGGCCACGGTCGCCCGGTAGTCGGCAGGATCGGTTCGCTGACTCACGGTCCCCGAGCCTACTCGGCGGTGCGGCACGCTCCGTCCGGCCCCACACTGGAGATATGGACGTGTTCTTCCGGGAGTGGGAGCGGCGCGCTCCGGGCGAGAGCCGCGACATCGGGCGGGCCCGCGCGCTCGCCGGCGCCTTGGGGGTGCTTGCCCCGGACGCTCCCGTACTGACCGTTGTGGGGTCCAAAGGGAAGGGCACGGCGGCGACCTACGCGTCGGCCTTTCTCGCCGCCGCCGGACTTCGCGTGTGCACCGTCACCAGTCCCGGCCTGCGCACGGATCGCGACCGGATCCGGATTAACGGACAAGCCGTTTCGGAGGAGGAGCTGGCCATATTGGCGGCGGCCCTCGAAGAGGGCATCGGCACGCTTCCGCCGCCCTCGGACGGATATCTGTCGCCGTCGGGCCTCTTCCTGCTCGCCGGCGTCCTGCACGCGGGCCGTGCCAGTGCGGACGCGCTCGTCCTGGAGGCCGGGATGGGCGGACGGTCGGACGAGGTAGCCCTCTTCCCACCGGACGTCGCCGCGATCACGCCGGTCTTCCTGGAGCACGCCGGCGTGCTCGGGGACACCGAGGCGGAGATCGCCCAGGAGAAATTCGGTGTGGCCGGACCGGGGACGATCGTGCTGTCAGCGCCACAATCGGCGCCGGTCACCGAGGTGCTGCGGGGCGCCGACGTCGTCGGGCCGGGCGGCGCCGCGCTGCCCGACGACCTGCTGCCCGCCGGTCTCGGACGGGCCGCCGCCGAACTCGGCGTCGCCGCCGCGCGCCGCATGCCGGGCGTGACCGAGCCCCCGGCCGAGGCGCTGCGGGAGGTGCTGGCCTCGATCGTCCTGCCCGGCCGGACGTCCCGGCACGACGTGCCCGGATCGGCGACGCGGCTGCTGATCGACTCCGCCATCGACCGCACCGGCGTCGCCGCCGCGCTGGCCGCCGCGCGGAAGACCTGGGGGACGATCGACCACGCCGTCGTCTGCCTCCCCGACCACAAGGACGTGGACGGGGCCATCGCCGAACTCGGCGCGCTGCCCGTGACGTTCATCCGGCTGCCGCTGCCGCACCTGCGCTTCACCCGCCCGCTGCCGCCCGGCTGGGACGTCGTCGGCTCGTCCGCCATCACGCCGGAGTCCCTCGCCACGCTGGGGCATCGCGTCGTCGTCCTCGGCACCGGCTACTTCACCGGGCACGTCCTGGACGTGATCGACGCCGACACCGAGCGGCTGTTCGTCACTTCGGCCGCTCGACGTCCTTCCGGATCCGGCGCATGACCTCGGCCATCAGCGGGAACTTCGGGTTCACCGTCGGACGGTTGGACGCGACGATGCCGTAGGAGTCCCTGGTCGCCCACGCGCAGTACGTGTGGGTCTCGGCCAGGACGGCGAACGTGCCGCAGACGGCCTTCCCGCCCTTGCCGCCGAGGTCGGCGTCCTGGCCGGCGATGAACGTGGTGGGCTGCACCTTCTGCAGGAAGTCCGCCGGGTTGCGGATCGCGCCCGTCCCGCCCATGAACAGGACGTTGACCCTGCGCACGGGCTCCTCGGTATAGACGGCCATGCCGTGCTGGGCGACCGGGACGCCGCCCGCCTCGACGGCGCCCGCGATGAACGGGTACGCCGCGCTCGCCAATGGCGGGGTCAGCTTGTCCTTGCGCAGCCCGCCGGCCACCGGACCCGCGTTGATGATCTTCTTGGACGCGGGGAGGGCCGTGGTGCGGGCGTCCTTGGCGTCACCGCCGCCCGTCCGGAAGACGAGGGCCCCGGCCATCAGGGCGACCGCCGCGACCGCGGTCGCGCCGGCGACCAGCAGCAGCCTCGGCACGCGCCGCTTCTTCGACGGGGCCGCGGGCAGCGGGCCCGTGCCCCCATGGACGATGGGGTGCCCGCCGGTGCCGACCACCGGATGCGCCCCCGAACCGACCACCGGATGCGCGCCCGAACCGACCACGGGATGGGCTCCCGAACCCACGACGGGGTGGGCTCCCGAACCGACGACGGGATGCGCGCCGGAGCCGCCCGCCATCGGGTGCCCGCCGGTGCCGTTCACCGCCTGGAGCGGCCCCGTCCCGCCACCCGAGTCGAGCGACCACCACGGGCGCGCCCGGCCCCACGGCGCCGAAGCGGCACCGTCCTCGACGACCTGCGCCGCGTCCAGGTCATCGCCCGACGCGGAGTCCGGCGCTCCGGACCGAGGAGGTGATTCGGCCATTGCACTCCCGATGGTTCATGTACCGCCAAAAGCCCGCGGGCCCAACCGGATCGTAACGGCGCCGGGCCCGCCGCGCCGACGGTTCGCGGTGCCCGGCTCCCGCCCGTTTCCGGACGGGACGCCGGTCGGCCCGGGTCAGCCCGCCGGGAGCGCGGTCAGCTGCGACTCCAGCCGGCTGATGTCGGCCTCCGCCTGGGCGAGCCGGTCGCGGTTCTTCGCGACGACCGCCTCGGGGGCCTTCGCCATGAACGCCTCGTTGCCGAGCTTGCGGCGCGCCTGGTCGACCTCCTTGCGGGCGGCGGCCAGGTCCTTCTCCAGCCGCTTGCGCTCGGCGGCGACGTCGATCGCGCCCGCGGTGTCGAGCCGCACCGTGACGCCCTCGGCGGGCAGCGACGCGGTCGCGGCGAACCCGTCGCCGGGCGCGGTGAGGCGCAGCAGCGCGCGGACGCCCTCCTCGTGCGCGGCGAGCGGCGAGCCGCCCCGCTCCAGCGCCGCCGCGACCTTCTGGCCCGGCTTGAGGCCCTGGTCGGCGCGGAACCGGCGGACCTCGGTGACGAGCCGCTGCAGCGACTCGATGCGGGCCTCGGCGTCCCGGTCGGCGCGGGACGGCTCGGCGGACGGCCACGGCGCGGTCAGGATCGTCTCGCCGCCCGTCAGGGACGTCCACAGCTCCTCGGTGACGAACGGGATCACCGGGTGCAGCAGCCGCAGCAGCTTGTCGAGAACCTCGCCCAGAACGCGGCGCGTCGCCTCGGCCCGCTCGTCCGCGAGCTGGACCTTGGCCAGCTCGACGTACCAGTCGCAGACCTCGTCCCACGCGAAGTGGTAGAGCGCCTCGCACGCCTTGGCGAAGTCGTAGCCCTCCAGGTGCTCGTCGACCTCGGCGATGACCGACTGGAGGCGCGACAGAATCCACGCGTCGACGGTCGTCACCTCGGCGGGCATGTCGCCGCGGACGTGCGCACCGTTGATGAGCGCGAACCGGGTCGCGTTCCACAGCTTGTTGCAGAAGTTGCGGGAGCCCTGCGCCCACTGCTCGGCCACCGGGACGTCGCCGCCTGGGTTCGCGCCGCGCAGCAGCGTGAAGCGGGTCGCGTCCGCGCCGTACTCGTCGACCCAGTCGAGCGGGTCGATGACGTTCCCGAACGACTTGGACATCTTCTTGCCGTACTGGTCGCGGACCATCCCGTGCAGGGCGATGGTGTCGAACGGCTGGACGCCGTCCATCGCGTACAGGCCGAACATCATCATCCGGGCGACCCAGAAGAACAGGATGTCGTACCCGGTGACCAGCACCGACGTCGGGTAGAACCGCTCCAGCTCGGGCGTCTTGTCGGGCCAGCCGAGCGTGGAGAACGGCCACAGCGCCGAGGAGAACCAGGTGTCGAGGACGTCGGTGTCCTGCGTCCAGCCGGCGGGCGGCTCCTCGTCCGGGCCCGGGCAGACGGTCTCGCCGTCCGGCCCGTACCAGACCGGGATGCGGTGCCCCCACCAGAGCTGCCGGCTGATGCACCAGTCGTGCATGTTGTCGACCCACTCGAAGTAGCGGGCCGCCATCTCCGGCGGGTGGATGTTGACGCGGCCGTCGCGGACGGCGTCGCCGGCGTCCCGCGCCAGCGACTCCACCTTCACGAACCACTGCAGCGACACGCGCGGCTCGACGACCGTGGAGCAGCGCTGGCAGTGCCCGACCGAGTGCTTGTAGGGGCGGACCTCCTTGACGATCCGGCCCTGCTCGCGCAGCGCGGCCACGACCGCCGGGCGCGCCTCGAACCGGTCGAGGCCCTCGAACGGGCCGGACGCGGTGACGACGCCGCGCTCGTCCATCACGGACATGGACGGCAGGTCGTGCCGGCGGCCGATCTCGAAGTCGTTCGGGTCGTGCGCCGGGGTCACCTTGACCGCGCCCGTCCCGAACTCGGGGTCGACGTGCTCGTCGGCGACGACCGGGATGCGGCGGCCGGTCAGCGGAAGCTCGATCTCCCGCCCGACCATGTGCCGGTACCGCTCGTCCTCCGGGTGGACGGCCACGGCGGTGTCGCCGAGCATCGTCTCCGCCCGCGTGGTCGCGACGACCAGCCCGTCCGCACCGGAGCCGTACCGGATCGAGACCAGCTCGCCGTCGACCTCCTCGTGCTCGACCTCGATGTCGGACAGGGCGGTCAGGCAGCGCGGGCACCAGTTGATGATGCGCTCGGCGCGGTAGATCAGGTCGTCGTCGAACAGCCGCTTGAAGATCGTCCGGACGGCGCGGGCGCGGTCGTCGTCCATCGTGAACGCCTCGCGCGTCCAGTCGACGCTGTCGCCGAGGCGGCGCATCTGGCCGAGGATCCGGCCGCCGGACTCCGCCTTCCACTGCCAGACCCGCTCGACGAACGCCTCGCGGCCGAGGTCGTGCCGGGACCGGCCCTCCTTGGCCAGCTCGCGCTCCACGACGTTCTGGGTGGCGATGCCTGCGTGGTCCATGCCCGGGATCCACGCGGTCTCGTGGCCCTGCATGCGGCGCCGCCGGACGAGCGTGTCCTGGATGGAGTGGTCGAGGGCGTGCCCCATGTGCAGCGAACCGGTGACGTTCGGCGGCGGGATCACGATCGAGTACGCGGGACGCTCCGGCGCGCGCAGCGGGTCGGCGGTGAACAGCCCCGCCGATACCCAGCGCTCGTAGAGCCGGCCCTCGACATCGGCCGGTCGGTACTGGGTGGGCAGGTCGACGTCGGCGGCCCCCTGGCCGCGCTCAGTGCTGGGCTGTGTCACGGCTGACGATTCTACGGGGACGCCGGGGGTGGGACGCCCCCGGGACGCCGCCGCGTGCGCGAGAATCTCCACCGGCGAGCACCCCGCCGAGCCGCCTCGCCGTTCAGCCCCCGGAAAGGAAGCACGTTGAGCGGTTGGAACCC